>JAGOOG010000054.1 GCA_017992605.1 Deltaproteobacteria bacterium
TCGATGTCGGATGAAATGCCATCCATCAGGCCCAGCAGGTCCTTGACCTTTTTGGAGGTATCAGGATCCATACACCTCGCGTTTGGCCTTGAGCCGAATGTGCGACAGGGACGAGTAGACCCTGTCGAGGGCGACCTTGAGCTCCGCGATCTCGTCCTCCAGGGGTTTTCTCTTCCTGGACTCCTCCTCGAGCTGTTCCTCGAGTTCATGGATGCGCGCCGTCGAGAAGTTCAGGTCCTTCTCGAGGATGGACACCTTGACGTCCAGCTTGGCCTTTTCCTGGATGTCCCTGCTGAAGCTCCTGAGACGCTCCTCGAGGGCCCTGGTCTTCGTGACCTCGGAGTCATAGCCGGCGTTCGCGGTCTCCAGCATGCCCACCACGCGCTTGATGTAATGGTCGGCGTCCTCGAGCTGTTCGTTCAGGAAGGAGATTTCCCTGACGAGGAGGCCGTTTTCCTGGGCGGCCTTCTCGAACTCAGCGATGTTCTCCTTGAGCGTGGTGTTTTCCCGGCCGAACTCTTCCATGACCCGGTCATGCTCCATGAGCCTGCGCTGGATGTCCTTCTTCTCGAAGATGATGTGCGAGAATTCCGAGTGCAGATCTTCGATGGTCTCCACCGCCTTGGCTATGGCCGAACTGGTGGTGTCAGGGGCTCCCGATGGGGCGGGCGCCGCCGGCTCGGGCTTGGCCTCCGCCGCAGGGACGGCCTGTTCCTGCATCTCTTCCTGGGTCCTTATGAGAACAGGGTCGACATTCCAGGGCCTGTTCGGTCTGCGCTTCTGCATCTTCGGCATGCGCTCGGCTACGCTTCTGTCAAAACCGTCTTTCATAGATAACAACTCCTCATATCAATACTGTTGGCAGTTGTGAACGTCCGAGATCCGTGGTGTTGGACTTGATCCTCACGTTAACCATAAAACCGGTCAAAACACAATCGGGAGATTCGGGAAAACTTCCCTGATGAAGGCGTTGAGGTCCAGGGAGCCTCTGTTTTTCGGGGCAAACTGATGGATAGGCATCCCCACGCTCGCCGCCTCGGCGATCTTGATGTCCTGGCGGATGAGCGTCTTCATGAGATACCCGTTGTAGTGCGTCTCGAGGGCCTCCTTGGCCCGCTGGCAGATGTTGTGGGAGGCGTTGTAGTTGTTCAGGAAGATGTAGATGTTCTCGAAGATGAAGTCGAAGTCCTCCTCGATGGTGGAGAGCGTCTCGAAGAGGATCTTCAGGCCGTGATAGGAGAGGAAGTCGGCCAGGACCGGGACGAAGAGGTCGTTGCTCGCCAGGATGCCGTTCAGGTTCAGGAGGCCGATGGACGGGGAGGCATCCATGACGATGACGTCGAAGTCGTCCTGGATCGAGGCGATGGTCTTCCTCAGGCGCTGTTCCCTGGCGTTCATGGAGGTCAGCGCGAGTTCCACGGGGGAGAGGTCGAGATTCGCCGGGATGAGTTTCAGGTTCTCCATCTTGGTGGGCAGGATGATGTCACGGATGTCGGTCTTCTCGATGAGGACATTGTACAGGGTCGCGTCAAAGGAATCGTGGTCGATGCCCAGGCACTGGGTGAGGTGGCCCTGGGGGTCGAGGTCGATGAGGAGCACGTTCATCCCGAGGTATGCCAGACGGAACGCGTAGAAGGCCGAAATACTGGTCTTGCCCGTTCCTCCCTTGAAGTTGAGGAAGATCTGCCGCCGCTTCGAGGACACGAGGGGCGGCCTGCCGAGCTTCTTGAGATACACGGGGATGTCGTGGGGATAGTAGGTGCGGACCCCGTCCACTATCCGGGGCTGCGGGAGCTTGCCCTGGCTCTCCATCTTGAGCAGCGTGGACTTGGTGATGCCCAGCAGGGTCGCATAATCCTTGGCTGTATAGATCGGTTGCTCCATGTTATGACCGCTCCCTCATGATTTCCCACCACCCCTGCCACTTGGCCACGATCCATTCGAATTCCTCGGACGACGCGCTCAGGGGATCTCCGAAATCCTCGCCGGTGAGTTTTCTCAAGGTCTGCACGGCCTGTATCCTCACCTCGTGGGATTTGTCCTCCAGGGCCCGTACCACCTGTTCCACATCGCCGTCGGAGCCCCAGATCGAGACGAGCCTCAGGCAATCCTTCCTGACCGACTCGTCCGGGTCTTCGGTGCACAGGCTGGCCACCTTTTCCAGCGAAGGGGCGTCGTTCATCCAGAAGAGGTAGCTGATGACCCTCCTGCGTACGTACGGATCGCCGTCGGTGAGCCATTTGGTCCCATCCTTCGGCTCGAAGGCCCCCCTGCGGAACAGGTACCGTATCGCCCTGGCCCGGACGACGGGGTCTTCGTGCTCGGTGGCTGACATGAAGATACCGGAGAAGTCGGCATCCGCATCGAAAAGGATGTCGTATATCGCCTCTGAGGTCGGCCCGTCGGCATCCTTGAGCACCGAGGAGAAAACCTTGGCAGGATTGGAGGATTCCTTGAGGATTGCCCTGGCAGCCATCTTCTTGATCTCGGGGTCTGCATCACACAGGTCCCGCAGCATCTGGTCCAAACCAACACCCTTCACCAAAGGGCCCCCCTCTTTCAATACGTCTGACTATAAATGGGAAGAGCGCGATCAGTCAAGCATGTCAAAGAATATGGTTCCCTGCCTTTGTCCCTCCATGCTAGCCTGTCGGGCATGACCGGGTTCGTCGCCGATGTCGTCATGTTCACCAACATACCCAAGGTGCTCTCCTATGCGGTGCCGCCGGGGCTGTCGCCGGTGGTGGGAAGCAGGGTCGTGGCGCCGGTGAGGAACACCAGGCAGGTCGGCGTGGTCATAGCCGCCGGGCAGAGCCGGGACGACGACCTGGCGCTCAAGGACATCCACGCAGTCCTCGATGAGAGCCCGCTCATCACGGAAGAGCTCATGAAGCTGCTGGACTGGACGGCCAGATACTACCATGCCGGGATCGGTCCATGCATGGCCCTTGCCTTTCCGCCCTTCTTCAGGCAGGGACGGACACTGGTGCGGGACGAGGACCCCCTTCTGAAAAGGAAGGCGTGTGACCACGGCAGGCTCGGCTCGGCCCAGCAGGCGCTCCTGGACGGGATCCCCGTGGAAGGAATCCTGATGAGCGAACTCAGGGGAAGGTTTCCTGGAAGCGCTGCGCGGATCAGGGCCCTCCTGGCAAAGGGGCTTCTCGAGGTCGGGGAGAGGGAGCCCGGCCCGGGCCGCTGTCTTCCCCCGCTCCCTGCATACTCTGCAGACCAGACGAAGGCCATCGAGGAGATCGCGGCTGCCGTGGGAACGGGCACGTTCCACAGCTTCGTGCTCCACGGCATCACCGGTTCGGGAAAGACCGAGGTCTACCTCGCCGCTGCCAATGAAGCCCTGCGGCGGGGAAGATCGGTTCTCTACCTCGTACCGGAGATCGCGCTGACCTCCCAGACCATCGCCATGGTGAAGGGCCGGATTCCCTACGAGGTAGCCGTGTTCCATTCGGGCCTCCCGGAGAAGGACCGTGCACGGGAGTTCATGAAGGTCGTCCGCGACGGGGCGCGTTTCGTGCTGGGCACCAGGAGCGCGGTGTTCTCGCCGCTGAGGGACATCGGGCTCATCGTGGTGGACGAGGAACACGATCACAGCTACAAGCAGGACGACGGGGTGCCGTACAACGCCCGCGACCTGGGGATCGTGCGGGCAACGAACAACAAGGCCTGCGTCATCCTTGGGTCGGCGACCCCCAGCATGGAAACCCACGAGCGCGCCAGGAGCGGCCGTGACCGGCTCCTTGCCATGACCTCGCGCATCGGTCCTGCTGCGCTGCCCGATGTGGAGATCGTGGATATGCGCACTATCCGCGGTCCCCTCTCCGAACCCCTGGTGACCGAGATGGCCGCGACCCTGGACAGGAACGAACAGGTCCTGCTCTTCATCAACCGCAGGGGCTTTTCCGCGGCCCTCGTGTGTCCGGGGTGCGGCAAGGTGCTGCGCTGCCTGAGGTGCGACAGGAGTCTCACCTACCACCGGTCGAAAGGGGAAGCGCTGTGCCACTGGTGCGGATTCACCATGAGGCTTCCCGAGATCTGTCCCTCCTGCGGCTGCCTCGACATGAGGCCCGTGGGCCTCGGGACGGAAAGGGTCCTCACGGAGGTGCAGAAGGCGTTTCCCGACAGTCGTCTGCTGCGCATGGATTCCGACGAGATGACCACTACGCGCAAGCTGACCGCGGCGCTCGACGCCATCAGGTCCGGGTCGGTGGACATCATCGTGGGTACGCAGATGATCGCCAAGGGTCACGATTTTCCCCACCTCACCCTGGTGGGCGTGGTGCACGCGGAACAGCTGCTCTACATGCCCGATTTCAGGAGCGGCGAGAGGACCTTCCAGCAGATCGTCCAGGTAGCTGGCCGTGCAGGCAGACGCAAGGCGGACACGAAAGTCGTCATCCAGACCCTGATCCCCGAGCACCCCCTGATGGAGGCGATACTACGGCACGATTACGAGGCCATGATGCTTCAGGAGCTGGAAATAAGGAAGGCCACGGGTTTCCCCCCGTACGTGCATCTCGCCCGGTGCGTGGTGAGTGCCGACGAGGAGGGGACGGCCAGGATGATTGCCGTGAAGCTGGCGGCATCGGCCACCGTGCCGCAGGTGGAGGTCATGGGGCCCGCCCCTGCACCGATTTCCCTGCTGAGGAACCGTCACCGGTGGCACCTTGTCCTGCGGTCCCGGAGGAGGGGAAGCCTTCACAGGGCGCTCGACGCCATGGAGCGGGTGAAGGTGACCGGAGATGCTGATCTCAGAATCGATGTGGACCCGTACTCGATGATGTGAGGGACGACTGCAGTTCCTGCAGAGTGCCAAAGGCGTGCGAACCGGTCTCGCCCTGTCCGTGAGCTCGGGGCCGAGATACCACGAGCCCTGGATACGGATGACCTTTCCAGTAGTACCGATCAACTGCCGGAGCTGTACGCCCTGTCTGATTTCAGTGCCACGATGGTCCAC
>JAGOOG010000002.1 GCA_017992605.1 Deltaproteobacteria bacterium
TACCTGGCAGGCTCTATGCCGGTGCATACCCCGGGGATCCGGATGCAAAGATCATGGAGAAGAAGCTCGCAGCGCTGCTCGACTGCGGAATCTGCCGTGTGGTGAACCTCATGGAGGCCCGGGAGGTGGATCACAACGGCAGGCACTTCCTGGAGTACAGCGAGAAGCTCACTTCTCTGGCCCTCCAGCGCGGTGTGGAGGCATGCATGGTGAGGTTTCCCATCAAGGATGTGAGCATACCTTCCATGGCGCTCATGAAGGACATACTGGACGCCATCGATGCGAACATCGCCCAGGGAAAACCCACCTATGTCCACTGCTGGGGAGGCAAGGGCAGGACCGGCACCGTCGTGGGGTGTTATCTCGCACGGCATGGAATCGCCCTGGGAAATGAAGCCCTCAGGATGATAGAATGGCTCCGCCAATATGACCCGAAGTCAGGTGAACCCTCGCCGGAGACCAGGGAACAGAGGCACATGGTCGTTACATGGAAAAAAGGAGAGTGATGGATGGGGCAGTTTGAGCAGACAGCACAGAGGCTGGCGGCAGTCATCGACGAGATGAGAAGCCAGGGGGGAATCACCGCGGACCAGATACCGGAGATAATCGGCAAGACAACAGGAGAGACCGAGGGGTCAGTGAACTGCTATCCCGGCACTCCCGGGTTTGCCTGCTGCGATCTCGCCTTTTTCATTTCCCTGAGCACGTCGGCATACACCAAGGGACGTGGCCACCTCTCCTGCAGGCAGGCAATGGAGAAGGTCGTCCAGCACATGCAGGGTGTCTGTTTCCAGAACACGAGGTTTGCCGTGCTGATCACGGACAGCTGGGACCCTTCGGCCTACGACGACTGGAGATGGAACATCGAGAACATCAACAGGCATGCCGGTGTCGAAGTGTACCTTATTTCAGGACGCACGGTTTCCCGCATCTCCATATGATGGAGAAAAACCCATGACATTCCGCCTTATGGAACCCTGGTGTGGTATATGAGTGTAAATCCAAGGCGAGGAGATGCAGCATGAAGGATTTTGCACTGTTCAAGATGAAGAAGGGCTTCTATGAACACTGGGGGATTCCGGAGATACACTTCCCGGTGCCGGTGGAAGAGATGGAGCGGCTTTCGACGACAGGGAACATTGAATTCCCCATGCTCCTCTACTGGCTCCAGGAGTACAGCACGCACAACCCGGACAAGTGGCTCGACATCGAGGAGGCCATGGGCCGTCTTGCCGAGCTGCTCGCGCCCGAGGACGACCGGGACACGGTCCCGGTGGAGGGCGACACGTGGTATTTCCAGCTGTCCCCGGTGGACCTGGGCGGGGAGATCGTCACGATCCAGCGCCAGGAACAGCTCCTGGCAGCCATGCAGCCCCTCGATGACGGCCGCCTCAAGGTGAGCGTCTACCGGCCGCTCGACGCGAAGGCCTGCCAGTACCTCGTGAGCCTGGGGGCCAGGCCGCACCCGGAGCACGGCATCAACATGAGGGAGAACAACTGGGAGTATGCGCTGGACAGCTCGGCCACCATGGGCAACATGTATGCCTCCGAGCGCGGGGAGTCGTACCTGTCCTACTGGGAGCATGGCATCGGGCTCAAATCCGACAAGTCACCTGTAACTGGCTGGGTTGACATGCGTACCTTGAGGCCCATGCCTGTGAACGTTACGGCCGTGCAGGTGGGTGTGTGGTACATGAACAGCGGCGGGGAGCTGTGATGGATCTGGTCGACCGGTATACGGGCTGTCTCCTTGGTCTGGCCTGTGGTGACGCAGTGGGCACGACCCTGGAGTTCAAGCCGAGGGGGTCGTTCGAGCCCATAACCGACATGGTGGGTGGAGGCCCCTTCAACCTGGAAGCAGGCCAGTGGACCGACGACACCTCCATGGCACTGTGCCTGGCAGAGAGCCTCATCGAAAAGAAGGGCTTCGAGCCCCTGGACCAGATGGAGCGGTACGTGAGGTGGTACAGAACAGGGTATCTCAGCAGCACTGGAGTGTGCTTCGACATCGGAGGAACGACGGCCTCTGCGCTGAGGAGGTTCGAGAAGACCCACGATCCCTTTTCCGGCCCCACTGACAGCCACAGTGCTGGGAACGGGTCACTTATGCGCCTGGCGCCTGTGCCTTTGTTTTTCTTCCCGGACAGGGATGCCATGATCTTCTATGCAGGCGAGAGCTCCAGGACTACCCACGGAGCACAGGTGTGCATTGATGCATGCCGGCTCTTTGCCTCGATCCTGTACAATGCCCTGTCAGGCATGGACAAGGAGCGTGTGCTGTTCGATCACGATGAAGCTATCGTGGAGTCGCCGGCTATCAGGGAGACTCTCAAGGGTTCATACAAAGGAAAAAAAGAAAATCAGATTCAGGGAATCGGTTATGTGGTGAAGAGCCTGGAGGCGGCGTTATGGTGTTTCTACGAGACTGAGACATTCAAAGAGGCGCTATTAAGAGCTGCCAATCTCGGAGATGATGCAGATACCACCACAGCGATCTGTGGGCAGGTGGCAGGAGCGTATTATGGTATTCATTCGATTCCTTGCGAATGGTTGGGAAAAATATCCTTAAATCCACATATATTCAGGTTCATGAAGCGTCTCTAGGATGGCAAGTCGTAGAAGATAACATAATGACTTTAAATGAGAACTAAATTGTGCTAAACAATTTCAGGGTATTGAGCATTTTATTCGACATTATAATAGGTGTTGGGGGCACAATAGGGTTTTCCTAAAGGGAACTGTCTTTTGTTTCAATGCGCATGTTTTCGATGCTTGTTCTCTCTGGATAAACAACATATGAATAGTTTAAAATCTATACCACATAAAGGGGCTTTTGCGATTCTCCGAAACAGCAGGAGTATTGTATCCTCTATGCAGCTCTCAGAAAGCCATCATAGAGTGTGTGTGTACATATTTTCCATCGAATACACCAACGTGAGCCTATCATATATTCGCACGGGTGCACTTCACTTCTGAAAACCATGGATAAACAATTTTCAACAATCGGATACGGATTCCTTTTGGAAGAGACTCTCATGCTGCTCGACGTTGCACTGGAGAGCAATGACGCGCAAGCTGTGCGTGGCTCCTGTATCCAACGTTGGCCCCAGAAGTCTGAATCCAACAAGGAAAAACTGTGGCAACACATGAAATATCGCTTCCTGGAAATCGAGAACAACTCGATCAAAAACACTTCATTCCTGAAGATGTTTCGAAAGATTCGCAGCAATGATGAAGCGGTTCAGGATCTGGTGTTTTTCCAGCTATGCATCACTACTCCGATTCTTTTTGAAACTCTTTCACTTTTAGTTACAGACAGCTTCCTGAATACCGGTGAGGCCGTTTTCTCGCGCTACCATCTTGACCAGCTCCTGGAGCGTAAATACGAACGAATGCCTCAGTCGACTCGAGATCGAGTGCGGTCGATCCTCGTTAAAGCTGGACGCCTGAAACTTTTAAAATCCAATTACTCAGTGACGACCTATTGCCCGACTGAGGCTGTACTTGGTTATGCTCTGTATCATGACGCATTTATAAACGGCTGGCGGGCACCATCAACGGCAACTGTGATCAACGAGGGGACTATAGCCCCAATCTTCATGTGCAACCGCGCCTTACTGATTGCTGGAGTGAACAAACTTGCAACCAAGGGACATTGCGAATATCACCGGCACGGAAGCACGGATCAAGTACAACTTTTTCATCAATCGCTGGAGGAATACGTCGATGCCTGGAGATAACAAAACAACTCCAGCTCAAGCCAAGGCGCTTAATGAGCTTATAGGACTGGTAGGCCAGAGCCATGTTGGCGGACGAACCCTGTGCTGCCTTATTGGTGGACAAGGTACTGGGAAAACATGGCTTGCGGAACACATGTCGACGCGGAGCGAATTTGGGCAGGTCCGCTATGTGAGTGTGAATGACATCATTCTCGACCTGCTGGCCAAAGACCCTATGTTTGCCGGGGTGTTTGATTTCAATGCAATGACAATCGCGACGGATCTTAAACGCTATGGGAACAGACTCCGGAATGCGATTCACGACCTTGTTGCCGAACAGCTTTTGCCAGAGGGATTGACCATTCTCGATCACCTGGAACTTGTTTTTACGCTTGGCATGGACCCAATGACCACCTGGTACAACGATGCCGTGGGGAAAAGAAGAATTTTACTGGTGCTAACCGGGCGAATGGCTGGTCAGCAATGCCGATGTGGGCAGTATACCCTGACTCGCGGTGATCAGCCAATTGTAGAGATGGAGGCCTGATATGCCACTCATGAAGGAAATATTTGATTTCACGCCTGTCAGTAGTTGGGTTGAGAACTTCAACGAGTCAACTCTCAACTCAGCCAGCCGGACACGGATTTTCGAAAGCTTTGTAATGTTGCCCGAGGTTGAGGAGTCGGCTCGAATCATCCTTGATCGAATTTATCGTAAGCAAGGGCGAGGCTTTTTTATCACAGGTCTTTATGGTTCAGGAAAAACAATCTTTATGGCGTGGCTTTCTGCCATCTTTACAGAACCCACATTGCGGAAACAATATCTGGATAGAAAGCCAGAATGGAAAATTGATGAGCTCGCATCTAGAAATTTTCTCACGATAAACTTTACAGCAATTGAGAATCAGGATCTTACTCTCGAAGAGATGGTCTGGCAGGCGGTAACAAAGAGATTGAGGTCACTCAGCCCTCCAGTAAATGCTACCCTATCGAATACAGAAGCTTATTTAGATCAATTTAGCCTTCTCTCAGAAGGAATCAAAGGTGATATTGAAAACTGGCTGATCGAAAATCGTGGCGGTTTGGATCTTGTTAAACTATCAAACTATGATGCCGAGTATCAAAAAGACAAGATTGCTGAGGCCGCTGCTTCTTTGGGTATTGCGATAGAAGACGATCGCACAACAACAGTCGAGAAGGTAAAAAAGCTAGTCGAAATAGCCAAGGAAAGAGGTCATGATGGTGTTCTTGTATTTATTGATGAGTTGTACCTGCATTTGATCCAGAGTGATGAACACTTCAATAGGGGCACTGCATTCCTGGGACAACTGGCGGAGGCCGGACTAGCTGGTGATCAACCATTCTGGATCTTCGGCGCGGTACAGGAAGAAATTCAGGCCATCGCTCGGCAGGCGGGACGCAATTATGACGCAGAACTGATGGGCAAGTTGTCCGGTCAATCAGGACGCTTCCAGTCCATTAATATCCCGGTCACACAATTTCATCGTATCTACAATCACCGGCTGTTCCGAGAAAACTCAAAATGTGTTCATAAGCTGGCCGATTTATTCAAAGCGGAGATCCAACCTCATTTCCGGGGAACCTTTGCCGACTTCCTGAAACGATACTTCCGCGAGCGCGAACCCATCACTGACGAGGCAAAACACTTTGCTGACGTTTATCCGATGCACCCCTTCGGGCTGTACTGCCTCACTGCGATTACCAATCGGGGCGGAAGATCCCGTGGTGCACTCGGATTTGTCCAAGAGTTCATTGAAAGACGCCTGCAGGAAACCAGCGATTGGAAGCGTATAGCAGTGCTCGACGATGTGTTCGACTATGAGGACCTGCGCAACAAGATCATCCAGGACGATCCCGAAATGATCAAGTATTATGGAATGTTCGAGCGATTCTGTAGCACGGCCAGAGATGAAGTCCTTGCCCGAGCTCCTTATCGACAGTGGCCAGAAAAGGAACATGCCTTTGCCAAAGATGCTGGTGAACGCCTGATTAAAGCCCTGATCGTCCTTTCCATGGTCAAGGAGGAGCTACCCGTTTCCAAACTGAACGATGCGCTCTTGCTTCGCTGGCCCGGCAAAGAAAGTGATCCTGCTGGCAGCGATCAGGAAACGGTCCGAATCCTAGAAAAGATCGCCCAAACATTCTCGTCCCTTCGTCAGAAGGGTAGTGGAGAAAATTTGAGCTTCTTCCTTTCCGTCGAAGGTGATGGGGGAGAACGCGAAGAGCTGTTGGTTGAAGTCGAGCGGGTTAAGAATGGCTTCGCACCAAACATTCAAGCAGAAAGTGCGTACCGCTCCCATCTTGAACTGTTCCTCCGATTTCCAGGCAGCCCATTAGGTGGAACAGTACCACCGCAGCATGGGTTCTCAACCCAGGTGGATTTGGATTGGCAACGAACACGTCGCTCCATAGACTATAGGCTCGAATCCGTAACAACGCTCACCAACGATCATGCAGTTATCGGTTTCATCAAAGACGTACCTGCCGCCAAGGCGTTACATCTGGTAGTGCTCTATCCCTCTGCCTCTCCGCTTGATGTTGAAATGGATGTGGTCCGTCATGGCAACGGACGAACCCTTGTATGGTTACCGGCCACATTGCCTACACAAGATATTGATGAGCTCAAGCGCAGCATGGCCTTGGTGAAGCTCTTTGGTGATTACCAGTCGCAGGTTAACGCAGGCGGCGCACCACAATCTGTCCGTCGTAAACTGGAGTTACTGGGGGAATGGATTGACCTACCCGCCGGAACCAAATCGGCCCAACCGACTCGCAAGGCCACGGAGATTTTACTCGAGTCCTTTGTGAACGGTGAAATCCGTCAATGGAATCCCAAGGATCAAGTATGGGGAATACTCTGTGAGCCCGCTGAACTGCTTTCCCTCTACCAGAGCATTCCGCAAAGTGAACGTTCTCTGGAGCGGTTCCTGGAAAAGATCACCACCAAGGCATTGAATAAGGTATTCCACCTTCACCCGGATTTCCGTGAAGTCTATTCTTTTAGCGCAGACTTAAGTCCAGTATTGAGGAGGCGAGTACTGGAAGCCATATGGAAAGGACGAGTGACTGATGGAAACGGTACTGCCAAGGGCGACCTTGAAAAATACCTGGCACCACTAAGTCTTCTCAACACCAGCGTGCCAGGGGAGGTATCGGTCACACTAGCGGCCAGCAGCGTGGAAGCCTTCAAGAAGGCGAAGGAGCGAATTAGGGACAATATCCGCAAGGCGAACCCGCCTGCTACCAACATCGTGGAAACACGCAAACGGCTCAAAACCACAGATTTGGGGTTGACTGATACCTGGGTGGATATCCTAATCACGTTGCTCATCAGTACTGGAGAACTCAGCGGCTTCACCATTCACGGCAAGACGGTCTCTCAGGATGACCGCACCGGTAGCAGCCCGGTTGACTGGCTCCAGGAACTGGATGAGCTCCGCCTAGGGACGCGGCCGGATGAAATCCTTTGGCATGACCTGACCGAGTCGCTTAACGCCCTTGGCCTCTGGAAAGAAGGCTCCGGGTACAGCCCGGCAGCTGCAGAGCGTCTTCTTGACCTTTTGAAAGTTACGGAAACCCATGCCCAGCACGAGTTCCGCCAGGCCGAACAGGCATTGCAAACTTGGCCTGGAGCGTCGGTTCCCGATGCCATTTCCGAGTGGGCAGACATCTTTGCACTTCCCGAAGATGGAAAAGAAAGCCGAATTGCCTGTTATACCTCTGTACGAGGTGCCTTGCGCGATATGCTGGGGCTCGCTGAGGACGATGACATCGCGTCTGCCAATCGTTACACCTGTGTCGAAGAGTTTGCGCACCGCGTGCGCGAAGCCCGCGATTTTCTGGATCGCATTTCCGAACTGGCTAGCATCACCGGCAAACTGCGTGAACTCAAAGCGCTTGGAGTGCCACCCGCCATTGCAAAGCCATGCCATGACCTGCTTGACAGTATTGAAGCCTATGTCAAATCCTCTGGCGTTTCAGGGGAAATGAGCCATATCACTGCCGAATGGAAAGATCTGCATGAGCTTTATCTCAACCAGTACCTGAGCGAACACGCTGGCCTGCATACAGATCTGAAAGGTCTCCGTGACGCTGTGATCAACAGCCCAAGCTATCAAGTACTGAAGGATCTCTCAATAGTAGAAGGACTGAGCGCCCATTTCAGTCCCACCTTTATCGAATCCCAATTGACTGATCTGTTAACCCAGGTCGGCGTCCAGCAAGTTTGCGACAAGATTCTGGATGAGGTGAAAAGCGACCTATCCCATAGCTGGGTATGTTCCGCCTGCGGCTACAAGCCCGGCAAGCGGCTGGAACTCAAGTCGGACCATTTCCTGAAGTTGGTTGAACGCGGTATTAAGGAATATCTGGATCACATTAGGGGCTGTGAGGCCGAACTCCGGGATTACGTCATTGACACACCCGCAGCAAACCCCTTGCTGGGTCTGCTCAGCGATCCGGCAGAGCCAGACGCTGTCGATGCGCTGAAAGACACCACCCTGCGCCAACACCTGGCGGAGGCGCTGGCCGAGGCGGAAGCGGAAAAAATCAAAATTGATGAGTTGCTGGATAATTTGAAGCCTAAACTGCTTGGATTCTATAAAACTGGCGAAGATGATTTCAGCAAAAGATTTGCAGATACTGTGCGTGAGGAATTGGCACCGTATCGTACGAAAGCTTCGGATAAACCATGGAAAGTAGAATAGACATGCTTAATTCTGAAAATAGGGATCAACTCCAGCCGCGCCTGCTTATCTTCTTCAAGGTTGAGCAACGCGAATTTGAGCAGTATGTGCAGGGCGCACTAGGTGAACTGCTGAAAAAATCGGTTCGGGAGAAGAACAGTCTTGGAAGGTGGAGTAATTGCACATGAAGATTCTCTGGGAAAGCCCATTAATTTTTGAAGGTAGTCCAGACATTGAGCCTCTGTCGGTAAGGTTAAGGGTAGCTCTTCATGAAGCATCTTGTGAAATTGATAAGTTTGGGGATCAAATAGAGACAACCGCTGATCTGGTTGGTGACGCAAAGAAGATACGTCATGGGATTGCTGTTCTTGGCCCAGAAGTCGAGGATGGCGTACCGGTAATCTCCATTTCGGCAATTACAGATAGCCATAGTATTGACTTTGACAAGTTGCGTTTCGTAGGACTTGATGTTGCTGATGCGCATCCTCATACCAAATTGTATGGGGGCGAAGTCATTATCTCAGTCAAGGGGACTCTAGGAAAAACTGCAGTTGTTCCCTATGAATTGGCAGGCGGAAATATTACACGGGAAGTTGCTATGTTCCCTGTCACTAATGAGGTTGACGCGAAATTCTTATTACTTGTTCTAAATTCGAAGATTGGCCGTTCACAGATGACAGTAAGAAGTTTCGGAGAAGTCGTCGCCGAATCAATAGTTGGCTCCGCGATCACATTGCCTGAATTGCGTGAACTGAAGGTTCCGAAATTTTCACGAGATGAGAAGGAGACGGTAATACAAAGATTTAAAGAAATTGAATCTTTTTCTAAGGCAATCAGTGCGAAGGCACTAGATATCAAGGCACTCAGAGAAAAATACATAGACTCGATTCTGGATATAATAGCAAAAGAAATTGGAGTAGCAAAATTCCCAACACCTTGGTTTGGAAGATTTTATCTTCAACCATCAAATTCCAGCATTGAACGTTTGGATGTCTTAGGTGCAAACACAAAATTTGAAGATGATTGTATCAAGTGCGGGGAATTTGGGCCTCTATCAGAGATTTGTGATGTCTCGGGCTCGAATGAACAAATTCCCCTCGGAACACAAAAATACATTGCCATTGAAGGCCTTCCAGGAAACTATTGGGGTGAGATTGAAATCCCGGAAATAGAGGTTGACAAGCAAACAGGTAGAACCCATTTTTTTGCCGGAGATATTGCTTGGGCTCACCTCAAACCATCTATCCTTCAAGGCAAGGTGTTTATAACTCTTGAGGAATGTTGGGGTTCTCATCATTTCTTAAAAGTTTCAACTTCAGAATTGGATGAAGACACAAGAGTCATCATTTGGGCCTATCTAAAAACCAGTCCAATAAAAAGACATCTCGCCAATAAATGTACTGGGAAAAGCGAAAGCCAAAAAGACATCAGCGATAAGGCGCTGGGGGCTCTTCCATTCCCGAAGCTAACTTCTAAGCAGATAAAAAAGGTAGCCAAATCCATTCGTGACATCATTGATGGTTCACACGCTTTTGAATCGCAGGAGAACGACCTTAATAAAAAGGCAGAATGTCTGTTGGAAAAGGCTTGTTCCAATATACGCGACTTACTTGTTGAGGATCATTTCAGATCATTGCTGGCAGAAGCAAAGGAGACACTGCAATGACCGCCATGGAACATGCATTGGCTGGCATGTGGCACAGCCGTGAGAAGCAGAAGTTGCCCTATCTGCTGGTCAATGACGTACGTGGCTATTTTTCCGAAGCGCCTGCCGAACTTCAGGTCGATGCCCAATCCATCCCTGTGCATGTCTGCGCCAATGAGATTTCCATGCGCCGCCATACTGAGCACGAGCGTCAGCAGCCGAATCCTTCTGCCCGCATCATCATCTCACGTCAGCAGCTTCAGCCGGATCATCTGCCGGACCTGCAGGCTCGTTCCAGTATGTCACCCCGCACCGTAACGGGATGTGACATTGCCAAGGCACTTGGTGTGAAGAACCCCCGAGCCTTGCTCGACAGGCTTCCCATTCCAGCTTTCTGGAACCTAGCCCCGTATCTGCAGCATCTAGGGATTTACAGTCTGGAGCGTGTGGTGCTCGCCTCGTTGCTGAACGACCCCAGCGTATTATCTGCGGGCTGGGAGCCGGATCGGATTCTCGACAAACTTTGGTACGAGGATGCGTTGACGCGGGTACGCGAGGTGCTGAGCTCAGTCGATGTGGATGAACGCCTGGCGCTGGAGCAGGAATTCCTGGACGTTGTCCGTACCTGGCTCGATACACCTCGTTTCGCCCTGGTCGAAGCCGCTGTACTGGAAAGCGATCCTCCGCCCGTTCTACCCATCTGTCTGCTCGCCTCCATCCTTGATGGCTGGAAGATGCTTAAACCGGGACGGATGCGTGCTTTCCTCGAAGGCAGTGAGTTGGGAGATCTATTTGTTGACGTGCTGAAGGACGAGCAAAGCTTGAATGGGCTTGCCGAATGGGGCCGTCGAATCACCCTCAAAGACGATGAACCCTGCAAACAGGCACTTAACTACCTGCAGCACGAAGTTTTCCCCAAACATCCCAGCGCCGTAACGGAGTCCTTGGCGACTGTGGTCAAAGGGGTTGGCGGCAAAGGCTCGGAGCGTCTGCTGAATCAGCTTATCCAAGTCCTGGAGGCCGATGGCGGCATCCTCGCCCAGGGCCTGACGGTGACACTCCACGCACTGCTAGATGTGGTGGTCAACGGCGAGCGAGCCGACACACTCCCGCTGGAGAAGGCCACCTGCAAGCTGACTGATGTTTTGGAAAAGCCGGATGCCCCTGAGTGGGAAGATTTGCTCGAAGCTCTGCGTCGACATCAGGCTCGCGAGCAGTATGAGGACCATGTATCACTGCTGGAGGCGATGGTCACCATTCACCGGCTCACGGGCAAGGCCGAGGCAGCGGTAAAGAATCTTGCCAGTCTGGATTGGAAGGCCTGGCTAACCTTAGTGGATTCGGTGTATCTGCCACTCTCAACAATGGCGCTGGAGGCGGACTGGCGGTCCACCCAGTTGCCGGAAAAGGTCAATGTCTTTCGTATCACCCAGCGGGCCAAAAAGGCCTGCGATGCGATTCGTGTTGCCTGGGCGGATTTCTATGTTCAGCCAAGCTATGGCCTGCCGAAGTGGCTGAATGAGCGTCACTTCGCGGCTGGTACCAGTAGGCCGTGGTTGAATAGCGATGTCATGGAATTCGCCGTCAAGCCGTTGCTGCAGGATTCAGAGATCAAGCAGGTTTATCTGCTGGTTTTTGATGGGATGAGTGTGGCCAACTGGACATTGCTTCGTGACCGCTTCCTGATGGTGCAGGGGCGCGAGCTGTTTCGCCCTTACCAATCGCTGGGGCCTGAGTTCCGTGCCCTCACCTATATTCCCAGCATTACCGAATATTGCCGACAAGCCATTTTTGCAGGAGCACCCCCAGCGGAATTCCGAAGCTGGCCATATGGGACCAGTGAACCTCATCTGCTTGAACGCTGCCTTGCCAATCTGGGGCTTTCGCCATCCTCCTGGTGGGATAAGGATAATAACTATCTCTGTTACAACGAGAAAGATGCCAACGCTGACACCCTCAACAGGAAAATGCGCGATCTCGTCGATTCCCCCAGCCGTTTCAAAGCGGTGGTATTCAATCTGCAGGACAGGCTTCTGCAAAAGGGTATGTCGAGCCTTCAGGAAATCATGCTGGCTTATGTGAAGGAGGTAGCGCTGCCGCACCTGCGAAGAATCTCTTCTCAGGACAAGACGGCTGTCGTGATCACGGCTGATCACGGATTTACCTGGTACAATACCCAGTATGTGATAGACGATTTGAAATCAGACAGCGGACCGGGAAGGGATGTCTTCATAAGTAATCGTTGTCTTGAATATAAAACAAAGAAACGTACTGCAGTTGGTCCAGCAGATGTAAAGCGGATCGAACCATTAGCCACTTATGGACTGCCATCCAACCATGATGCCGTCGAGGTGACCATTGGGCACGACAGTTATGGTTGGCCTGGAGCCAAACAGACATCAACAGGCAACCCATACAAGGTTCAGGGCAACGACCATGGCGGATTGACTCCGGAAGAAACAGTCATCCCGATTGCGGTGTACATAACACGAGGGGGAAGATAATTCATGGCAACTCTTGATCAATTCAGAGAATTTCTGGTCTCAAACCTGGGCTTTAAAGCCCACCAAATCAATGACGGTGACGGTTCTGGCGTTGCCACAACGGTTGAAGGTCTGGAAGAAAGAGCAGCGTTCCTGGTTTCAACCAGCGTCGGCAACTGTTACGCCGCCTTCAAGCATGAAGGTTCAGCTACACTGAGCGAATCCGAGGCCAACCGATATAAAGCCCTCAGTATTCTCATGCCAAATGGTCCGGCAGCCTATTGTGTCATCGAGGTGGCTGGCCACTTGCGGATCTATCTCGTAGAAAAAGGGAATGAGATCCACGACGAAATGAAGGACTGGGACGACGTTCGCAATGCCGAAGACATGGTGCGCGAATTCAAGTCAGAATTGGTAAGGGGCCTGCAACAATGGGCACAAAAAACACTCCATACGGAAAACAGCCTCTCCCGCTTCGTGCAGCTCATGAAGGGTTGCTGGCAGGATATCTGGGACATCGAGAACAAACGCAATGACTGGATCTTCGACGAGTTCACACGTTTTCTGTTTATCAAACTCAATGAAGATGCAAAGCCCAGCGGAAGTTTCACAACCGTAAAATTGAAGTCGTATTGCGAACAGAACAATCACATGGGCGACAAGGCCGCCCAGAACTTCATCAACAATCTGTTTGATGACCTGAAAGGGCACCATCCCGAAGTATTTACCGATGAGAATGAACGGGTTCTCAGCAAGGCGGCAACCATTGAACGGGTCATTACCCGTCTTGAAGGGATCAACCTGAAAGATACTCAAGGAGATGTATTGGGCCGTGCCTTCGAAATCATGCTGTCCGATACCTTCAAAGGTAAAGACCTGGGGCAGTTCTTTACCCCGCGGGAAATCGTCGCATTCATGCTGGACCTGGCTCGGGACAATCCCAATGGCCCGGCCTTGGACATCGAAAAAAGCGAGCATTTTCTGGATGCCTGCGCAGGGTCAGGTGGTTTCCTGATCGCCACTTACGAGGACGTGTACAAGCACGCACTCGGGGGCGGCGTTGAGCCGCGCAAGAAGGAACAGCTTCTGAAACGCCTCGGCCAGGAAACATTTTTCGCCTGCGAGATAGAAGAGAAAGCGGCTCGTCTCGGAAAGCTGAACATGATCGTTCACGCAGTAAACGCGCAGAACGCTCAGTGGCTTCATCAGAACTACCTCTACAACGAGGAATACGGGGGGTTGAAGCCTTCAATCGAATATGAGGTCGACTTCGGCGATGGTAAGAAGAAGCGTCGGATAGGACCAGACAGCATAGACTTGGTGCTGACTAATCCGCCATTCGGTAAGTCCGTCAAAACCGAGGGAATTCTTCTTGATTATCAATTCGGGCATGAGGTCAAGGTCTTTAAGTCCAAAGGCCGTCCGCCGGAGAAGCGCCCCAAAAACAGCCAGGACAGCGAAGTCCTTTTCATTGAGCATTATCTTCGTGTGTTGAAGCCTGGGGGCAAACTGCTCATCGTTCTTCCCGACGGTGTGTTGTCGAACGCCACAGCGAAGCCCGTTCGGGATTATATGCGGGAGCACGCCATCATCAAGGCCGTGATTTCTCTGCCAAGCGAAACTTTCGCGTCAACCGGAACCTCTATTCCGACCAATGTGGTATATCTGCAGAAGAAGCGCCCGGGAGATGTTCAGGGCGACATCTTCATGGCGCGGGCTGACTACGTCGGCCGCAGAGCCAATGGCGATCCGCTCAAGGAAAACGATCTGCCGTTCATTCTTGAAAAATTCTGTGAATGGCAAGCGGGAACGCTCGAACTGCCCGAGGAGGACAAAGAGTGAGCGAGCTGTATATAGGAAAACATCTCGATCCCCATGGGATGCTTGGTGAGTTGTACCGTCATAAGCTTAGTGACCTGATCACTCACACCTTCATTTGCGGTGGCTCAGGCTCAGGTAAAACGGTAATGGGTAAAGCCATCATTGAGGAAGCTGCCCTTAAGGGGATTCCCTCAATAATCGTGGATCTCAAGGGCGATTTATCTTCCTTGGCGCTTGCTTTTGGCGAGTTAGCTGCACCCGCCATCGCTCCATGGATTGAAGTTGAAGACAAATCAACGCTTGGCCGTGCCGCCCTGGCTGAAGCCAATTCCTTCCGGAAGCGCTTATGGGATTGGGGGTTGGCTGAAACCAATGTGCGCGAGTTTGCAAACCTGGTTGCAGTAGAGATCTTTACTCCTCGCAGCGAACTCGGCCGACGTGTATCTATTCCTCTCATTTCATCACCTCCTCCAGACATCAATATGCTTTTTGAAGAGGACCCTGATACAGCCTCGGTCATGGTGACAAGCATGGCGGAAGCACTAGTACGCAGGGTGATCCCGACAGGGCAGAGGGACCGGGAAACGGATTTTGTCACAGCCCTCATTGAGCACGCCTGGCGCACAGGCATTGATCTGACCGGTGAGGCCGGTCTTGGGCAATTGGTATCGATGATTCTGGAGCCGCCCTTTGCCACCATTGGCGTGCTGGGAATAGATGACCATATTCCCGAGAACCGGCGTCAAAAACTCGCACAAGCTGTGAACGGCCAACTCGTTGGTGCTGCAGCCAACTGGGTCCGAGGTGAAGAGATGAGCATCGACAAGTTGGCGGGAACCAACCGTGTCGATGGCAAAACACAGATCAGCGTAATCAATCTATCGCATATTCCCGACTTCGAAGACCAAAGCTTCGTCGTTGCCCAAATCGCCTTTGCCATCAACGCCTGGATGAGGAAACAGGGCAGTGCTCCAGGAGGAAATAGACCCCGCTTATTGTTCTTTCTGGATGAGATCGGCGGTGGTGGGGGGAAGACTGCTTTCTATCCCACTTACCCCTACATATCTACTTGCAAACCCGCGCTGAATATACTGGTTAAACAAGGACGCGCCTTTGGTGTCGGGTGCATCCTGGCAACACAGAACCCCGGGGATATTGATTATAAAGGCCTTTCAAACTGTGCCACCTGGATCGTTGGCAAACTGCAAACCAAAAGAGATCGGGACAAGGTTCGTGAGGGGCTGACTGATGCAGAATTTTCACCATCCGATTTGGCCAAGAAAATAGCTCGCCCCAAGACGGGCGAGTTCATGCTCATGAACAAGGAAGGCGATGTCCATTTCATCAAAGAACGCTGGCTCCTGACCTATCACTGTACGCTGAGCCCAGAGCAGCTTCGCCGTTATAAAGCCAAGGTGCTTGCCCCGTATGAGGGATCACTAAACACAGATATAGCTTTTGATGATTTTGAAGTGACAGCCACCTCAAACGAACAGGAAGAGATTCTATCGCTTTGGAATGATACCAAGGATGCTATTGGTAAAGCTTGTAACCTGCTTGAAAAGATCCTCAATCTCGACACCGCCTCTGAGAAAGCACGACTTTGGATATCTATCCTACGTGACCCAGACGGATTCAACCGCCGCCTTCAGGATGCCCAAAGCCAGCTTGCCGAGTATGCTAAAGTGGCTTCCCTCCCTGAGGACACCATAACCCAAGAGCCCAGCGGTTTGATGAAATTGCTCTCTGAAAAGAAGAGTGCGAGCCAAGGACCATCATTCAACGATTCTCGAGCGATGCCGAGCCCTTCTTCGGCAAAGCCACTGGGTGATAGTGTGCTTGTTGAGGATGATGGCAGCGTGATCTATAAGGGCCGAAAATTTCAGCTTTACCGGAGATATGCTGGCAAATCAGTAACTTTCATAGAGCAGAATGGTGAGTTGCTGTTCACAATTGAGGGTAAAGTTTTATCAAAGAAATATATTTTATAGAAATCTAATCTAATTATATTGAGTTGTGGATTGCATAATCGGGATTTGTAATAAAGGTCTTAGCTGAGATTGCCTCTCATTCAACCTTTGTCAATCCGTAACAATATTTGCATGCATGCCCACACCTCGGTCTATACCACCCAATGTCCCAGATGGCGTCTCGGCAATGACCAGTCGGTTTCTTCATTTTCTGATAATGTTCAACAACCGAATCATCCTTCTCAGGATGCAATTCCGCGTACCATTGCATATCAACACAACGCAGTCGATGATAGTTCTTCATTTTACATATAGACATATGCATGCCAAGTGATTGAGCTATGGCATCAACTTTTTGGGCAAACAAAATCCTTTTATCTCGATTGATCAGGTCCGGTACTATCTGTGAATTACCATAGGGGATGTAGAATGTGAGGATTGACTTTTTTATACCTTCCATTGCAACCGGTGTTGCAATGGATTCAAATAGCTCCAAAGAAAAGTTGCTCAACCCCTCCCAGGACAAAATTGGAGAGAAGCACCACATTATGCGACGGGGGTCACCTATATAATCTACTAATTCTTCGACCCTATTCATAAGCAACTTATGGTTTGGAACTCTTGGTTCTAGTCTCGTTCCACCGAGGCCAGTAATTGTTAGATTCATACAGACCTGATCACACCTTTTCACTACATCGCTTAGTCCCTGATGGTCGAGGAGAGGTCTGAAATCTTTCGTTGAAAGCAAAAGGGTATGAACTCTTTCTGGTTCCAATCCTCTCGTAGTCGGAAGCTGACCAGTAAGCGCAGCAAGCAGACGATCGGGATCACAGGCAAGCATGTCAGTTCTTCGGCTTGCACTGACTACATATTTCCTTCTTGCTTTATCAGCCATTGACCTTCGGTTTGCGATACTTCACATATTCACACATTATCTGAGGACGATGACGTATAGGTCTTTCCAAAGATTCAAGCGCCTTCTGAATAAACTTCTCCTCAGTTTCATATCCGATAAAATGACGACCAAGGGCCTTTGCAGCTCGAGCCGTTGTTCCGATACCCATGAATGGATCGAGGACCGTCTCTCCAGGTAAGGAAAAGAGTTGTATCAAACGGCTTGGGACTTCAAGAGGGAAAGGGCATGGATGGTCCGGATTGTTCCCTTTGTATGGAGGTGGGACATGCCAAACATTGTTGGCGGTTTCCCGAACAAAGTAATCATCTACCTCAACTCTATATCTCTTTTCCCCAAAACGTCCAAGATTCTTGGTAAATGGTTTTGATGGTTTTTTCCGAAAGACCAGAAGATATTCTGTCCTGACGTTGGGCGTGAAATTGCCTGGATAGGGCCTCTGTATGAAATTCCTCGCCCTTGTTCTTCCACCTGACACCTTATGCCAGACGATCTCAAAGCAGAATGAAAAACCTATCTTCTCAAGTATGCCCACCGCATGAAAAGGTATGGGGTATGCCTTGCTGCCTTTTGCCATTGTAGCAAGATTTACGATGCAATACCTGCCTGGCCTGAGAACTCGGAAGCATTCACGATGCCACCGACCAAGATCATCTAGAAAAGCCTCATAGGGATGATCTTGTCGCCACAGGTAATCATCGCCTCTATTGAAGGCAGTGTAATCAATAAAAGTCCAATAAGGAGGCCCTGATATAATGAGATCTATGGAATCGACCGGCAACTCATCCATGTAGGAACAATCTTTACAATAAATAACATCCTTCTCTATCATGGGCATTTCAGGTGCTTTATCTAGAACGAGAGCCATGTTTCTTCATTGAGGTAAACTGTTGAACAATGCCTGACCCAAATCAGGATGAACTGATTTGATGAAGTTGATATGTCCTGTCAAAGATTCAAGGCTCATTGGCTCGCCTTTCCATGTAGCCTCCTTGCCCTGGTTAACATGGTGCAGCGCAGCTCGTATCCTCCTCCGGATAACACGCGGAACAGAAACTCTATCATTTACTGTGAGTCCGGTAACTTCTTGACGGGCTCCCCTTCTATGTATACGGAGTTTCGGAAGTGCCAGAGCAAATCCTTCCTCTTCAACGATTTTTCTTATGAGTGCAATGTATTTAGTTATTGATTCAGGGCCACTTATTGTAAGGTCATCAGCATACCGGGAATAGTCAGCCCCAATTGTATTCGATAAACCTGAGAGGCGATAATCGAGTCGAATGCATGCAATATTAGCAAGCATGGGACTCGTCGGGGCACCCTGAGGAAGACGGCCATTGAAAGAGGAAAGGGCTGTCAGGAAACTCGCTTCCTCATTTTTATATCCGAATGATCTGTATATGCCAAATACTCGTGCAGCACTTATTGTGGGGAAAAAATCTTTGATGTCCAGGTTAACAACTACAGCCTTCCCGACATGAGGCTTAGCATTACTCACAATGGAATGAGCCCTTCTGAAGCCATGACAAGAATCGTGCAATCGTACATCTGACGTCAACTTTTCAAGGATGGCTTTCTGCGCAAGTTTCAGGGCTGGTTTGGGTGCCTCTATCTTTCTTTTTCCACCAGATCTCTTGGGGATCTCAAAGGTGTCATAGAGGTCATCGAAAGTATTGTTCCGATACCAATGGCCCAGAACAAACTGCGCAGTATTCTCCTTGAGCTCCTTTAGTATAGAAAACCTCTCTTTTAACAAATCCCATGGAGATATCTTTTGAGCGACCCAAGTTTGCCCTGCTCTGTCATTATCTGCCAGTAATTCTTGATCCCGCTTGGTTTGTTTCTCCTGTATCCTTTTATAGTGCTTCGTTTGCGAATAGAGGCCTTTACATACCTGGCCAAGGGAGTCCTTCCTTCTTGACCTCCGTAGAACATATCCAGTGAGTGTAGCATCTTCTTTCCTAAGAAGTTGTTCATATGATGAAGACCGACTTAAAAGCCCCTTCACGTAGAGAGGAAGGACTATTGATGCTGCCTTTCCGCCTAATTTTCTGACAATCTCCCGTGAGCACATATTGCGGAGTTTACGATCCCAATGCTTGAGCCCTTTTTTTAAGATGGGAAGTGCTTCTTCAACGGGGAGTTTGGACACCCTTTTAACAGCAGAATATCGTTTCTCAGCAACAGCTCCAAACATATCTGACGCATTGTTGTTTGCTTTCTTTGTCACTTGTATCTCCGGAGGAGAAATAGATAGAAGGACAGTCGGTCACCTTACTAAGCATTACTATGAATCGACACTGCCACATGAATCACCATGTGGCCGCAGGCCTGTGGTGACTCATGCGGCATTGGCAGTATGTTCTGTAGATGCGGCAACCACGGCGAAACGCCGCGACGATCTAAGCATTTACCGACTGCCCTTCTTAACTGGATTTCTAGCAGGAATTATATGAAATATCAATTTGTCTTTATGGACAAACATCATATTTTGCGACATGCACTTGTCGCGATGACCTGATATCGCCCACAATATGTATTATGATTGGTTTCTTATTTTAGCCGCTTCTTCATTGAATCGAAAAGGGCCAAGGAAATGATATATGGTAGGATACATACTAATCAGAATCAGTGATGTATAATATGGCAATGAATATTGTCGAGATTATTGCACGCAACTATGGATGATCTGGATCAGGATCCCCTCAGTCTCAGCTTACCGAGTGGCATCGTGATAAGGAGGGAGTAATTAAGGTCAAAGAAGACGAGTCTTGGTTTGAATGAGTTGATAAGGTATTATTATTGATTAATAGTTTACTGGTCATGAGGTGATGCTATGACTGGACAATTGATGCTGTTTGATCAGGTCCCAACTCCAGAGGACGTTCTCTCAAAAAATCTGGAAATGAAACTTCATGGAAGGATTCTCTTCATCCTGAAGAATCGGAATCAACCAGGGGCAGGTGAACTTCTCGAGATGATGGAAGACGATTTTGGTTGGAAAGTAAGGAGTGTATTTCTAACTGTTATTAAAGGTCTTCGCTCAGATCCGCACATCCCTGAATATCTTAGGGCATATGCCACGAACACTCTCAGTGACGATGAGGTGGAACAGGCTCTGCGGGGTAATGCCAAACCAAGTCAGGTGTTCAAAAGCACGGTAGATGACTTGTTCCGTAAAAGTATCCTGTACAGAAACTCAGATATGTACCAAGAGGCAATCAGTTTCATAGCGAGGTTCAAGGAATATGCCCCGTATAACAATATGCTGGTGAAAATCCAGAACCCGAGCTGTGGTTTCTATGCCACTGAGAAAGACTGGTTCAAAAGGTTCGGAAGGATTATCAAAGAGGACGCCCAGCCAATGCTCATACTGGCTCCTAAGCATCCAGTGCTCCTGGTCTATGATCTTGATTCAACTGAAGGACCCTCTTTACCAGACAAGCTCGAACTCTTTGCGAAAGCATCTGGGGACTGGGATCCAGGTGTGTTCAGTCTCACCTTGGACAATGTCGAGAGAGATAAGATATTGGTCCAATTCAAAGAGCTCTCCTCTACACATGGTGGATTTGCTACCACAAGGCTCCGTGATGGAAACAACAAAATGAGGATCGTCATACATCAGGGCCTTGATGATAGGAGCAAATATGCAGTTCTCTGTCATGAACTGGCCCACATATACCTTGGTCACCTAGGCAGCGATGAGGATGGTTGGTGGCCTTACCGTATCAATCTGGACAAGAGATCAATCGAGATAGAGGCGGAAGCAACTGCTTACATTGTGGCCACACGTGTTGGCTTGCTGACCTCTTCTCACGCATACATTTCCACATATCTGAAAGATTCAAAAGTTCCAGAAGCAGTGAGCATTGAGTTGATATCAAAGGTTGCTGGAAGGATTGAAGAAATGGGGGGGCGTAGACTACCTGCAAGAAAAAGCTCAAAGAGGATATTACATGGCCCAGATAACAGGTAGACCAGATTATGCGCTCAAACAGATTCTTAGGTGCAGCTTGGATTGATATAATTATATCTGAATAATATGGAAGATTATAAAATTCCATCCGATAAAATCGATCGTAGTCCAAATTCTCGTATAGTTCGTAGTGCCATCGATGAAGTCAAGGCTATTCGGACGCTCCTAGAAGACAGCTACAAAGATTTCGGAGGCGGGAGAACTTTACTACGCGAGCTTGTACAGAACGCTGATGATGCAGAGGCAGAACGACTTGTTTTTGCCATTGTCGAAAATGGATTGCCGGATGCACAGAACAGCCTGCTCCGAGGTCCTGCCTTGCTCGTGGCAAACACCGGGCCTTTCCCAGCCAGGGATCGAGGTGCCCTCCACCAGGCTCTGGGAGGTTCAAAGGCTGAGGATGCTGACAAAGTTGGCAGGTTCGGCATCGGTCTTAAAAGCGTGTTCCACATATGTGAAGCAATTGTCTACATAGGTGCTGATAAAGATACTGTACGTCCTGGTGCCCTGAATCCATGGGCAGGAACGGGCGCTTCTGGTGATGCTGATCCTCTGCATCCAGATTGGGACAGTGTAAGCGATGCTGACATGAAGTGTCTCCTGGATGTTGCAAATAAATTGTTAGAAAAGTTCAGAGATGGATTGCTTCTTTGGGTTCCTTTGCGCCAAGCTTCCCATTTGGATCGAGCACAAGGCCAACAGTATGGTCTCGGATCAGCCTGCCCAAGTCCGCATGAAATCGCTGCTTGGTTTAGGCGGTCAACATCACTTGCTCTTCTGCTCGCGCAGTGTGGGCATGTTGTATCGATTGAGGCTTACCTTGCACCAGATATTTATTCGCTGGAGGGACGTAAACGTCTGGTCCGTGTTGCTCGGCCAGGATTTCAAAGCCTTGGATGGATAGGCCGATATGAAAATGATCTTGATGAAGTGGAGAGGACCTTCGAAGGCCGAATAGAGGATGACAACAAAGGCTGGTCAGCCTATGGAATTGAAGTTCTCGGTCTCGACAGCTTGAGGCGGCTTCGCATCGAACCAGAGTGGCCAAAGGAACCCCATTGGCAGAACGGCAAATGTGACTGGATACCCCGCAAAGCACTTTCACACGCTGCAATCACGGTTCTCCAACCTTCAGAAGCTTCTTCTGACTTATGTGGTGCATATTTGCGGTGGGCAGTGTTTCTCCCACTAAATGATGACCCGATTCCCCAGAAAAGCTCTCTTGTAGAGTCAGTGGGTAACTGTGGAGAACCTGGTACCTGGGATATTGTGATGCATGGATATTTCTGGCCGTCTCATGACCGGAGATCCATACCAGGTGTAACAGGCAACGATACAAGTGAAGGGGATGCGCGGATCCGATGGAACAGAGCAGTTCGTGACGAAATGCTCCTCCCCCTCTTGCCGAAAGCACTGGCACATGCTGTGAAGGGAATCCCTGAAGCAGCTGCACGATCGTTGCTGCGGGCAATTACTTGTTCTCAAATAGTTCGTGGACATCTCTCTGAGATTACACGTCTGAACATACTCCTTCCAAAGATTGCTGAGAATGGGGTGCAATGGGAGGTACATTCTACAAACGAGTCACAAGTTCTCTCCATACCAGCGTGGAATGATGCACCAGACAGTGTTCGTGAGCAATTCGTGTCAAAGGTCAGAACGCTTACGAACGGCTTCCTATTTATTGATGGAGATGCTCCAAGAATAGGCGGGGATGAGGGAGAATGGCCCCATGAGTCGATCCGATGCATATTGGAATGCATCTCCTCTAAGGAATTCCGAACATGTATGGCGCTCTCATGGTTAGAAATATTGCTCACGAAACTGTTGAGTTCCCGAGAGGACACATCGAATGATCGGGCATCTGTCGTTGCGACATGGTTTGCTGAAAGAATCGGTGAAGGGATCCTCTCAACGTCTAAACTTGGGACCTCCCAAGAAGAGCGAGAGGACATGCGTGCCGCATGGCTGAGGGTTTTCGCCAAGCTCCCCAAGAACTGGTTAGTGCTGTCACCAGTGGATGCGCAGAATGCAGTTGTTGAGCTTGCTAAAGAGGGCATCATTGGACCCGGGCTGCTGACAATTCCCTTTGGTCGCTCTACAGGTCAAGAGTGGACACCAACGCCGGATCCAGAGAGGCTCGACAGTGCTCTCCAAAAACTCGGGAATTATCTCAGAGATGATAGAGATTCGTCACAGAGGTTATATCAATCTCGGCTGTTACTGGCAGAGACCCTTCTCTCTGTCCGACAAGACACTCCCTTAAGTGAAGAGTTGGTTTCTCTGCCGCTACTGCGTGCAAAGAGGATGCCTGACGACAAGGACGAAGCATGGTCCATGGATGAATTGTACCGTCGAGCTCAGCAGATTCAGGTGTTTGCAAGGCCGACTTTGGAAGATAATCCTGTGGCCTATGAGATACCATATGATCCGAAACAAGCTGTGCTTGACCTTGCAAAAGCACTTGACGAAGATGTGTGGCTTGTCGACAGTTCTCTGGCCTCGATTGCAAATTTAACATTACCAACGTCAGAAGCTCTGGCAAAAGCTGTGCTGGTAAAGACGGTTATCAAATCAAAGTCTTCTGATCGCAAAGATCTTGTTCAACGACTGGCGAAATCAGAGGATGTTGTTTTGCCGGTCATCCATCAAGCGATAACATCTCTGCTTACAGGACGAGTACCGAAACAGGGTTATGAGAAGGACCTCTACTATGTCCGTAGTCAAGACTACAACAGGTTAGATAACACCTTGGTACTAAGGGTACTCCTCAAGCTTCTTGGAAGACCTTGGCGTGAGGTTGATGCCGGATTAGTTGAACCCATTCGGCACTCCCTTGTTGATGCCCTCCATATCAAGGCCGTTGATCCCGGAATACTCCATGAGCTCCTCCAGAAGTGTATCGATGAGTCGGTTGGATGGACTGATCTCGAAACAGGTGAAGTGATCCAGCTCCTCCGTCGACTGCACAGTGCTACGCCACCATATAGAGATCGTTGGCGACAGATGCCCCTCCATAGGGGTGTTGGTGGGAGCAGGGGGAGTTTCAACGAGCATGCCCTCAAGGCCGTCGGCGGATTGGCATTACCCCGTGAGCTTGAGTCTGAGATCCGCTTACTTGAGCCCGACAAAGAAGTTGAAGATCTCTATCGGGACGTTCCTTCGCTAGATCCTGAGGGAGTTCTTCATGCAATGCTTGTGAGTCAGCGGCCGTATCGTTTTGCCAAAGATATTGTAAAATCTCTCCGCCCGAGCACTGATGTCCACCTACCTCGAAATACCGATATAGGTGCTCTTCTGAAGAGTGCAAAGTGGCTTCCCTTGAAAGGATCTGAATCAGGTGTTTCACCGAATACAGTGCTGCTGCTCTCAGAAGATCTTCAGATTGTTGTGTCTCCCCTTGCAAGGGCTGGCGCTCTAGGCAGTTATCGATTAAGTGAGGATGTTGACCCTGAGGTCTGGTCATTCTCAGAAGATATTATCCGAAAGATTCTTGGGGAGCCAGGAGTCTCACGTCAGATACATAATCTAGCCAAGGCTCTTGACACCACTCTGGCCCCAGATGTCGATGATGGGGCATACATCCTGCTTCCAGACCCCGAGCTGATCACTGCCTCTCTGATTTCAGAAGTAATGCAATCCTCTCTTGCAGATGCCCATGCGGGATGGGCACTCGTGCGTTCTGCAATCAATGCTGCCGGTATTGACCATCTCAAACTGTCAGACACTTCATCCTCTCAGACGCAGAGTGCGGTTGTCAGTCTTGCACGATCACTTTGTGGCCCAATGCCACCTGAGCGTCAAATCTCTTCTCTCATGACACTCGCTGCCAGCCGACCACCAAAAGACTCCTCTGCTGGTATCGTGTTCAGTGCATTCATGGAAGCCTTTGTACGTACCCCAAGATTCTATGAACAGATCTTACCTAACATCGAACTGCCGACGCAGGATGGGCAATGGCACCATACACGGGATATTGCACGATCTTCTTCAGGTGTTTCAAGACGACATCGCCTTCTTCAGGACCTTCGTCTTACCCTTGGACTTGACAAGGACGAACCAATACATGGGGAGTCCTCAACAACCAGTGTCGGATCTGGAACTGTGGACACTCTGAACAAATACTTCGATCCCTGGGCAGACAGAATACCCGAGGCTGCTGTGGGGGCTTTCATAGGATTGCTCGGCAATGGATTACGCGAAGCCATATTGGAGCTTGCTCAAGATTGGATTAGCGAAGATGTCAGTGTGGAGAGGATGCGCCAAGAACTCTATGGAGAAGATAAACAGGATCCCTGTGCAGATGTTCGAGTCTCCGTGCTGAATCGTATAGCACAAGGCCAGAAGGTGGAAGCACTTAATCTCCTTGACGAGCGTGTAGTAATGGATGCCGGTTTGGATAGCAACACGATTTTTGCCGTAGACCCTATACGTCGTTCATCAAATCTAGGTGTGTTCTGGGAGATAACTCTCCGGGATGTTAATCCCAGCAGTAAGACAGCACACGAACTCATTGCGCTTCTCGGAGGGACTGTAGAGTGGTGGGCCGTTAAGGTGCTTCGGATAGATATTCAAGCTGTTCGCTCTTGGTGGTCACGGTGGGGGACTGGGTCCCAGGCTCAGGTTGGACCAGTACAGGCCTCCATCCTTGCACATTTGCCATTGACACTACACCAGCTTGATGTGAGCGAATGCGCGTCACTGCAGGAAGCACTGCGAAACGCCCAACGAGCACAACGCAGGAGAGAGCAAGCACCAGCTGCACAGATAAGGGAAGCAAATGAGATCGAGAGAAAGGTCCTCGACCAGCTAGCTTCGCTGATCCGGGACAACCAGGAGCACCAGCGATTTATCTGGATGCGTGTCCAGTCACTCATAAAACGGTACGGTTATAGAGAAGACAGCATCCTGCTCGAGTTGGCACAGAATGCAGATGATGCCCTTTCACAGTCAGCTGAAATGGAAAGAAGTGAACTGCCAGATGCTCCCCGACGACTGATTATTCGCACCTCTCAGCAAAGCGATGTGCCAACAATCGATGTTATCCACTATGGTCGGCCCATCAACGAAACAGGTGGCGCTGCTTTTCCTGAGGGACAAACAAGACAGTGGGATCAGGACCTCTATTTCATGATGCTCCTGAACCTCAGCGGAAAACCTGGAGAGGTATCGGGACAGAGTGCCGTTGCATCTACGACAGGACGATTCGGGCTTGGTTTTAAATCAGTGCATCTTGTCTCAGAGAAGCCATCAGTTGTCAGTGGTTTTCTGGCTTTCTCAATTGCTGGTGGATTGCTACCCATTGAGCAACCGACTCCACAAGATCCAGATTTAGTTCCGGTGGAGGGTCACCAGGCAACGAGGATCAGGCTTCCTCTACGAAGTGATGTTGATGTACCTGACCTGATTGACAAGATGTTCAAAAGATTTTCTTATGCTCGGGTCTTGCTTCCAGCTTTTGCTAGAGAGATTCGTGAAATCATAGTCGAAGGTGGTCCATCCGCAGGAGTCAGTTCATTTGATGGAAAGAATATCCCTGGTGCTCCCGGTTGGACGATTGCTAGTAATACAGTAGGGATACCAGGAAAAGGCCAGTGGCGTCTTCTGCGGTTCCGCCCTGCAGATGTTGGAATCGGACGAGGAACTGAAGCACTTGTCGTGGGGATCAGGGATGGAGAACCTCAAAACTTCCCATCAGAGATCCCATTTCTCTGGAATGTAGCACCTACTAGTGAAGGCTGGGGTTGTGGGTACGCTGTAAACGGACCGTTCAAGCTTGATCCAGGAAGAACCCATGTTTCTCTTGATGACCCTTCTACACTCAGCGTGGTGAACCTGCTTGGGGAGTCCCTTGGCCGCGGTCTGATTGAACTGCATGACACGCTTATGAAAAGATCAGCCACTCTCCCTGACGGATTGCCCTCCCAGGAAAATGTCGAAGGATTCATCTCTTCGCTTTGGAAGGTACTTGCCTCTGGCATCGACAATAATGATGCGCTGCGCAATACATTGCTTCGTTGCCTCCAAGGCTCTGGCCGTGGGATCTCTGCATGGATGTCCTCCCGATCTGTAGTGCCCTCGGGTCTCCCGGTGCTTTTTTCTCCCCGTCTTCCAGCTCTTGACCCCACAACACCAATAGAGGTTGCTGCGGGTGGCCTCAATAAAGGCTCTCTTTGTGAAGCCTTAGCACAGATTGATGACATCAAGATCATCGCACAGCGACATCTCGTTGTTTCACTGGAAATTGCGGGACTCCTCCGCCCTCTACTAGACAGAAGACTCCGTGAGATCAAACCGTCCGATTTACTCCATGAACTCGCTCAGGTCTGGGGTCATGTTTTAACACCTGAGAGGTTACATGCTCTCCGTCCTCTCTGTGAGGACGACATCTGGCAGGAAACAAGGGATAATGATCAGAGGTCATTGTGGAGTGCTCGTTTTGTAGCCCGATCAAAATCCTGCAACAACACCCCGTTGAAGAAACTGCTCCTCCCACGAAATCTCACCATTAAAGTGGCTGATTCGGATGTGGATGAGGAACTGCGCAGGTCCGCCTTTGCACCTGATGAGGCACTCCTTGAAGAGGATTACATAGGTGTTTCTGAAGATGTGACAATGTTCCTCCGGCTCAGAGAGCGTCATGAGATCGATGCCTCTATGTTAGCTTCATGGTATTATGACATTATACCTGATCTTCGTCCCGCTGCTCTCAGATATCTGCTGCGTGGAAGGCTTCAGAACGAAGTCCTGGAACGTCTCATACCCAAAAAGGGAAGGCCTTTATGGCTTGAAGATTATGAAGCAGTGAGACTCATTATTAAACATCTCGGAGAGGATCAGTGGAGGTCTGACAGGCTTCTCGCAACACTCTTTCCGAATCGATTCAGAGACACACAAGAAACAGTCGACATAGAAGAACCCTACCCGGAACACAAGCGGCAAAGATTCTTTGAACTTCTTAAAAAATGGTGGGATGACCCAGCAGTAAGAAGAGATGTCATAGACTCATATGAGAAAAAGGCATGGCCAGCCTGGCTTAGAGAAGCTGACATAGCGGGTGCCCTTCGATCCGAATCAAGGGATCACTGGCTTGGAGTTCTGGTTCTCGGTGCCTGCCGAAGCCTCGGAAGGTTCCACGCTGGGCACCACCGCAGTTTTCTGGAGAAGGCTCATAGTGAAGGCTGGTGGGATGTCTTCAAGAACCCTGAGGACAGGGAAGCGTGGATGGATATTCTCCGAACATGGCAAGATACAGCTGTGTCCGACCTCTCCTATCAGAGCTGGATGTCACTTTTTCCTGCCATTTATCAGCTCAGCCGTTATCTTGAGAAGTATCGAAGGCTGCTTCTCTCTGCAGTAAGAAGACCAGTTGAAATGTTCAAAATAGAATACATACTCGCACCGCGGATTGACGAGGCACTTTCTGGAACGGGTTATCATTTCGATGCCCCTCCTGCGCCGCTGAACATGGGGCTTCACTGGGTACTGCGAGAGCTTATACGTTTTGGTTTGATTGATGGTGATCACATCTATGCCTACTGCTGGGTGCCATCGGAGCAAGTACTCTCCTTCCTAGGTCCATTGGGATTATCAGTTCAAGATAACAGCATGTCAAATCCAGACAAGTCGAAGGCAATATTTGAATTCCTCGCCACCCAGATGGGAACTGAGAAACCACATCTTCACAAGGCATTCGATATTCCAATACGTCACATTGATGAGAATCCGAGTCTTCGAAAACAACTCGGTTTGGAGGAATAATGTCTCAGTTCAAGAAAGATGCTGTTGTAGTTCACTTCAAATTCGGACGTGGACGAGTACGTATGGATGATGGTGCGAGCGTTCTCGTCAGATTCGAGCACGGACTTGAGGAATGCCTCCCCAGTGACCTTGAGTTGATTGAAAGCCTCGGAGAACGAGCAATAGAGGCGAAGTTTGACCCGGCGCTCAATGTGGTCACACGTATCCTGAGCAACTGTATCCTGTCAGTGAACGATGCCTGGGGGGTGTTTTCCCGCTCAAGAATAAATCTTCTTCCCCATCAGCTGTGGGTCTGCAAGCGAGTTTTGGAGTCATGGCCAACACGATGGATAGTGGCTGACGATGTGGGGCTTGGTAAGACTATCGAGGCAGGACTAATCCTGACACCATTGCTTACCTCCGGTCGCGTAAAACGCCTTCTGATTCTTGCCCCAGCAAGTCTGGTGGAACAGTGGCAGGTACGTCTCAGGGAAATGTTTGACATCCGGATTCCAATATACGCACCGAACATTGATACGGAGAACTCTGATTATTGGAACACTCACGACAAGGTTGTTGCTTCAGCACACACAGTGAGATTGGATACTGGTGGTAGATGGGATCGACTCATTGATTCAAAGCCATGGGACATGGTGCTTGTTGATGAAGCTCATCACTTGAATGTGGATGAGGAACGTGGACGCACCCTATCTTTTGAACTGGTGGAAAACCTCCAGGTGCGTGGGCGTGTTTACTCCATGGTGTTCTTTACGGGAACGCCCCACCGTGGAAAAGACTATGGATTCCTACATTTGTTAAAGCTGCTTCGCCCAGATGACTTTGACCCAATGGAGCCTTTGGAAACACAGGTGCGAAAGCTGCGAACAGTAATGATTCGAAACAACAAGAGTCGGGTTACTGACATGAAGGGTAGGCCTATATTCACACCTGTACGCCAGCATCGTGAGACATACTCCTACACACCGGAGGAGGCGAGATTCTATGCCAAGCTTACGGAGTTCATTGCTACAGGTAAGGCATATGCGGCCGGCCTCGGCCAGCAACAACGACGGATGGCAATTCTGGTGCTGATAACAATGCAGAAGCTGGCCTCGAGCTCTGTTGCGGCCGTGCGACGTGCGATTGCAAAACGCCTGGAGCGGCTCAAAAAAGCAAAAGAAAAAATGGATATCTCAGCCCCAGACTTGGCACGCATTAACGCGCTGCTTGCTGAGGATGACCCCGCGAACCTTGATGAGCTTTCCCGCCTGGAGGAGCGAGTAGCAGAAAACCTCGGGGATGTCATTCACCTCAACCCGAATGAGATCCCTGCTCTTGAGGAATTACTTGATGCCGCGGATGAAGTTGTCCGTGAGACCAAGATTCAGCGTATCCTCGAGGTGGTGGATGAAGCATTCTCCGATCGCTCAGTCCTTTTCTTCACAGAGTACAAGGCAACACAAGCTTTACTCATGAGCGCACTCAATTCGAAATATGGTGACGGTTGTGTGACATTCATTAATGGGGACGGATTCATCGAGGAAGTCAAAAAGGCTAATGGGGATGTTCACACACAAAAAGAAGACCGACGAAGAGCAGCGGCCCATTTCAATCGTGGAGACGTCCGCTTCCTTGTCTCCACAGAGGCAGCAGGCGAGGGAGTGGATCTTCAGGAGAGCTGCAGCTCGTTAATTCACGTTGACCTACCTTGGAACCCAATGAGACTGCACCAGCGGGTAGGTCGTCTAAGCCGCTACGGACAGACTAAACCAGTCGATGTCATCACGGTCCGTAATCCAGAAACCGTGGAAAGCCGAATCTGGGAATGTCTTGATCAGAAACTCGATCGAATCACCCTTGCATTCCAGGGGGCAATGGATGATCCCGAAGACATGCGCCAACTTGTGATAGGAATGGCATCACCAAGGATGTTTACCAATATTTTTGCCGATGCCGACCCGGAGCTTCGAGGCCAGAGGCTTGAGCAGTGGTTTGATTCCAAGACAGCAACATTCGGCGGAAACGATGCAGTTGGAGTCGTTCGAAACCTGATCGGCAATGTAGCACGATTCGACTTTGGTGAGGTTGCTGATCAGATACCCATGGTTGACCTTCACGACTTGATCCCCTTCTTTAAGGCGATCTTTGCTGTCCTTGGCAAGCGACCTAATCAGGTTGACGATGTGCGCCTGAATTTTAAGACGCCTCAACAATGGACGAGCGACTTTACAATAGCCGAACGATACGACCTCCTCTTTGCCCGCGAACCTCGACCCAAAGAAGGTGAGGACATCGCAGGTGTGGGTCTGAAAATTGTTGACCTGGCCATTCAATCCGCCATCAATCTTCGTGACATGCTTGGATTTGTGGGTGAATTGGATGGTCCCATAGTTGTCTTTGCTTTACGTGATCGTATAACCGGTTCAGAGGGTGCAGTTCGAACAGTGATAGTCGGGGTACAGAAGTGTAAAGACAATGCTTGGAAAATGCTTAAGGATTGGGAGCTGATCAAGATTCTTAATCCACTTGCAGATAAACCGAGGAGCCAGGTGCTTGGGGTTGAGGCGCAAATGGTGCAAGAGATCACACATTTGCTCAACGAGGCCCAACATCACCTCGAATCGCATATGGAGGAACTAGATTTACCTTTCCGACTGCCAGCAATAGATAGTCTTGCCTGCTTGTTAACAGATGAGCATGGAGCATAATATAGTTTATGGGTATCTTAACTGGCTTAAGAGTGTAGTACCTACTCCCTGTCCTGCCCTGTCAGTACATACTCGAAATGGTCACACTCGGCAGCTATACGACGGATGTACAGGCAGAATTCGTCCGCATCCAGACCTGTTTTGGGAACCCACGACTCCCCGACCAGGCGCCCTCTGCTGTCTATGCGAAATCCGACAAGCTGGGCCGCCCTATTCCTTTTCCATGCCTGCAGCGAGATGTCGTTGATCTTCTCCAATGCCTTGGGGCGGGCCACCACGGCAGTGAATTCATAGGAGTCGCCCTGATCACGGACAAGTATGCGGTGTCTCCTCCCATTGGACAGTTCAACCATCACACCCTTTTCATCGATGGCAATGGACTCAGCTCCCTGGCACATCCTGGCCCACTCACTCATTGTCATGGTTGCCCTCCTGCCCGAGGTCTTCGCTGAACACCTTCATGCCCCTGTCTTCACCAGGAAGGTGGGTGTCCTCCAATATATCCGCCTGTTCGGTAACCCGCCGGATGAGCATGGTCACTCGCGCGGTGTCATAGCGAGCATCCCGAAGCATGACATCGTCCTCGACCGTGAGGTCATAGGACTTCTCGTCCCGGCCCATGAGAGCACCGAGCCTCACCCGTCGGGTTGCAACGCTTTCGCTGATCTGTTCCATCGTTCTTTCAGGGTCAACCAGCCCGACCGGGCTGATGCAACGTATCACGAGGAATTCCCCCTCTGACCGGAGCAACAGAGCAAACGGCTGGCCCCGTCCTGTGGCAAGCCTGACCGTGCCGAGCAGAATGCCGTTTCCTGTGGAGGGTTCCCATTTGATGTCGATGCCATCATAGTGACCATCAATGAGCGCATGAAATCGTTTCAGCGTTCTGTCGATATCCTCCTTTCCCACAGCGAGCCTGGTCCTGCTCCCCTTCAAGGCCCAGAGGGGTATAGGGAAAGCGCTCTTCAGAGGTTCCCTGATCACTTCGGGTATGCGCCTTCCCTGTATGAGCTCCCTTACGACGTCAATGTGCCTCTCGTCCCGCTGATGGATGGTCAGGTCCTCGTGCATGAGCCGCAGGAAGGTGTTCATCCTTTCCAGCACCCGCTGGACCTGGAGGATCTCAACGGTGTCCTCGAGGTAGGGGAAGTACACCTGCAGCAGGTCTTCTCCACCAGGCATTTCGGAAAGAACCGACAGACGCCTGTCGGTCTGGGAACGGACACGGTCGATGCGGCCTATGCGCTGCTCCATGGAAGATGGTGTCCAGGAGATACCGTAATGGTGGACAGAGGAGCAGAAGGTGTGGAGGTCTTCCCCTTCCTGAAGCATGTCGGTCGTGATCAGCACGAGCGGGTATCCCGGCATGCGGAACTGCTGGACAACGGTCTTCCGGTCCTTGGTGCTGCCGGTGACGCCGGCAACGACCTGCCTGCGAAACAGTAACTGCACTTTTCTGGGCACTTCGACAAGGGGCCCAGAGCTAATCTCATGAAGGTTCACGTCCCTGATGAGGTCATAGTTTACCCCGATGGCTGCCAGTTCATCGAACGCACCCCACTCACGCTCAAGTGGCGATATGCGCCGTTGTCTGTCCAGCAGGTCCAGGTATTCCTGGATTCTCTTCAGATCAAGGCTCTCATTCTCTTCCGAAGCCGTTTCCAGGGTTTTGTGGTCCAGGCTGCCTATGCGCTGGATGGTGAGCGCGTACATGTCAATGAACGCATGTCCGAGGCGTGCGGCGGACGCGAGCAGCTGGGCGCGGAGTTCCTGTTCCCGGAAGTGTTCGCGCCAGGTCCCGGCCGCCGGTTCCGGCCAGATCTTTTCACGGAGCAGCGCCCAATCGGGCTGACGGAGCTCGGTGAAGAACGTGGGCCGTTCGAGCCATTCGCTCACATCGGGGGCCTCTGAAGCATGAGGCTTCTTTTGGGATGATTTATACCGCTCGTGCCATATGATGCCCGCATACTCCCCAATCTCTCCGTGAAGGTCCTTGAGGATCTCCATGGCTGCTGCCTGGGCTGCCTCCATCCGGTCTGCACCGGCTAGTCTTCTGGCCTGGCTCAGGTACTTTGCAGCGCAATGGCGGACCTCTTCCCTGGCTGTGGATGGATCTACCCCCATGACATCTGCCAGAGCATTCAGCACCGATCCGGGCCTCGCACCGAGGAGTGCCATGGTGTGGTTGTCCTCGAAAAAGGTCGCGTAGGCTGTTCCCCGCTGAATGAAACGCCGCTGTATGTTCGCGCCGCTGATGACCCCCGGGGGCCCGTCTCCCCGGAAGAACCAGGCAAAGAACGTGTCCGTGCCACCACGATCCTTCATCGTACCGTCATCATCCATGTCCTGATCTTCCGGCTGGGCGATGTCGTCGCTGCTCTCATCCAGGACTGTTTTTTTCTCTGCACGGTACTGCTCGACGAGGCGGTCGAACCGTGCATACACGCCCTCGGGTAGTCTTTCCCTGAGACTCCGGATGAGCCAGTCATCGTAGCGTTCGTCGAGCTTGCGCTTGAGTTCCTTGACCGAGGCCACCCGCCGGACAAACAAGAGGCTCTTTGTTCCAGTCACCCATGACCTGGAAAGTCCCTCCACGACCGCGTCCATCTTCGGGTGGGGCATCTCCCTGCCGAACCGGTTCCTGTAGTCGCGGGTGATCCGGTTTACATCGTGTACATCGATGCCCTCCCGCTCACTCAGGTCTTCTGTCTGTTCCAGGTCATCGAACACATTTTCCTGCTCATCGGTTTCGCTCTTCACACGTGCCGTCTCGAGGAAGCTCTCGAATGACGCCAGCATGCCGATCTGGAACGACCTGTTGAACTTCTCGGACCCGAGCAGCTCTGCCACCTTCTTCTGCACGAGGGCAACAACCAGGCGCTGCCTGTCATCCTCGACACGGATAGGGTCGTCGTGGGAGTGGAGCCCCCCCCTTCGCCACTCCCTGCGGTACTGGTTCTTGGTCAGCTCTGTGCCTGCGACTGTGACGGTCGTGACACGACGGATGAGAAACTCGGCTACCAACCTCTTTTTCTCCACTTCGGGGATGTCATCCCTGCGCAGGTCTTCAAAGACTGTGCCGTGGCCGAACACGTCGAGCTGGTTCCAGATGTGGAGGTATGACTCTTCAAGGGGTGTGGCCGAAAGGAACAGCACCCGCTTCGCCCTGGGTCCATAATTTCCCAGGACGCACTGGCAGTCATTCCCGTATGGGTGACCAAAGGCATGGGCTATGACGATGTTTCTCGAAGCGGTCGATTTCAGGCCATGCTTGAGGTTGTGCCCTTCGTCCACAATGACCAGATCAAATTCCGGCATGGCACAGCATATCGCCTGGGCTACCCTTGTCTTGAACTCACTCTTTTTCCTCAAGTCAAAGAACTTGTCAGGGAGCCAGGGCAGTTCTTTCCTGAGGTCGTCACGGAGCCGATACCAGCTCTCCACTGTCGAACCGAGAGAAAGGCTGAAGCTCGACAGCCTCAGGAAGAAGTCACGTCGTGGGTCTACGGACACCTCCCGCACGAATTCCATGAGACTGTCGCATGCCTTCATGGGCCTTGCAGGCCGATGGTCAATGGATACGACGCGGAGGTCCGGGTAACGCACGTTGTGGCGGGCAAAGTTGGTGAGCTCCTTGATCCACTTTTTCTGGATGTTCTCCCTGGGTGCTATCACAAGAACCCGGAAATCCGGCTGGTAGTGGCGGAACAGGGCAAGGGCGCCGAGGGCGACATAGGTCTTGCCCATCCCGACTTCATCGGCGAGATATGCGACACGGTGCTTCCTGAGGATGTTGTGAACCGCAACTGCACCGGCAAGCTGTTCCCGGGCTCGGGGACCATGGCCGATGCGGGCCCCGAAGTCCAGAAGCTGTTCCGCCGTGTGTACATCGATCATGATGGTTCCCCCCTGTCCATGCCTGATGCTCGCCGCAGGAACCATTTGTCAAACCATTCGAGGAAGGCAGGCATCTCCCCGGGGTTGCGGGCAACAATCTGTTCACGTATCCTGCCGGCTTCATCGAGTTGAGCGCGAAGCTGCTTCCAGTCCTCTCCATGATCCTGCCAGAAGTCGCTGAACTCCCTTTTGAGACCGCTCAGAAGCTGTCTGGCGCACAGGAAGATCACGTAATGCTCGACAATATCGCCCTTTCCGTCAGCGCCCTCTCTCAGCACTCTGGATAGGAAACTGCCCAGGGAGTCATACTTCTGGCCGAAGATAAGATAGGTCGCTTCATTCCTCCTGTCGTTCTCGAGGGCATCACGCACCTTTCGATCAAGGCAGCCGAATGCGTGGAAAATGCCAGCAAAGCGGTCGAACAGGGTATCGTGGTCCTCCACGAGAGGAAGTATCGTGACCAGGGCTTCCCCCTCACCCTCCAGGGCGGTCTGGGGTGCCCTGTGTTCCAGGAACGCGGCACGCTGCTCTACCGTCAGGAGCGACCAGTATCTGAGGATTTCCGCAGGGGTGAGATCAAACAGGATGGACGGCCGGTGTGACATGCCTTCCTCCTGCACGAGAAGGAGCCCGGGGCTGTCACCGTCTTCGTACACAATGAGCATTGACGTGGAGATGAGAACCTTCCCGAGTTCTGCAGAAATATCCGGATCAAGGGTTTCCCATTCCATGGGGGGCAGGGTGTCCAGCTCGAAGAGGGGTACCCCCTGGTGTTCGACCCTCAGGCGAGGAGATGGTGCTTCATCATCCCAGTAGGCCTCGGCCGAAGACGTGTTCCATCGGTAGAGGAGGGACAGCCTTGTCCCTCCCAGAGCGCTTCCCTCGTCTTCACGGGAATGCTCGAACTTCACAGGATGAGAGTCATGAACCTTCAGCCACCATTCAGGTCTCCGTGGCGGGTCGGTCTGGACAAGGAACCCTGTCTCCAGGTTGCCGCCTTTCTTGTGAGCAGCTTTGGTGAGGTTCACCGAGCCGACGAACATGATCTCCTTCTTGGGGTGCTGTTTAAAGAACCGGTAGACCTTTGCATGGACAAAGCGTTCTTTGACATCCTTGCGTTTGCCCCGCTGAAGGATGTCCCTGGGGAGGCTGCCCCAACTCACCCGAGGCTGCTCACGGATCCACTCGAAGATCTCCTCCGAGCACCCGGTTTCACCGTCATCTTTCAGTGGCAGCAGAACACGAACCTCTCTCGGGCTGAAAGACCTCATGAGGTCACGTAGCGGTATGGATTCAGGCCCTGCATCAAAGTAGGGAGAGATGATTTCAAGATACATGTCATTCAGATCACTGCCTGCCGTGTTGCGAAGGAATTCAATGAAGCCTGCCTGGCCGTGGAAAAAGTGTGTGTTCAGGAACCCTTCAGATTTCTTACGTGGCTTCTGTTCCGTTTCACGGAGAAAGTGCATGATGGAATCGATGGCCTCATGGCCTCCGGCGGCCCGATCGCCTGAGAGCACTTTCAGTTTGTCAAGGTAGTCCAGGAGGTCGTCACGGATCCTTGTGGAATCTCCTTCCTGTATCTCCTCGGTGTGACAGACCTCGACGTTCTCCCACCACCCGGCCCTGGTGATATTGGCAGACATGCACCCAGCTATGAGTGCACGAGCCCTGTGGCCGTCCTCATCAGGCTCCTTCTCCTCCACAAGGGCGAAGACGTTCTTGGGGTGGAAAATGAACCCATTCTGAAATCTGACAGCACACCGCCTGATATCGAGTTTTGCAGAATCTCCCGATTCGAGCCCGTTCTGATCATAGTAGACTGCCACACCCACCGGGATTTCCCGCATGGCATCCTCGAGCTGAACAAGCCTGATCTTCGACGCGTGGCTCAATGATATGTCTAGGAAAACTGGAAGCACTTCCTGCTCAAAAAAAGCAGGGTCGAACCTGTAGGTGACGAACACGGCAGAGACGAGACGCCTGTCTCCCAGCTGTTCCTGAAAGTGCTCCGAGAGTATGGATCGAGGGATCTCTGCCATGCCTTATCCCCTCAGAGCGGAAGCGATGGATCTCATCGCGTCGATGAAGTAGGGGTTCCACCAGTATTCAGGCAGAGCTTCAGCTTCAGGTAGCGTAATCGTTTGCTCGTCTCTGAAACGGACCTGGATCTTCCCGTCTTTCAGCTCAGCCCAGGGTGCAGCTCCTGAACGCGCCTTCATGACGGCAGTGTTCTGCTCGAGCAGAAGGTTGAGAGCGCGCGCATAATCGCCCTGTGCCATGGCGATGCCAGTTTTCAGCCAGCGACTGTAGCCCTCGGTATCTCCCGATACTGTGGCAAGTTCACCCTGGAGATCACGGATCCTTTCGATATCTATGGTTTTGTTGAGGGATGTGCCCCAGTGCTTTCGGACTTGGCCTGAAACGTCGTCGATGGATTGGCCGTCTTTTCCCAGGAGGAAGTCGAAGAGGGCCGCAGCAGGGGCGAGGAGCATCTCGCAGGTGCGTATACGCTCGAGCCTGTCGGCCACGTGAAGACCGACATCTCCCTTGTCCCTGCAGAGCTTGGCCAGGTGGCGCATTCTCGAGGGTGAGAGTTCCCAGTCATCGTCATCCAGGGTCTGTTCTATGGCCGAAGCGAGCACGGCCTGGTTCCCATGCGTCCTGTCTGATGCCCCCCCGAGAAGGAGATGGAACCTGAGGGCATCCCTTTCTCCCGGTCTCATTCGCTTCTTGAGAATTTTTCCCACAGCTTTGAGGATTTCATCATCCTTGTCGAGCGTCACTTCAGGCCTGGCCAACAGCTTCACGAAACGGTCTGCGTTGCGGAACCCTGCTGAGGTGAAAAGGGGCAGGTAGATCTTCTCCACGATTTCACGGCCAGGGGGTGTCAATCGCGGCGGGTTCCCTTGGACCAGACCGGAGGACCTTGAAGGCACGGTATACAGGCCCCACAGGCCGTACATCTTCTGGTTGCCAAGGATCTGGTCCCTCGGGTCCTTGCTGAGGCGGACCCGCCTGTTGTTGAGGGCATTCTTCCGGGCCCTCTCTGTTCCTCGAAAGGCCCAGTCCTCGTTCTCTATCCCGCGCGCATAGGCAGCCAACTGCTCCCATTTCAGAAAGACAGCCAGGTCGTCCTCGGGTCCGCCGTCTTCAGTTACCCGTTCGGCGAAATGATAGCCAAGGAGCAGTACCGTGAAGTCGCGCACCGAGTTGCTGACCGTGGTGAGGTTTCCCACGACATGCCTCGCAAACCGTGTCCAGATGGGCTGGATACCCAGGGGATCGAGGGAGCCCTTGATTGCGGCTCGTGTGTCAAGATCAGTGAGAAACGGCCCTGTCATGAGATTCATTCCAACAATCAGTCAACGTTGAGAATATCTTTTATACACGGATACATATAATGGATTAGAATAGGACAAATTACAAAAGAAATCAATAAGCTATAATAATATTTAACGTCAGGTGCTGCTGTAGAACTAACTTTTTACATGTAAAAAGGCCGACCTCAAAACGTTCTGGAAAAATATGGGGGCTGATCTCTTTGGGGTGGAGTAGCCTCTAGATAAAATTATTGAATAACATCTAATTATTTAATATTTCCACTAATTTTCTAATAACTTCATCAGATTTTGTACTTTTAATAGTCCCAGCTGATCTCAAGACAATATTCCCATCCGCAGTAAACAGTTTATTGGGTCGAATATAGCTTGTACTTATTGGTAGTGAACCTGATGAGAAATCGCTTGATTGCAGAGACACTGAATAGGTGTCTCTAGGGGGTTGGCTTGTAATCTGACAAAGGATAAAGTCATCGCCGCTTAAGTTGGCAACTACAAGAGCAGGTCTTCTTTTAGCTCCCGAGAAATTTGAAAAAGGAAAAGGTACTATTACGACTTCCCCTTTCACAAAAGCCGCCAAGCTTCATCCTCCTCAGCGCTCATCCAATCATCTTTAAGAGCAGATTCGCTCATAATTGCAGTTTCAATCCCAATCCCGATCCATTCTTGAGACTGTATCAGAACATAGATCAGGTCTGAACTTGATGAGTCACTCAAGAAGTACTGTTGAGCCGCATATGGCTTGCGACTTTTCATCATCTGACATTCCATTGCATCCTCAGGTTTGAAATACTTCGCATGGAGGAAGGGCGTTGTCTTTGCTTCACAGTAATTAGCTATGAAAGTCATGACTACTTCTCTCCCTTTTGTTTGACATTGTCCTGCTCAAGAGCCATTTTCTCAGCTGAGCTAATTTGATCCTGCAGCCATGCGCATATTCTTTTCGCCGAATCAACGTTCAGAACTACTCCAGTGTTGATGTACCTAACAATGCTTGATTTCTGGTCCTCCGGTTCTCTTGCTATTTCATGTAATATATTACCTGAGCCATCCGTTTCATATGTTATAGACACAGGCAATGGGTGCCGTTCTAGATAAAAATTGATGATTATCTCTCCAGTGGGGCACACCCCACCGTATGCACCATTTGCAGGAAATGGATTATAGTCATCCGAAAAGATGTACTTGAATTTCAAGGTGTTAGGTAATTTTTTTTCTTCGCTCATTGGCCTGTTTCTACTTATTCAATTTCAATTAACGTTCGGCAAATAAAGGCTTATACTTAAATAGCGCCCCAGCACACCCTTGATAATTTCATAATAGGTGCAATTGCCTCTGAGTCAACCCTACCACCCTCTGAGTGAATGGCTATTCATTGCTTAATTGTTACCAGATGTCAAGGACTCTGATCAGGACTGATGGTTCGGGTTGGGAATTTACTGCCCATTTACTGCCCTGGAAAATAGGGGTTTTTGGGGTCTAACTATTTGATATTATTGGTGGAGGTGGAGGGATTTGAACCCTCGACCCTCGCATTGCGAACGCGATGCTCTCCCACTGAGCTACACCCCCACAAGGTTCTCTCTGTGTACTAGATGGCAGTCCCTTCGTCAAGGCTCTGGTTTTCCATTTTCTCATACTCTTCGAGCAGCTTCCGGGCCAGTTTCATGGCGTCCTTGAAGTCCTTTATCTCGCCGTTGAGCCCCTTGTCGCGGATCAGACGCAGCGCATTCCCGAGCCTCCTTCCCTTGCGGTATCCCAGGCCGATGAGATCCTTGCCCGTGACCGGAGGCCTGTAGGCGCGCCAGGTGGTGATGAAGGAGGATATCAGCTCCTTGATCTCGGGGCTCTTGGTCTTGGACATGGCATAGAGCACCTCTTCGAGTCTGGCCTTTTCGAGGATCTTCACCGCGGTGGCGGGCGTCTTCCTCTCCGCGGTCGACAGGTCCCGGAGCACGGCGTTCACCCTGGACCTGGCGGTCAGGATGTTCCGCACGTTCTCGTCGGTCAGGCCCAGTCGCTGGCATATGGCGATGATCCTCTTGGGCTTCATCTGCTCCACCATGGCGAGCAGGTAGATGAACCACGACCGGTACTGTTCGTGGGTGTAGAGCAGGTTGAACCAGGAGATGGTCTCCCTGACCCGTGTGAAATCCTCGCGGATGCCCGTGTTCAGGATAATGTCGGGATGGATGGCCTCCAGCACCTCCAGTTCCTTGAGCCTCTCCAGGCTCGGTAGAGGGTCCTCCTCGGAGAGGACCTGGCGGATCTCATGGGAGATGCGCCTGCCCGGGATGCTGCTCAGGAGGCCTGACCTCACCGCCGCATGTACGAGCGAGAGCGTCTGCTTGCCCAGGGTGAACCCGTAGCGCTTCTCGAAACGCACGGCCCGCAGAATCCGCGACGGGTCCTCCACGAAGCTCAGGGCATGGAGCACACGAATGCGCTTTTCCTTGATGTCCCGCTGTGCGCCGAAGAAGTCGATGAGCTCCCCGAAGCGCTGGGGCGTCAGGCATATCGCCATGGTGTTGATGGTGAAGTCCCGCCGGTAGAGATCGAGCTTCAGGGTGGACTGCTCCACGATGGGATATCCGCCCGGGTGCTTGTAGTACTCCGTCCGCGCCGTGGCTACGTCGATGTGGGTGCCGTCCTTGAGCGTGATGACCGCAGTCTTGTACTTCTCGTGCACCGCACAGCGCCCCCCCACGGAAGGGGCGAAGGCCTTGGCGAAGGCAATGCCGTCGCCCTCCACCACGAGGTCGATGTCCAGGTTGTCGATGCGCATGACCATGTCGCGCACGATCCCCCCCACGAGGAATATGTTGTACCCCATGGATGCCGCGAGGGCGCCTCCCTGGTGGAGCATCATGATGATGTGTCGGGGCATCCGCTCCTCCAGCAGCGACTGGACGTTCTTCTTCTGAGTGGCCCGGTAGTCCACCCCCTCGGCCCGCGCCATCTTCTCGTGCATGACCCGCATGAGGTCGGTCCGGGTGATGACGCCCATGGCCCTGCCACTTTCCACCACGGGAAGGAGCCGCTGGCCGCCTTCGATGATGAGTGTGCGGATCTCGCCCACCGGCGCTTCGGGCCTGATGAACTGGATGTCGCGGATCATGTAGTCCTTCACCCTGGCATCGCCCAGACCATGCCCCTGGGCCCTGCTCACCACCTGCCGCGTGACCATGCCCACGGCCCTGCCGTCTCTGGACTGGACGACCGCCGCGTTGATGCTGTAGCGGTTCAGGGTCTCGGCCGCCTCGTCGATGGTGGCATCCATCTTCAGGGTTATGACCGGGAAGGTCATGATGTCCCGGGCAGTGACACGGGGCCGGGTCTCCTTCTTGATGATATTGACGAGCATCGATTCGATGCTGTCCAGCGAACGGTCCCTGATGGATGCCGCCGCCGCGGTGGAGTGCCCGCCGCCACCGAACCTGGCCGCCACCTCCGCCGCATTGACCTGGGGCACCGTGCTGCGCGCCACGAGGTAGATCCGCTCCGCCATGAGTCCGACAGCGAACGTGGCGTCCACCTCGAACATACCCCTGAGCTTGTGCACGAGCATGGCAAAGTCTTCCACATAGGCAGTGGACTCGGACCTGGTGATCAGCACGTCGATGCCGCCCACGTGGAAGATGTAGGCATTCTTGATGAGTTGATCCAGAATATCCACCTGCTCGGGACTGAGTTCCCGGGCCAGGGTATGGGACACGGCCTTCATGTCTGCGCCCCAGCTCAGCAGGTCCGCCAGGGCCATGCAGTCCTCGGGGCGGGTGGAGGGGAACAGGAGCGAGCCCGTGTCCTCGAAGATGCCCATGGCCAGGATGGTGGCCTCCTCGGGTGTGGGCGTAATACCTTCCCTCTTGAGGATCTCGATCATCAGGGCACTGTTGGACCCGTACTCCCTGCTGAACTCGATGGCCTCTGTAATGTCGTCGGTGGAAGGGGGGTGGTGGTCGTAGACGATCACCTCGACGCCGACTTTGCCGACGAGTCCGGCAAAGTCGCCGATGCGCGAAAGCTGCCGGGTATCCACGATGATGAGCCGCTTCACCCGGTTCACCTCGATTGCCTTGAGCTTCCGGATGGCCCCGGTCACCTCAGGGGATGCCTGGGCCAGGTAGTCCCTCAGGTTTTTTTCCTGAGCCCCGGGAAAGACCATGACGGCGTCCTCGTAGAGTTTTCTGGCAGCAAGCATGGAGGCGAATGCGTCGAAATCAGCCTGGATATGGGAGGTGATGACCTCCATCGTCTACCCCCTCGGATGGTACCGCTCGTGGATCTCCTTGAGCCTGCCGGCGGAGACATGCGTGTAGATCTGGGTGGTGGAGATATCCGCATGACCGAGCATCATCTGCACCGACCGCAGGTCTGCGCCTCCCATGAGCAGGTGGGTGGCGAAGGAGTGCCTGAGCATGTGGGGTGATATCCTCTTGTGTATTCCCGCTGCTGCGGCATACCGCCTGATAGCATGCCAGAAGTTCTGCCTCGTCATGGCGCCCCCCCTCCGGGAGCAGAACAGGACGTCGGTGGGTTTCTTCACCAGGTACGGTCGAGCATCCTCCAGATACTCCTTCAGCCGGTGCCGTGCGCTCTCGCCCATGGGGACCACGCGTTCCTTGTCGCCCTTTCCCCTGCAGACCAGGTACCCCACGTGCAGGTTGAGGTGGTGGAGCTTCAGTCCCGTGAGTTCGCTCACCCTCAGTCCGGTGGCATAGAGGACTTCCAGCATTGCCCTGTCCCTGACGCCAACGGGCGTCCCGGGATCGGGGCTCGCTATGAGCCGCTCCACCTCTTCCCTGCTCAGGATCTCGGGGAGATAGCTGCCGCGCTTCGGGGAAGCCAGGTCACGGGTGGGATCCGATGCGATGGCCTCCTCCTCGATGAGGAACCGGTAGAACTGCCTGATGGTGGAGAGTCTGCGGCTGATGCTCGTGGTCTTGAGCTTCCGGCTTCTGCAGTGGGAGGCGTAGTCCTCGAGGACCGCTCCGTCGACGCCGAGTTCCGTGACACCCCTGCCGTCGAGAAAGGTCGCGTAATCCTCGAGGTCGCCCGCATAGGCGGCCAGGGTGTTCTCAGGGGATGACCGCTCGGCGACGAGGTACTCCAGGAAGGAGTCGATCAGCGCCCGGTTCATCTCTTGGCGATCTTCGGCTGCAGACCCAGGGCGACGAAGTCTTCGAGGGCCGGCCCGGCGCTCTTCTGGCCGGGGTATGCCCCCGAGAGCAGGCGGAAGACCGAGTCGGCTTCCCTCATGATGTAGGTGACCACGCCCTTTTCCCGCAACCGCCCGGCTTCCCCTGCAGCGCCCTGTTCATCGCGGAAGACGCCGAGCTCTATGGTATAGGGCACGGCAGATCCGATGAAGGATTCCGCATCGATGACACCCCGTGCCATGAGGTCGTTCATGCGCGCCGTTGCGGCGCCCTTGCTCGTGAAGTTTCCATAATCGACCCGGTACCAGATCCCGGTTGCGCCCAGGTCGATCTTGGTGATGAACACCGGCTTGAGGTCGCGGGACTGCCTCTTCTGATGATTCAGTGCGTCCTTCTTGCTCTGCCAGGAAGATATGTGAATGGTGTAGGGATAGAACTCGGTCTTCTTGTACTGGGGAGCCGACTCTTCGGGTTTCTTGACTGGTTGTGCCTGATCGGGCACAGGGGCTACGGGGGTCATCTCGTCGGGTGGAACCGGGAGGCTCTCTCCGGGAAGCTGGCTGCGGTCGATCTGCTCTTCCACCACATTGCTCAACCCGTAGTCGGCCCACACGGGCATGGATACCAGGCAGAACCATGCCACCAGTAACGAGAGGCGCCTCACTACTTCCTCCTCATATATGCATAGGTGGTGTTCATTATATACTTGTTGATACCCTTTGCAATACCGTCAATGAGGGTGCTCTGGTGGGATTCACACTGCAGGAGCGACGCCTCGGTCCCGTTCGTTATGAAGCCGAGCTCGCACAGGATGGAGGGCATCTGGGCACCGAGCAGGACATAGAACGGCGCCTGCTTGACCCCGAGGTCCTTGCCCTGATACCCGGTGTTGAGGACCGAGGACATGACGCACTTGTGCACGGAGCTTGCAAACCGGGAGGATTCGTTGATCTTGGAATTGAGCATGAGGTCGTTGATGATGAGCTGCAGATCGCTGATGGACTTGCTCGTGGTGGCGTTCTCGCGGGCGGCCACCTCGATGGCCGAGGCATCGGTGGTCAGGTTGAGGAAGTAGGTCTCAATGCCCTGCAGCCCCTTGTTGTTGTGCGCATTGATATGGATGGAAACGAACAGGTCGGCCCGCTTCTTGTTGGCAAAGGCGGTCCTCTCCTCCAGGGTGAGGAAGACATCGCTGTCCCTGGTCATGAAAACCTCGAATCCCTCGAGCCTCAGCCTCCTGGCCAGTGCCTTGCCGATGCCCAGCACCAGATCCTTCTCGAGGACGCCCCCCGGTCCGACGGCACCGGGATCCTTTCCCCCGTGCCCCGGGTCGATGACGATCCTGGAGACCTTGAGCGAGAGCTGTGTCGCAATGGACGGCACGTCATCCTCCATCTGCGACTTGGACCACTTGGGCACCTTCTTGAAGCCGTTGCCGGTCTCATTCCTGGATATGCCGCCGCTGTTCGCGCTTGACGGTTCATGGGCGATCACCGGCGAGGCGCCATCCTTGATGATGTCCACCACCAGCCGGTTCGGGCCTGCCAGGGGGAAGGCACGGTAGGAGATCTTCTGGGCGAGGTCCAGCACGATCCTCACCTTGGTGCTCTGGTACTGGGAAACCCTGATGTTGGTGAGGATGCCGTCGTTCACCCTGTTCATGCCGGGCAGACCCCGGGACACCTTTGCGTTGTCGAGCTCGATCACCACCCGGTCCGGCCTGTCGGCCTTGGGGTCCGCTGGCAGGGTAAAGGTCTTGAATCCGATGTTTTCGTCGAGGTCCACCACGACCCGGGTATAGTCCTTGTCGGACCATTGACGGACCGTCTTCACATCGCCAAGACCCGTTTTCGCATCCCCGGTGATGGTCTTCTTCTCGATGTTCAGAGAATTCATCTGCTCACGGGCGAGCTGGGCCATGTCACCCTTCGGAAAATCCTTTATGACCTTCTGGTACAAGGTGTACGCCTTCTGGGGGGAACTCAGCCCTTCCTGATAGATGCGGGCTGAATGGTAGATGGCGTCATCGGCAAGGGAACTCGACGGGTACGACTCCGTCACGGTCATGTAGGCCTCGATGGCACGCTCGAGGTCCCTGGGATTGGAGGAGTACCCGTGCAGCCCCTCATAGAGCTTGCCCACCTTGAACCAGGACCTGGGTGCGTAGTTCGAACGGGGGTACTGCTTGCCCACGTTCTGATACTTGTGGATGACCGCCATCCAGCTCACCCGATCCTTTTTCTTGTCCAGATCACGGAGGAGCTCAACGGATGCCGCGCTCGCGCTCTGGTAGGCCTGGGCGGCACTGGATGCGGCATGGAGCGGCAATGAGACCGCACACATACAGGAGATTATCAGGAGTGTGCGAAGGACAGACCCTCGTTTTCGTCCGATGTAATCCATTACGTCCTTGAGCAAGTAATCCATTACGTTGTGTGGTTGCGCCTCTTCGATCGCGCTGTAAGGCAACTATCGGACAGATGACCTGGAAATCTTAACACTTGTTTTATCCTGCAGGGAATGTATCCTCAGGAGTCCCTTGAGAATCAGTGTCTCGTCGAAGATGTACGATTTCGGCAGATCATCCCTCACCGTGCCTGACGGTCCCCCAGTCACTACAACCACCGGTTCAGTCTTCGTCCTGCCCGCCACCATCTCCACCACCTTCATGATCATTGCCGCATGGCCCGTGACGACCCCGGAGCGGACACACGAAACGGTATCCGTCCCGATGAGGGCCCCTGCCGTGAAATCGCCGATCCTGGGCAGTTGTGGTGCCGCGGCCAGGAGTCCCTCATAGGCACTCCTGATGCCCGGAGCGATCATGCCCCCCCGGAAGGCGCCCTGCGCGGTGACATAGTCGATGGTGGTGGCGGTCCCCATGTCGATGATCACCACGGACCTGCCCTTCTCACCATGGAGGTGGTACGCCGCTGCGGCACAGACCAGCCGGTCGACGCCCAGGGTATCCTTCGAGTCATAGATGACCTCTATACCCATGGGCGTGTTCACGTCCACGACCAGGGGAGGGGGTCCTCCCGCAGCCACAAGCTCCCTGACGATGGTCTGCGCCGCCTGCCTGCGCACACTCACCATGACGGCTTCATCGGGCAGCCTCCTTCTCATCCCTGCAGCGAGGGACAGGAAGGCGTCGCTCTCGATGCAGTCCTGCGTCGACAAACGCAGGACCTCCTGCAACGTCCCGCCTTCAAAGATCCCGGTTGTTATATGGGTGTTGCCCACATCGATGGCAAGCATAGCCTCTGTCTAGAACTTATTTCCCGGGGGATCAAGCCCTTTCTGGCCTTATGGCACGCGGTTCCGCACCAGGAGCCGATGCCTATGGTGTCTGTATTTCGGCTACCGCCCTGATCCATCCTGCGCTTGCCCCCTTGATCTTGATCGGGAAGCAGTAGAAGGTGAAGCCCGTGGCAGGGAGCCTGTCCAGGTTGGTGAGCTTCTCGATCTGGAAATAGCCCTTCTCGATGCCGGCGAAGTGGCCTTCCCAGATGAGGGAGGGGTCATTCGTGTGCTCGAAGTCAGCGGCCTGAAAGGGCAGGGGCCTGTCCCAGCTCCACGCATCGGTGCCGACGACGTGTACGCCCTGGTCAACGAGCCACAGCGTGGCGGCTCTGCCGAATCCGCAGCCCTTGACCAGGTAGTCCGAGGTGCCCCAGAACAGTGCTGCACCTGTCTGGGCGAGGAAGATGTCCCCTTCCCCGAGGGTATGGCCGATGGCATCGAGCTCTGCCATGATGTCTTCCGGGGTGATGTTGTAGCCGTCGGCTTTTGACGAGAAGTCAATCTTCACGCCGTTGCCCACGGACCACTCCAGAGGGAACTGGTCGATGGTGAGCGCTGGATTTCCCTTGTCCTGGGTGGGGTGATAGTGCCAGGGGGCGTCCATGTGGGTGCCGGCGTGCGTCGAGAGCTCCAGTATCTCCAGGGCCCAGCCCTGTCCACCGGGCAGGTCCTGTTCCGTGATCCCCGGATAGAAGAGCTTCATGGTCTCCGCACCGATCCTGTGGTCGAGGTAGGTGATCTTGGGTATCATCATGGGCGGGTCGCTGGGCAAGCCGGCTTCGATGGCGATGGAGAGGTCGATGAAGGTCCTGGGCATGGAATTTCCTCCTTACATGCAGGATGCACAGACGATACGCACGGCATTGAGGCATGTCAAGGGAGCCTGAGTATTATTCAGTGGTCTTTCCCTTACCTGGACTTGAAGCTTGTCCCGACTTCTTCCGGTTTTCCATATATCACCCCCACGCCCTCCTTGACAGTACAGGTCCTTTGCGGTTTACTTGCACCCCATGGAACCCGATTTCAAGGATATCCTCAGGCAGGCAGGGAAACTCCAGGAACGCATCAGGGAGATTCAGGAAAAGCTCTCGCACAAGACCGTGACCGTGGACACCGGCGGAGGCATGGTGACCGTGACGGTCAGCGGCAGGCAGGAGATCTTCTCCATCAAGCTGGACCCGCTGTGCGTGGATCCCCGGGACATCCCGATGCTGGAGGACCTCGTCCTGACCGCCGTTAACCAGGGAATGCGCAGGTCCCGGGAGCTTGCCGCCGAAGAGATGAAACAGATCACCGGGGGACTTCCTCTACCCTTCACCTTCACCTGACATGGACCCTTACCCCAAGCCCCTTCGAGCCCTCATCAGCACACTCAAGCGCCTGCCCGGCATCGGAGAGAAGACCGCCACCAGGCTTGCACTGTACATCCTGGCCGACCGGGGGGCGCTTTCAGAGGAGCTTGCCGCCACCCTGAAGACCGTCAGGGAACAGATCCGGCTCTGCCCGACCTGCTTCAACCTCACGGATCGGGCCAGGTGCAGCATCTGCACCAATCCCTCCCGGGACCAGTCCCAGATATGCGTGGTGGAGGAACCCAGCGATGTCCTGGCCCTTGAGTCGGCCCATACCTACAAGGGGTTGTACCATGTCCTGCACGGGCTCATTTCGCCCCTGGCAGGCATCGGCCCGGATGATCTCCGTATCGCCGAGCTCATGGAAAGGCTCAGGCGGCCCGGCGTCGCCGAGGTGATCGTGGCGACGAACCCTTCCGTTGAGGGTGAGGGCACTTTCCACTACATCAGCAAGCTGATCGCCGATGCGGGCCTGAACGTGGCGGTCAGCAGGATCGCTTCCGGCATACCCATGGGAGGGGAGCTGAAGTACATGGATCAGGTGACGCTGGCCAGCGCCCTGCGCTATCGCCGGACCGTCAAAGACAGCTGAAGAGGAGCGGCACATGAGCAGATTCGCCGTGCAGGGAGGGTATGTCATCAAGACGGGCAACGATATCCTCAAGGACCACTACGTCATCGTCGAGGACTCGACCGTTGCGGGCTTCTCCCCTGAACTGCCCGAGGACATCGCTGAGGTGATCGGAGGCCCCCATGACATCGTCATGCCCGGGCTCATCAACACCCATACCCATGCCTCCATGACGCTCTTCAGGGGCATCGCCGACGACCTTCCCCTGATGACCTGGCTCCAGGACCATATCTTCCCCGCCGAGGCCAAGCACGTGAACCGTGAATTCGTCTACATAGGCTCCCTGCTGGCGGCCTGGGAGATGACACGCTCCGGTACCACGTCCTTCTGCGACGGGTATTTCTATGAAGACGAGGTGGGGAGGGCTGCCAAGGAGGTGGGCATCAGGGCATGGATCGGAGAGGGGATACTCCAGTTCCCCACCCCTTCGCTGCCGGATCCCTCGCGAACCATCGAGCACAACAGGCGGTTCATCGAGCGCTGGAAGGCTGACCGTCTCGTGCGTCCCACGGTCTTTCCCCATGCGGCCTATACCTGCACCACCCGGATCCTCGAGGATGCCTACGCCCTGGCCGAGGAATACGACCTCATCTTCCAGATTCACCTGAGCGAGACCGCCTCCGAGGTCGAGCAGATACGCAAGGACCACAACATGACACCGGTGGAATACCTGGATTCCCTCGGATGCCTGAGCCGCCGGACCCTGGCTGCCCACTGCGTGGTGCTGGACGATGCCGAGATCGAGGTGCTGGCGTCCAGGAAGGTGTCGGTGTCTCACAACGCGGAGAGCAACATGAAGCTCGCATCCGGCATAGCGCCGGTCCCCAAGATGATCAGGGCGGGGATCAACGTGTCCGTCGGTACCGACGGGTGTGCCAGCAACAACAACCTCGATATCATCAGCGAGATCTCCACCGTGGCCAAGCTGCACAAGATCTCCTCCATGGACCCCACGGTCCTCGACGAGTGCACGGCCCTGGCCCTGGTGACGGAAAACGGCGCCCGGGCACTGGGCTTTTCCGGGGGAAGACTGGAACGGGGGCTGCCAGCGGACATCACCGTGCTCGATGGCAGGGCGCCTAACATGGTCCCGGTGCACAATCCCGTCTCCCACGTTATCTATGCGGCCACGGGCGGCAACGTGAAGGACGTGATCATCGACGGCCGTGTCGTGGTGAAGAACTACGCGTCCCTCACCGTGGACGAGGATGCGCTCATCAGGGAATGCCGCGCCATCCAGGAACACATCAGCAGGGGGTGAGGCGTCCGCCCCGGAAATATATACCTGCCACCGGGAAGTCTTTTCCTTTCCCCGATACAGAAACCGCCTGAATTACTGGGTCTTATACCCTTGGCAGGGTCCTTGCTGCGTATAAAGAGTGAAAATACTTCTGCCGATAAGGATGGTGTATGAAGGTCAGCAATAGATTTCTCTACTATCAGCTCGTGAAGGACCTCAACCAGAACACGGAGAAGCTGTTCAGGCTGAACAACCAGATTTCCTCGGGAAGGCGGGTCGAGAAGCCGTCCGATGACCCCATCGGCCTGTCCAGCGTGCTCATCTACCGGACCGAGCTGAATTCGTTCACCCAGTATAAGAAGTCCATCGATTACGGCTCCGGATGGCTCAACAGGGTGGATTCCATCCTCCAGGACACGGACGACCTTCTGGCACGGGCGCGTGAGCTTGCGGTCCAGGCGTCCTCTGCCACCGCCACAGAGAACACCAGGTCGGGTGCGGCCGAGGAGATCAAGGAGATCAGGTCCATGGTCCTGTCCAATGCCAACGCCAAATTCGGAAACAAATTCATGTTCGGCGGCACCATGACCCAGACCCGACCTTTCCTGTGGGTGGAAGCCGCTCGGCTAGGCGCCGACGTTGCCACTGTCAGCGACCTGCCGGCTTCGCCGGCCGAAGGCGATGCCGCGATGGTGACCGACCAGAACATGGTCTACGTGTATACGGACGGGGAATGGAGACCGGTCTATCAGGGCAATGGATCCACCTTCTCCATGCAGATCGGCAAGGAGAACAGTGCCCAGATCAACATTCCTGGCAACGAAGTCTTCATGGACCAGCAAGGAGATATATTCATGACGCTCTTGAGGCTCGAAAGGGCACTGCGTTCCAATGACGCCGATGCTATACGCGATGAGCTCTCATCGCTGGAGGATGCAGGCACGATCGTCTCGAACAACCTCGCGAAGATCGGTGCCCGGGTAAACAAGCTCGAGCACACCATGGCGGTCATCGAGCGCTCCGACGTCGACACCAGGGAAATGGTCTCCACCATCGAGGATCTCGATTATGCCGAGGCCATCACGCAGCTGCAGAATCAGCAGACCATCTACGAGGCCGCCTTGAAAAGTGCCTCTTTGATCACTAGTCTCAGTCTTGTAGACTTCATCTAGGGGGAACGGTCTTGGAGATCAACACGCTCAGGTTCGGCACGTTAACGGTCCAGGAAGACAAGGTCATCACCTTCCCGCGGGGGATCCTCGGGTTCGCCAGGAACAAGCGCTATGTCCTGTTCCCGCACAGTGAGGGCTCGCCGTTCTTCTGGCTCCAGAGCGTGGAGGACGGAGGCCTGGCATTTGTGGTCATGAATCCTCAGCTCGTCAAGGCCGATTATTTCGTTGATGCGGACGAGAACGCCCTGAGCGAGCTCGAGGTGAAAAAGGAAGACAGCCTTGAAGTAGTCTGCATCGTCACCATCCCGCACAACGATCCCAAACGCATGACCATCAATCTGCTGGGGCCCATCGTCATCAACACCCGGAACCAGTGCGCCGTCCAGCTCATCTGCGACAAGCCGAACTATTCACACCGCCATCCGCTGATCGGGGAGCAACCGACACAGCAGTGACGGGAAGCGCCGGCATCATCACCGCTCACTGCTTCCCGCTCTTCTTGTTCGCTTTCACCTCGTTCTTCAGGGCCTTTTTGAGGAGCTTCTGCTCATCCCTGGACATGACCTCTCCCGGAACCGCCCCTTGCCCGCTCACGGACTTCGTCTCTGCCGGCCCCTGCCTGACCGACTGACCAGGCAGGGCGGGCCCTGGGGCATCCTCCTCCTTCTTCCTCTGGAACAGCGAGATCACCAGTTTACCGAGAAATTTCCCGAAAAAACCGATGAATCCGGCGAGAAAGACCAGCAACACCCATTTTAAAATTTCCGGTGCGCTCATCTGATCGAACATACGGGTATTGTAATAGAGTCTGCCCGGTCATGCAATGGCCGGCACGAACCGGCAAAACCCTGCCGTCAGGACCCCCCCTTTCCCTTGACTCGACTGCTCACCAGGCACTATACAGGACCCGTGGACAGTGCATACCGGAACATACTTTCCTTCGTGGCACAGGGCACCAACAGCGGCAAGACCACCGTGCTCGAGAAGGTCATCGAAGAGCTCACCCGCAGAGGCAGGAAGGTAACCGCTGTCAAGCACGGGCTCCACATGCACTACGCCGACAAACCGGGGAAGGACACCCAGCGGTTTGCCAGCAGGGGGGCAGGCAGGATCGTGCTCTTCGCCCCCGAAGGCATCCTCATGTACGAGAATGCACCACCCTCCCTCGACTACCTCTGCAGCGTGGCCGCCACAGGAGTGGATATCGTCCTCGTTGAAGGATTCAAGAGTGGCCCGTTCAAGAAGATCGAGGTCTTCAACGACACGATCTACGACAGGCCGCTCTGCCTTGAAAGTCCCTCAGAGGACTACATCGCCCTCGTCAGCAACGCGCCAATGGAGACGGGCATCCCGAATTTCCTCTTCCATGACATCGACGGCCTGTGCACCTTCATAGAGGAAAGCGCTGGTCTTTCCGGAACAACGGCAAGGGGCACGGAGCACTTCGCGCCCTGAATCCGGGCCGGTTCCCCGCAATCGTCACTTTCATACCGTATCGATCTATGCTAAAGGCACTGGTCTATGCTCATCGTACGGCTCAAGCCCGGAAAAGAAGGGCCTCTTCTGCAGGGCCACCCGTGGGTCTATTCGGGTGCCGTGGACAAGGTCCAGGGCGAGCCGGAAATGGAACGGCTCTGCAGGGTGCTCAATGCCCGCGGCCAGTTCGTCTGCCAGGGCATGTACAACCCGGTTTCGCAGCTTGCCGTGCGCGTGCTGACCATGGGCAAGGAGGTCATCGACAGGTCCTTCTTTCATTCGCGGATCAAACGGGCTGTTGCCCTGAGAAATGCCGTCATGCCCGGGGATACGACCTGCTGCAGGCTCATCAATGCCGAGGGAGACCTTCTTCCCGGCCTGGTGGTGGACCGCTACAACGACATCCTCGTGATGCAGGTCATCACGCCAGGCGTGGATGACATCAAGGGCGATATCGTTGATTGCCTCCGTTCAGAGCTTCCGTCATGCGTCATATTCGAACGCTCCGATACCAGGACACGTTCCAACGAGGGATACCGCCCCGAGACCGGACCTATCTACGGGACTTTCGAGACCGAGGACCTCAGGGTAAGAGAGCATGGGATCGAGTTCGCCGTAGACATCCTCACCGGCGACAAGACAGGCTTCTACCTGGAGCACCGGGATACCAGGCGGCGCATCATGGCCTATGCAGGTGGCCGGGACGTCCTGGACCTCTTCTCCTACACCGGCTCCTTCTCGGTCTGCGCGCTCAAGGCGGGGGCGTCGTCGGTGACGTCCATTGATTCTTCCGCCCCTGCCCAGGTTCAGCTCAAGCGAAACATGGAGTTGAACAGGATCAAGCCATTCACCTGGCGCCATCACAAGGACGATGCCGCGCGGTTCCTGGGCGACGACAAGGCCTTCTATGACTTGGTGCTCTGCGACGCACCGGCCTTCGGCAACGAGTACGAGGAGCACAGCAGAACCCTGCAGCTTGCCGTGGCCCGCGTCAAGCCCGGGGGCATCCTCTTCGCCCTGGCGCCGGTCACCAGTCAGTTCAACACCGGGGACCTGCTCAAGGCCATCCACCGTGCCGCCCATGGCAACTCGCGCACGGCCAAAGTTCTGGAGCCGCTCTCCCAGTCCGCAGACTTCCCCTTCCTGCCAGCCCACCCGCAGGGCATGCACCAGGCCGGGTTCATCGTGTACGTGGAGTAGTTTGCCGTCAGACTGTCCATAAGGAAAAACCTTAGCCTGCCCAATCCGTGCATCTCGCTCGCACCCATACTATACTGTGTCATGAGCGAGATGCATGGATTGGGCAGGCCAGGATTTCTCCCGACCATTGTTCCTCAGTGCCCCTCACCCCATCCTGCTCTCGAGCAGCCTCCCGCCGAGTACGTGCAGGTGCAGGTGCATGACGATCTGGGTACCGTCAGGCCCGCAGTTCACCGTTATGCGGTAGCCCGATGTGTCGATGCCCCTGGTCCTGGCGATCTCCTGTACCGCCTTGAGCATCGCGAACCAGATATCCCTGTCGTCGAGGTCATTGAGCGTTGAATAGTGCCTCTTCGGCACCACGACCACATGCACCGGGGCCAGAGGCTGGATGTCGTTGAAGGCGTAGACGAGATCATCCTCGTAGATCTTGGTGGAAGGAATGTCGCCTGCGACGATCTTGCAGAAGATACAGTCCATGTGATCCCCCCCTGTTCTCTTGGAGTGTCTTGTTTCGATCAGGGTTTCTTCCCTGTCCATATCACGATTCCGACTCCTGGGACAGTCGGACGGCCTCGCGTACGTCCACTCGGCCCTCGTAGACGGCCTTGCCCACGATGGCACCGAAAAGCCCCTTGACCGCCAGCAGGGCACGGATGTCATCCATGCAACTCACTCCGCCGGAAGCCACAACCGGCGTCTTCACCTCTCTGGTGAGTGCTGCGGTGGCCTCGATGTTGGGGCCGGTGAGCATACCGTCCCGGGAGATATCGGTGTACACGATGAAGGCGGGGTTGCATCGTTCGTAGAAATGAGCAAGCTCGAAGGCTGTCTGTTCCGTGACCTCTTTCCATCCCTGCACCGCCACCTTGCCGTGAAGGGCGTCGATCCCGATTCCCACACGCCCCGGGAACGCCTCCAGGATGGCCGCCGCTGTGTCCGGATCCCGGGCCGTCACGGTGCCCAGAATGACGGAACTCACGCCGAGGTCGAAGGCCCGGGAGGCATCCTCCGCGGTGCGGATCCCGCCTCCCAGCTCCACCTCCACCTCCACCGCGGAGCAGATTGCCGCGATGGCCTGCACGTTCATGCCCTTACCCGCGACTGAACCGTCCAGGTCCACCACGTGAATGCGGCCTGCACCGGCATCCTGAAAGGACCTGGCCATATCGGCAGGGTTCGAGCTGTATACCGTCACCTCGTCGAACCTGCCTTTCTTCAGCCTGACCACCCGCCCCTCGTGCAGATCGATGGCCGGAATGATGATCATGCCAGCACCTCCACGTAGGTCCTCACCCACCAGCTCTTGAAAAGGGTAGAGTATCTCAAGAGGTACACGTTCCTATCCGAAGCTTCGACCTTGTAGTACTCGTCGGGGAAAAAGCTCGGGTCCTGGTAGGCCTCGCTCCAGCGCTCGAGGACGGCCTCGATCTCGAGGCCCCTGCCTTCGAACTCGAACCAGACCGGCTGCCCGGGGTGTCTGCTGCTGTCGAAGGTCTTCACCCGGGTGTGCCGGAATCTCATAGGTGGGCTTTGGTGGATGGGATATCGGTCCCGGTCACGGCCACTGCCTCTTTCAGCGCGCGGGCAAAGGCCTTGAAGCACGCCTCTGCCAGGTGGTGGCCGTTTCCCGAGGCATAGACGGTCATGTGCATGGTGATGCCCGCGTTGAAGGCCAGGGCCCGGAAGAACTCGGGGACCAGCTCCAGATCGAGATCTCCGGCCTTTCCATGAAAGACCTCCCCGCCGTGGACGATGAAGAAGGGCCTGCCCGATAGGTCTATGCACGCCTCCACCAAGGCCTCGTCCATGGGCACCTTGGCCAGTCCGTACCGGGTGATGCCGCGCTTCTCTCCCAGGGCACCCTTGATGGCCTTGCCCAGTACGATGCCGATATCCTCGACGGTGTGGTGCAGGTCCACGTGCACGTCCCCGGCAGCGTCTATCCTGAGGCCGAGCCCCGCGTGCTTTGCCAGGGCATCGAGCATGTGGGTGAGGAATCCAGACGGGATGTTCAGGACGAACTCTCCGCCCTCGAGGCAGATGCTCACCGAGATCTGGGTCTCCTTGGTCTTCCGGGTAATCGTGGCCTCTCTCATTGGCGAACCCCCGTGGATTCCTTGACTATCTGAATGACGGTATCGATCGAGCCTGCATCGGCGCCGCCCTGGGCAAACAGCGCCTTGCCGCCACCCCGGCCGCCGACTTCATCCATGGCCTTCTTCATGATCTTGCCGGCATCATAGGTCTTCGCGGCATCGGCGGTCGCCATGGTCATGAAGGTGGCCTTCTCGTCGCTGGGCGTATAGAGGAACACGATCCCGGACTTGATGCGCTCCTTCAGCCGGTCCCCGACCTCGCGCATCTGGGCGATATCAGCGTTCTCCACCTTCTTGACGATTATCTTGAACGGACCAGACGTATACTCCTTCTCGTCCTCGTCGGCCCCCGCCCCGGTGGCGAGCCTGATATGGAGATCCCTGATGGCGTTCTCCTGCTCCCTGACCCGAGCCTGAAGGCCGGCGACGCGATCTCCGATCTCTGCGGGCGCACACTTGAGCCGGTCAGCCAGACCCGTGACGAGTCTGGACAGAGACCTGAGGTGCTCCAGGGACCTGACCCCCGCGATGGCCTCGATCCTGCGCAGCCCGGCAGACACGCTCGATTCCGAGACGACCTTCACCAGGCCGATCTGGCCGGTGGAGGAGCAGTGGGTGCCGCCGCAGAGTTCCATGGACACGTCTCCCATGGACACCACCCGCACGTCGTCTGCATACTTTTCGGTGAAGAGCGCCATGGCGCCCCGCCCCATGGCCTCCTCCTTGGACAGGATCTCGGTCCTGACAGGCAGGTTTTCCAGCACGAACTGGTTCACGATGGCCTCGATCCTGTCGAGTTCCTCGGCAGACACCGCTGCGAAATGGGTGAAGTCGAACCTGAGCCTGGCCTCGTTGACCAGGGACCCCGACTGGTGCACATGGTCGCCCAAAACGTCCCGTAATGCCCGCTGGAGCAGGTGCGTGGCGCTGTGGTGGCGCATGATGCTCTTGCGCCTGCCTGCATCGACCACCAGTTTCACTGCATCTCCCGTGGCCAGACTTCCCGAGAGGATCCGCACGCGGTGTACGATCACGTCGTGTTCCGTCCTGGTGGTGTCGAGAACCTCCGCCTTGCCCTGGGCCGAGAAAATGGTCCCGGTATCGCCTACCTGGCCGCCCGATTCCCCGTAGAAGGCTGTCACATCGGTGACGACGAGGACCTCCTGCCCTTCCAGGGCCACATCGACGGCCTCGAGCTTTCCGTCCTCGTCCCTGACCTGCATCTCGAGGACATTCGCGTCGGTCTCCGTGGTATCGTAACCCACAAACCTGACATTGGCCGCTGAGGATCCCCAGGATCCCTGCCCGGCGGCAGAAGCGCCGAAGGCAGACGCACCCCTGGCCTTTTCCCGCTGCAGCTCCATGTGGGCCTCGAACCCTTCCGTGTCGATACCGAAGCCTGCCTTGCGGGCGATGTCCTCGGTGAGGTCCACCGGAAATCCGAAGGTGTCGTAGAGGACGAAGACGTCCTGGCCCGTCATGAGGGACCGGCCCTGCGCCTTCAAGCCGGCGAGGATCTCGTCGAGGAGGCTCAGACCACGATCCAGCGTCTTGAGGAATCGGTCCTCCTCGTTGGCAATGACCTTGTCGATGAAGTCCCTCCTGGCCACCAGGTCGGGATACACATCCCCCATTTCGCTGATCACCTTCATGGCAACCTTGTGGAGGAAGGCGTTATCCATGCCCAGGAGTTTACCGTGGCGGGCGGCCCTGCGGATGATGCGCCTGAGCACATAGCCGCGCCCTTCATTGGACGGCAGGACACCGTCCCCCACCAGGAACGCGCCCGCCCGGGCATGGTCAGCGATGACGCGGATGGAAACGTCCATGTCGCCGTCGGCCCCGTACCCCTTGCCTGCCAGATCCCCGATATACCTGATCAGCGGCTGGAACAGGTCGGTATCGTAGTTGCTGGTGACGCCCTGGAGCACGGCGGTTATGCGCTCCAGGCCCATACCTGTATCGATGTTGGGGGCCGGAAGCGGGGTCAGGGTGCCGGCCGAGTCGCGGTTGAACTGCATGAACACGAGGTTCCAGATCTCCAGGTACCGGTCGCAGTCACACTCGCCCGCCCTGCATTCAGGCCTGCCGCACCCCACGGTCGGGCCCTGGTCGAGGATGATCTCCGAGCACGGTCCACAGGGCCCGGTGTCCCCCATGGCCCAGAAATTGTCCTTGTCTCCGAGCCTGAGGATGCGGTCTGTGCTGACCCCGACCTGCTTGTTCCAGATCTCGTAGGCCTCGTCGTCGGTATGGTGGACGCTCACATACAGCCGGGACGGATCGATACCCATCCGCTTCACCAGGAGGTCCCAGGCATATTCGATTGCCCCCTGCTTGAAGTAGTCGCCGAAGGAGAAGTTGCCGAGCATCTCGAAAAAAGTGTGGTGTCGGGCGGTCCTTCCGACGTTCTCCAGGTCGTTGTGCTTGCCGCCTGCCCTGACGCACTTCTGGGAGGTCGTGGCCCTGGTGTACGGCCTCTTCTCGGTTCCCAGAAAGGTCGACTTGAACTGCACCATGCCCGCATTGGTGAAGAGCAGGGTGGGGTCGTCGCCCGGCACCAGCGAGGAACTAGCGACCCTGGCGTGTCCCTTTTCCTGGAAATACTCCAAAAACATGCTGCGAATCTCAGAACCCTTCTTCATGTTTCCACTCCGCCCGTGATATCCAAGATGAGATCGATGGGGAACCCCCTACCTGCGAGGAACCGGACCAGCTTCACCCGGGGCAGGGTATCCCTCTTCTCGACCAAGTTCTTCAGCCTCGCTCGCTCGCTTAGCTCTACCGGCAAGGCGGCCAGGGCGTCAAGGACCGTTTTTTCAGGCAGCCCGAGCCCTTCGAGAAAAACCCTGATGGCGTAATCCCCGTATCCCCTCTCGGCCATGAGCACGGCACGGCGCTTTGCATACCCGGCATCGTCAAGGTACCCGAGCTCGCCGATCCTGGCCATGGCGGCCTCGATCACCTCGCAGGAGGCACCCCTGCGCTCGAGTTTTTTTTTAGCTCGAAGGAAGACACGGCCCTGCGGGAGATGACCCCCAGCGCATAGCGCACGGCATCACTCGATGTCGCGATACTTGCCTTCCTGGAAGATGGTCGCCTTTCCCGTTCCATCGCCTGTCTCTTCCGGCTCCTCTTTCTCGAACTGGTCCCACTTGCTGTCCGACGTCCCCCGGATCCCCTTCATGCGCAGGGCGAAATCGTTGGGGTTGGTGGCGTTGCGCATGGCCTCGTGGTAGCTGACCTTGCCGTCCTTGACGAGGCCCATGAGGGACTGGTCAAAGGTCTGCATGCCGTAGGATATGGTCCCGTCCGCTATGGCATCGGCGATCTCCCCTGTCCTGTTCTCGTCGATGATGCACTCGCGGACCATGGCCGTGGAGACCAGGATCTCTGCTGCGGGGATCACTCCCTGGCCGTCTATCTTGGGCAGCAGCCTCTGGGATATGGCGGCCTTGAGCACGCCCGCCAGCTGGAGCCGGATCTGGAGGTGCTGGTGGGGCGGGTACTGGGAGACGATGCGCATGATGGTCTCCTTGGCGTCCAGCGTGTGCAGGGTGGAGAAGACCAAGTGGCCTGTCTCCGCCGCGGTCAGGGCGATGTCGATGGTCTCGCGGTCGCGCATCTCGCCGACCAGGATCACGTCCGGGTCCTGCCTGAGCGCCGCCCTGAGCGCAGCGGCGAAAGAGTTCGTATCCGAACCCACCTCGCGCTGGTTGATGATGGACTTCCGGTCACGATGGAGGAACTCGATGGGGTCCTCGATGGTGATGACGTGGCAGTTCCGGTTGGCGTTGATGTGGTCCACCATGGCTGCCAGGGTGGTGGACTTGCCCGATCCCGTGGTGCCGGTGACCAGGATAAGCCCCTTGCGCTCCAGGGCGATCTTCTTGAGCACCTCGGGCATGTTCAGGTCATCCAGCTGGGGAGGATCGGTGGGCACGATCCTGAACACCATGCCGAAGCTGCCCCTCTGCTTGAAACAGTTGACCCTGAACCGGGCCACGCCCGAGAGGCTGTGGGCGAAGTCGATCTCGTTGGTGGTCTCGAACTTGGCCTGCTGGTACTGGTTCATGAGGGAGTAGGCCACCGCGTAGATGTCCTCGTTGGTCAGCTTGTTCTGGTCCCTCAGGGGGATCAGTGCACCGAACCTGCGAACAACCGGCGGCAGGCCGATCTTCAGGTGCACGTCCGACGCCGTGATCTCCACCGCATGCTTCAGAATCGGGTTTATGTCCATGGGTCTCTCCTGTTATTCAGGCTGCCCCACGCCGAGACGGGCCGCGAAGGTCTTCTTCACGGCATCGTAAATCTCCTCGTAGACCTCGGGGTGCTCCCTGAGGTACGTCTTGGCCGCCTCTCTGCCCTGGCCCAGCCTCTGTTTGTTGTATGTGTACCATGCTCCTGCCTTCTCGATGATGTTCTTATCGGATTGGCTGGCCACATCCAATAATTCTCCGTATCGGGAGATACCCTCTCCGAACATGATATCGAATTCGACCTCTCTGAAAGGCGGGGCGAGCTTGTTCTTGACCACCTTCACACGGGTCCGGTTCCCGACGACCTTGTCCCCGTCCTTTATGGGGCCTGCGTTCTTGATCTGCATCCGCACGCTCGCGTAGAACTTCAGGGCATTGCCCCCCGTGGTGGTCTCGGGATTGCCGTAGAGTACCCCGATCTTCTGCCTGGTCTGGTTGATGAACACGGCAGTGGTCTTTGTCTTGCTGATGGCCCCGGAAAGCTTCCGCAGGGCCTGGGACATGAGGCGGGCCTGCAGTCCCATGTGGGCGTCGCCCATGTCGCCCTCGATCTCGGCGCGGGGGACGAGCGCCGCCACCGAATCGATCACCACGATGTCCACGGCATTGGACCGCACCAGGGTCTCGGCTATGTCCAGGGCCTGCTCGCCCGAGTCGGGCTGGGAGACCAGGAGATCGTCGATGTTGACCCCGAGCTTCTGTGCATAGCTCACATCCAGGGCGTGCTCGGCGTCTATGAACGCGGCGACCCCGCCTGCCACCTGGGTGGATGCGATGCAGTGCAGGGACAGCGTGGTCTTCCCGGACGACTCCGCACCGTAGATCTCGGTCACCCTGCCCCGGGGTATTCCCCCGATGGCCAGCGCCTCGTAGTCGAGCAGGAGCGATCCGGTGGAGATGACAGGGATCCCCTTGCCTATGGCATCCGAGCCCAAGCGCATGATGGACCCCTTGCCGAATGACCGCTCTATCTTGGTGATGGCATCTTCCAATGCCCTCTTCCTGCCTTCTTCCATGCTATCCTCCTCCTTAGCTTCCCAGGCTGCTTCTGTGGAGTACGGTATACTGAGCGCCGCCGGGTGATAGTACGCTACGATACAACAAGACCTCCGATGCCATGAACATACCAGATACCGAACCGATACCAAGGTCTACCACAGTCGGTGTCTTTAGTCTACCCAGGGTGATGTGCCCGGAAAAAGGACTGCGCTCTTCGGCAATACCATACTTCGCGCACGCCCTGTCGATGGATCGGGCCAGGGCGGCAAGCTCGGCGACATCGCCCTCCAGGCCGATCCAGACGACCCGGGGCCGTTTCATGCCGGGGAAGGCACCAAAGCTCGCAAGGGAGAGCTGCAGGGGGCGGGATGTTCCGCCCACCCTGTCGAGGTCCGCCGAAAGCGGGGCCACGATATCCTCGGGGATCTCGCCGAGGAACTTCAGCGTGATGTGGAGGCCCTCGGGCTTCACCCAGCGGACGGCACGGTTCCTTTCCCGGAGCGCGGCTACGGCCGTATCGATGGAGGCCTTGATGTCATCAGGAAGGGCTATGGCGATGAATGTCCTGATCATGGATACGGTTTCTTAGCATAAACATCGCCGCCTTGGCACTGACCATCTTGTTCCCGTCGCGGTCGAAGGAGAACCTGAACTGCCGCGCCTCGACATTGTCCTGGGTGCCCACGCATATCCACACCGTACCCACGGGTTTCTCGGGTGTCCCGCCATCCGGGCCTGCGATGCCGGTGGTGGCCATGCCCACGTCAGCACCGGTGAGCTCCAGCACCCCCCTGAGCATGGCCTGGGCCACCTGCTCGCTCACCGCACCGTATCTCTCGAGATCGGTTCTGTCGACTCCGAGGACCCCGGTCTTGACCTCGTTGGCGTAGGAGACCACGGATCCCAGAAAATAGTCCGAGCTTCCGGGGACCTGGGTGATAAGGTGGGATATGAGCCCGCCCGTGCAGGACTCGGCCGCGGCGCAGGTGAGGCACCTCTTCTTCAACAGGGCCCCGAAGGTTGACGAGAGATCTTTCCCCTCCAGGGCATGCCTGCCCAGCATGGACCGGATCGTGTCTTCGAGATGCGCAGGCACCACCAGGGCGATCTCCTTGTCCCTGGGGAGGAACCCGCAGATTTCCGCCAAGACCCCGATGCGCCGGGCGACCTCCGCTTCCCGCAGGCCGAAGACCGGGACCTCCACCGTGGCTGGCTGCACGGATCCGGTTCCCTCCAGCACGGCGGGGAACATTGCCAGGGCCTCACTCGGCACGCCGGGCAGGAACACGACACGGCAGCCCTCGAACCCGAGGTCGATACCCGGAGCGGAACCCACGGGATTCCTGATGGAACCCTGGGACTGCGGGGGTCTGAGGTCTTTGAGCCTGTCAAGTGCTGCATGGGTGGTGTCGTCCGGCGTCAGGCCGAGCCCGCCGGTGACCACCACGAGGTCCGTGCCGTCCATGACATCCAGGACCGCTGTGCAGAGCTTTTCGGGTTCATCCGATATCACCCGGATCTCGCGCACCACGATGCCGCGGGCGGTGAGCCGGGCGGCACATGGCAGGATGAGGGCATCCTGCCGCCTGCCCGTGATGATTTCACTGCCGGTGACGATGATCGCGGCCTTCATGAAAGCCATCCGGTCCTGCGGATCACCCACAGCACCAGGGCCGCCATGACGCCGGCGGCGACGTCATCGGCCATGATACCGAACCCACCCTTGACGTTTTTGTCCAGGGTGCCCACCGGCGGCGGCTTGATGATGTCGAAGAGTCTGAACAGGGCCGCCCCCAGGGCGATCTCCTTCATCCCTGCCGGCCTCTCCACGAGGGTGACCAGCAGGCCGCAGACCTCGTCGATGACCACCCGGGACGGGTCCTTTCCCCATTCCTTCTCCACCACGCCCGATGCCACGACACCCGCGACGAAGAGCTTGCCGATGATTCCGACATACAGAGGCAAGGATAGCCTGCGTACGAGAAGATAGAGCGGTATCGTCGCGATGGTTGCGAAAGTGCCGGGTGCCTTGGGGAAATACCCGGCACCGAAAAAGGTGGCTATGGATCGTGCTGCAAACCCGGCCATCGGGACGACCGTCAGCGCTTCGCCGCGATGTGCATGATGCGGTCGATTCTCTTGGCCAGACTCCCCTTGGAAATGAAGGCCTCCATATCCCTGAGAAGGCCCTCGAACTGATCCACCATGAACAGACCCTTGTCCGTGAGGTGAGCCCCTGTCCTTCCGTGCCTGCCTTTCTCGAGCAGCTCCACGCCGAGCTTCTCCTCTGCCACCCGGATCTTTCCCCATGCGGCGCGATAGGACATCTTGAGTTGCTGGGCCGCCTTGTGCAGGGAGCCGGTCTCCCTCACCAGGGAGAGCAGGCGATAGAGCCCCATACCGAGGACCGACTTGTCCTCCATCTCGAACCACATCTTGTATACGAACCGCATAGGTGAAAGATATCACGACGACCACCCACTTTCAAGGGCGGCACCTTGGATTGTGGTTGCCTGCCGTGCATGAAGTAAGCTATGAATCCAATTCAGATCATTCATCAAGCGGAGTTCTCCATGAACGCGATTCACATATCAGACTTCCCCCGGCACACGGGCGAGACGGCGACGGTCCGAGGATGGATCGCCAACCGCAGGTCGAGCGGCAAGGTGTCCTTCCTCATCGTCAGGGACGGCTCCGGTGTCTGCCAGGCCATTGCCGAGCGTGAGACCATGGGCGACTTCTACGAGGAGATCAGGAGGCTGCCCCTGGAGTCTTCCGTTGCCGTGACCGGCACCGTGGTCGAGGAAGGCAGGTCTCCCGGCGGCTACGAGCTGCACGTGACGGGCATGACCATCCTGCAGAAATCCGAGGACTTCCCCATCGGCAAGAAGGAGCACGGGCCAGACTTTCTCCTGGGCATCCGCCACCTGTGGCTGCGCTCGCCCCGACAGATCGCCATCATGCGGGTACGGGACGCGCTGGTTCGGTACGTCCGCGACTTCTTCTACCGGAATGGATTCACCCTCATCGACACGCCCATCTTCACCACCACGGTGGGAGAAGATTCGTCCAACCTCTTTTCCGTGGACTACTTCGATCTGGGCAAGACCTACCTCTCTCAGACAGGCCAGCTCTACCTGGAGGCGGCCATCTTCGGGCTGGGCAAGGTCTACTGCCTGGGCCCCACCTTCCGGGCGGAACGTTCCAAGACCAGGCGGCACCTCACCGAGTTCTGGATGGTCGAGGGAGAGATGGCCTTCTTCGAGCACAGGGACAACCTGGAGCTCCAGGAGAACTTCGTGTCTTTCATCGTGCAGAACGTCATCCGGGAAAAGGCCGATGAGCTCAAAAAGCTCGAGCGGGACATCGAGCCTCTCAGGAAGGTCGAGCCCCCCTTCTACAGAGTCGCCTACGACGAGGCCATCGAGATCCTGCGCATGAACGGGTCGGACATCCAGTGGGGGTCAGACCTGGGCGGTGACGACGAGACCATCATCACCCGGCTCTTCGACAAGCCTGTGTTCATCGAGTGCTATCCCAAGAAGGTGAAGGCCTTCTACATGAAACAGCACCCCGAGAGGCCTGACCTGGTCATGTGCGCCGACCTGCTGGCACCAGAAGGCTACGGCGAGATCATCGGAGGATCCCAGCGCGAGGACGACCCGGAGATCCTGCTGAAGTCGATCCGGGACAACGGGCTCGATCCCGAACGCTACGGGTGGTACTTCGACCTGCGGAAGTACGGCAGCGTGCCTCATTCCGGCTTCGGCCTCGGCATCGAACGGACCCTGTCATGGATATGCGGACTCAAGCACGTCCGCGAGTCCATCCCCTTCCCGAGGATGCTCTACAGGGCGTACCCGTGATGTTCATCAGATAAAAACCTAACCTGCCAAGATTCCCACGTCTTCACATCGCGCATACAGAACTCCACCCCTCGTCGGGATGGAAGGGGAAAGAGGAAAAGAAGAGGACTGGAGCGGGAAACGGGATTCGAACCCGCGACTTTAACCTTGGCAAGGTTACACTCTACCACTGAGTTATTCCCGCGCCATCGCTTCTTATATGCAAGCGGGTATTGTTTGTCAAGGTACAAATCCGGAGGTCCGTGACCGTCTGGACCGGCTTCACAAGGACCGTTCCGGTCGTCATCCACCGAGTATCGGCAGCCTCGACGCCGTCCTCCATTGACAAAATCACAACTGACATTACTAAAGAAACTATCGGGCGTGCGGTCTCACATGGCTTGAAGCATGGAACACCAGCGCATGGCGGGCTTCTGAAGGATGAGGTGAGGTATGGAAGAGAATAAACCACAGGGCAATCCGGCAGATGATCTGTTTCAGCCCTGGATTGACTTCATGAACCAGTTCTTTTCGGGCCTTGCCGGGACGCAGCCAAAAAGGGACGGCGAAAAGACCGGCTCTGCCGAGGGCCATGCAAGGGCATCCCAGGAGGCCATGCTGTCCCTGTTCAAGACCTGGGGAAACCTGTCCACGGCCATGAGCGAACCATCGGCCGCTGGGTCCATTACCGGGGGCCTGGCGATCCTGCCCGATATCATGACCAGGTTTCTTCAGACAGGGTTGAACGGCTTCCTCAAGGCCCAGGCCCAGGCGGCGGAGAAGATCAGGAGCCTGGGCGAACACAGCGAAGCCTACCGCTTCGACAATATCGACAAGGACAGTCTCAAGGCCTGGTCGGACTTCTATGAGAAGGAGATCCGCCAGTATCTCAAGGTGCCCCAGCTCGGGCTCGTCCGGTTCTACCAGGAACGACTCAACCAGGCCCTTGATAAATACCACATAATGAGCGCAAAGCTTGGCGACTTCATGCAGATACTGATGCTTCCCATGGAGAAATCCTTCAAGGTCCTCGCCGAGAAGATAGAGGAGCAGGTACGCCTGAGAAAGATTCCCGAAGACCCCCAGGAACACTACCGCCTCTGGGTCAAGATCCTGGAGGGCCATTACATGACCCTGTTCAAGTCGGAGGAGTACACGAGGGCCCTGGCGGAGACCCTGAGCGCCTTCGAGGACTTCATCAGTGCCCGGAACCGCATCGTCTCCGATGTCATGCAGTCGCTGCCCATCCCCACGAACAAGGACATGGACGACCTGTACGACGAGATCTACCGCCTGAAAAAACGGGTAAAGGAGATGGAAAGGGTGAACAGGGACCTCAGGAAGACAAACGCATCGGGAGGCTGAAATCATGGAAGAGACGCCGAAGATACCGGTTGACGTGATCCTGAAGCACCTTGCCGAAGGCGCGGACAGGGCGCACGACCGTGCCGCGAAGGCCTCGGACATCCTGCTCGGGCCGCTGGAAACGGACATCGCCACCACCCCCTACGAAATCATCTACCAGGATGACCGCGTCAAGCTGAAGCACTACCTGCCCGTGCGCGAACCGTCCGAGGAGATCAGGACCCCCCTGCTCGTGGTCTATGCGCTCATCAACCGCGAAACCATGCTCGATCTGCAACCCGAGCGCAGCGTGGTGAGGAACTTCCTGCAGGCCGGGATCGACCTGTACATGATCGACTGGGGATATCCCTCCCGGAAGGACAAGTACCTCACCATCGACGACCACGTGAACGGGTACATGGACAACATCGTGGACCACATCCGTCAGCGCTGCGATGTGGACAAGGTCAACCTCATGGGCATCTGCATGGGCGGCACTTTCTGCGTGATCTACTCGGCCCTGCACCCGGACAAGGTGAAGAACCTCATCACCACGGTGTGTCCCACCAATTTCGACACGGATCAGGGCCTGCTCCATATCTGGATGAAGGACGTGGATGTGGACAAGATGATCGATGCCTTCGGCAACATGCCCGGAGACCTCATGAACTTCGGGTTCCTCCTCCTGAACCCTGCCCGGCTCATGATCGACAAGTATGTGGGCTTCCTGGAGAACATGGACGACAAGGCCTTCGTGGAGAATTTCATCCGCATGGAGAAGTGGATCTTCGACAGCCCGGACGTGCCTGGAGAGACCTTCCGTCAGTTCGTCAGGGACTGCTACCAGAAGAACCTGCTCATCCAGAGCAAGCTCGTCGTCGGCGGCAGGCGGGTGGACCTAAAAAAGCTCACCATGCCCCTGCTCAACATCTACGGCCAGTTCGACCACCTGGTGCCCCCGGGTGCCGCCGACAAGCTCACCAAGGCGGTGGGAAGTTCCGACACCGAGGATGTGTGCCTGGAAACCGGGCACATCGGTATCTACGTGAGCTCCAAGACCCAGCGGGAGTTCACCCCCAAGATCATCCGGTGGCTCAAAGACCGAGAGGCCCCAAAGACGGAAACCAGAATGAAGAAGCAGCCCTCCGGCAAGCCGGCGAAAAAATCAAAGAAAAGCTCGTGGACCGACAGGACGAAGAACACCACCCGCTCAAAGGAGATGACCGATGTCTGAAAAATGTGACTATTTCAATATTTTCTGCCAGGTGAGCAGGACCTTCGGCACCACGTTGAAAAGGGAAAAGATACTGGACCTCATCGTAAAGAGCGCCATCGAGACCATGGATGCGAAGGCGGCGTGCCTCTTCTTCGAGGACGACGAGGCGAAGAGCGACGTCTTTGTCCCCATCGCCCAGAAGGGCCTTTCCAGGAGCTATCTCCATGCGGAGCCCAAGGAGGCCAAGCGTGCAGCCGATGAGATCATGAAAAAGGGCTATATCGCCATCCATGACGCCACCAGGGACCCGCGGGTCAAGACCCATGACATCAAGAAGCGGGAAGGCATCGCATCCATCCTGGTGGTGCCGGTCATGGTCAAGGAGAGGGTCAAGGGCGTACTCACCCTGTACACAGCCAAACCACGGACCTTCTCTGAGGAAGAGATCCAGTTCCTCACGGCGCTGGCCGAGCAGGGCGGGCTGGCCATCGAGCGGGCCCGCCTCATCATGCAGATCACGCAGAACATCCGCATCTTCAAGAGCATTGCCGAGGGACTCAACGAGAGCCTGGACATCAAGGTAATCATGGAACGGCTCTCCGTGGACATGGCCCGCGCCCTGAAGGTCAAGGCGGTGTCGGTGCGGCTCATAGACAAGGACAAGGGGGTTCTCGAACTCGTGGCCAGTCACGGCCTGAGCAAGAAGTACCTGAACAAGGGACCGGTGCGCATCGAAAAGAGTGTCACCGAGGCGCTGGCGGGCAAGACCGTAGTCACCAGGGACTCCACTTCAGACAGGGACATCCAGTACAAGGACGAGAAGAAGAAGGAAGGCATCACCTCCATCCTGACCGTGCCCATAAGGGTCAAGGAGGAGGTCATCGGGGTCATGCGGTACTACACGGAACACGAGCGGGACTTCACCGAGGGCGAGGTCATGCTGGCGGAAGCGGTGGCAAGCCTGGGCGGCCTGGCCATCCACAACGCCTCCATGTACCTCATGCTCAAGAACGACATGCAGTGTCTCAAGGAAGACATCTGGAGCCACCGGTCGTGGTTCTAAAACATTCCGTCAAAGGGGGGCCGATCCATGCTGGGCAGATCCATCAATGAAATGAAGGTGGGCGATTTCGCGGAATTCTCCAAGACCGTCTCCGAGACGGACATCTACCTCTTTGCAGGCATCGTGGGAGACTTCAACCCGGCCCACCTGAACGAGGCCTATGCCAAGACAACCTTTTTCAAGACCCGCATAGCCCATGGCATGCTCGCCGCAGGGTTCGTCTCGTCGGTGATCGGCATGCAGCTGCCAGGACCGGGAACCGTCTATATCAGCCAGGAGCTGAAGTTCCTTGCCCCGGTTCGCATCGGAGACACGGTGACTGCACACGTGGAGGTATCCGAGATCAACACGGAGAAGAACCGGGTAAGGCTCAAGACCTGGTGCGTGAACCAGGACAACGTGAAGATACTTGAAGGCGATGCCATGGCAAGCCCGCCGAAGAAGTGAGGTTATTTCCTGCCTGATTCAGCGCCCCTCTTGCCGGCAGGCTTCGTCTTCTGCCTGCCCTTGAGCGGTTTACCGGGCTGCGCCCCTGCGGCCTTGGACCGTCGTTCGTCGAAGACCGTGGTCATGGTATCCATGAACTCCTGATACTTCCGAGCCTGATCATCGATGAGCTCCTGGAATCCCTTGAGTCCTTCGGCGGGGGCCGTCATTCTCTCATCGAGCAGGGTCCGGAGATGACGCACCGCGTCCTCGAGTTCGGATACCCGCCTATTCAGTTCCTGGTTCTCCCGGCTCACGGCGATGTAATCCCTTCTCGGCACCAGGTCCATCATGGCGACGAGCTCTCCATACGATTCCCTGAACTCGTTCATGGCCTTCTGCCACGGCGCCAGGTAGTCCGACTCCTGCTCCCGGCCGGGCTCGATGCGGTACAGTCTCCGGAACACGTCTGACAGGTCCGAGTAGTCCTTGATGTTGCCGGTCATCCACTTCACGATCTCTTCGAGATGTCGCTGGCCTTCTGCCGCCGAGAGCATCATGGTTCCCCAGAATTCGAGCAGCTGCTTATCCATGGGCCTTCCCCTTTCCGACCTCCTCGTCGAGGTCGAGCTGGAACCGAACAGGGCCGCGCATGCCGTTGGGCAGTTTCGTGTGGATGGCATACTCCGAATCAACCTGCGACCACGACGTGGCTATGGCCCCGTGTCCCTTGGGAAACACGGTCACTTCGGCGTTCACGTAGTCGAGGGGCGCCAGGGCGGATTCCTTGTCAACCAGGTCATCCTTCTCCGCATAACAGATGAGAAACCTGATGCCTTTTTCCTCGATGCGTTTGATGTTGAGCTTTCTCCCGAAAAGCTTCACGGGCATGGTTCCATCCTCGGCGATGGGGATGGTGTAGGAGTCGAAGCTCATCTTGGTGATGGCCTCCGGAATGTCCTTGCGGTCGTAGATGAGCCAGTGGTTCAGGGCCGCCGCGGTCTTGGTGATCTTCACGTCCTTGCCCGCAGGGTCGTCGAACATCATGAGGTCCCGGTACAGTGTATAGACAGGCGCCTCTTTATCCATGCTCTTGAGTTTGTATACCCAGCTCATGACCTTGCCGTCCACCACGCCGTTCCCATTGGGCAGTTCCTTGACCGCATAGCCCAGATCGCGGAAGCGTGCCGGCAGGTGTTCGAGGTATTCGATGAGCGCCTTGCTCCTGGTTCCGTCCATGGGGGCCACGCAGGTGACGAGCGCATCCACCAGGGCGTCGAGTTGACCGGTGAGGATGTTCAGCAGTGCCACGAACCCACCCTGGCAGAAGCCGTTGAGCGTCACGGGAAGGCCGTGCTTCTTGTTGATGATCTCGCAGAAATACCTCGTATCCAGGGCGTCGTCCTCACCGGTCATGGTCTGGACCGCCGGTGTGGAGTCGATATCCTTGAGGACGCGTATGTAGGTGGGTATGCCCTGGTTGGCGTAGGCATGCACGTAGCTCTTGCCCTCCCCGGGCAGGAACCCGAGGATGTTCGCTCCCAGCACATAGGGCGGGATAATGAGGATGGGTTTGGATCGCGCCTTCGCCTTCGTACCCTTCTGCGGCAGGACCTGATACACCGTGAACCTCTCGGTCTCGGCGAGTTTTCTGTACCCGTCCTGGTCGAAGTGGAATCCGTACTCGGGCTCGATGTCATCGATGGCCTTGGGATACTCGTATACTACCTTTTCCATAAGCCTTGCCTGGCGCTCCACGAAGGCCTGCATGTCTTCTCCGTCTCTCTCGAACACGGTGTTCAGCCAGGCGGAAAAAGCCCGGGAAAGCTCTTTGAGGTGGAACTCATTCATGGTGTCGAGGCTGCTCTTCATGCCACTCTGGGCTACCTGGATGTTGAAGAGGAGCAGTTCCAGGTAGTCCCTGATGCTCTCCTCGGGCGTATGACGAACGAGCTTGTCCCGTTCGGTGGCGTTGAACGAGTTCAGCGCGACCCAGAAGGGGGTCATGAATTCATTGATATACTTGTATATGCCGTTGAAGTAGATCTCGTTGGCCTTGATCTTTTCCCGGGTCGCCCCTGCAAAGGTCAGGCTCATTCCCATGAGCCTCTCGAGGCCTTTGAGAAAAGCTCCATACTGCTCAAAACCGGCATCCACTGCGTCCTTCACGTCGTTCATGTTCCCCCCGGATCGTTGCGGAAATAGCGCACGGTTACTGCTGCTTGGACTTTTTCTGGGGTTTGTCCGCGGTTGAAAAAACGTCTTCCATGCGTCTGAAGTTCTCGTCCACCGAGCTCTTGAACTCTTCGCGGGCCTTCTTGCAGGTCGCGACCCATTCACCCACCACCTTCTTGACGTCCTGGGGTACCCAGGAGGCCTGGGTGAGGAAGGTGTTGATCATCTTCTCGGTCTGGTCCTGGAGCATGACAACGGCGTTGTAACTGTTCGTGAACGTGCTCTTATGGAAATCGACCATCTGTTTGACAATAATTTTCTGATCCATGACGTGTTCTCCTTACCACTCTATTTTGCTCTCTGCTCCCGGCCCGGTCACGAGCCCTGTCCGAACCTGCCGAAGAAGTCTTCGACCTTCTTGTAGCCTTCATCCATGGCCTTCTTGTAGTCGTCGCGGCCCTTCCGATAGACGCCGATCCACTGATCCAGCACCTTCCGGCCGTCGTCGTTCATCCAGGGCGCCTGATCCATGAAGGTCTTCATGAGTTTCTCCGCCTGCTCCTGGAGCATGACCATGGTGGAAAAACTGTTGTCAAACGTCGTCTTGTAAAACTGGATAACCTGCTTTGCCATGTCTTTCGGATAATTCATCGCTCTTCCCTCCTCGCTATCTCGCTCTGCAGTGTCCCTGTGTCGGTGTCCGCGGGACCTTACTTCTCGATATAATCCTCCACCTTCCTGTAGCCATCGTCCACCAGCTTTTTCAGGTCTTCACGGCCTTTCTTGTAGGTGGTGATCAGACTGGAAAAGGCCTTTTTCCCGTCTGCGGGCAGCCACGAGGCCTGATCCACGAAGGTGTTCACCATCTTTTCCATCTGGTCCTGCAGGTTCACGAGCATGTTGAAACTGTTGTCGAAGGATGTCTTGTGCAGGGCCACCATCTGTTTCACGAGTTCCTTGTTTTCCATATCCGCCTCCTAGGTATGTTCTTCGTACTGGACATATAATAGTGACTACCGGTCAGATGTCAAGGGCAAATGTTGCACTGCAGCATATTAAATATTCTGGGTGTCATCGCCATGTCGCCAGAATGACAATTTATTTATATGTTATCATTGATTATATTGAACGGTCGGCCTGCCTATGCCTCGTCGCTACCCGAGCGTCGTTTTCTTTTTGTTGCATCATGGCAGAGTCTGTGGTAGACGATGACACGAGACGCACGGAGGACAGGGCATGGGCGAGACGGTGATCCTGAAGAAGTATGCAAGCAGAAGGCTCTACAACCCCGAAAACAGCTCGTATGTAACCCTGAACCAGGTCTCGGACATCATCAGGGAAGGCAAGGACGTGCAGGTCCTCGACGCCAAGACGGGCGAAGACGTCACGGCATTCATCCTCACCCAGATCGTCCTGGAAGAGGCCCGTAACAAGAACGCCCTGCTGCCGGCGCCCCTGCTCCACCTCATCATCCGCTCCGGGGGCACCGTGCTCCAGGAGTTCTTCGAAAAGCACCTGCAAGATGCCATCACATCCTATCTGCAGCTCAAGCAGGCCTTTGATGCCCAGTTCAGCAGGTGGCTGAACATGGGCATGAACTACTCGGACATGGCCAGCACCGCCATGAAGGGCCTGTCGTTCCCGGACATCTTTCCTCAGGCGGGGCCGGCAGGCCCCGAAAAGGGAGCGAGAAAGAAAAAGGGCAGGTGACATTCACCCACCCCTCCTCCGGAGGTCCTGACCATACCCACTATCGTGCACCGGTCCGTGGACCGGGGTCGGTCTTCCTCCTCGACTGAGTTCCGTAGGTGAGCGCACCGGCCAGGCCGGCCTTATCCAGGGTAAACCGCAGGGCAGGGGGCCAGTGGTCCTGCAGCGCGGTCCTCCCCATGAATACGGATATATGACCGGCGTCTTTCACCACGGTCTGGAAGATATCCCCGGGGACGGTCCCTATGCAGCAACTCATGTTGAAGAGCTGGGGAACCAGCGTGATGTCGTCCTTCTCGCCTGCGAGCATGGCCACCGGGCAGGTAATCACGCCCAGGTCCACCGTCCTCTTCAGGACCCTGAGCGTGCCCTTGACGAGCATGTTCTTCTTGAAGAGCCTGTCCACGGCCTGCAGATACCACCTGCCCGACAGGCTCTGGGTGTACTCGTACCAGGTCTGGAACTGCTTGGACCGTTCGAGGTACCTTTCGTCCCGGACGTTCACCCACAGGTTTATGAAGTCGCTCACAAACCGCTCGTAGGGATTCATGATCTTCCACCCCATGAGCATGAGGTCGCCCATCATGGTGCCGAATCCCATGGTGACGAGCCACTGGTAGAAGTCGAGGGGCACGGTCTGCACCACGTCCTGCAGCTTGCCGCCGCCTGCGGTGAAGTCGATGGGCGCTGCGGCGAGCATGAGGGCCCTCACATCCTTGGGGTACAGCGCGGCGTAGATCGCGCTGAGCCACCCGCCCTGGCAGAGCCCGACGAGGATGGCTGGCTCGCCCACTTCGTGCATGCACAGCCTCAGCTGCAGGACCAGGTCGTCGATGGTCTCGTGCTGACGGGTCGGGGTGCTGGGCTTCCATTCGAGTACGTACACCGGCAGGGTCGTCTCCTTCAGGCACGTCTGGACCAGGCTCTGCTCCGGGGCATAGTCGGCTATGCTGGAGTGGTGACCGGCCTGGGGCGGCACGATCAGCAACGGGGTCCCGGTGCGGCCCACGTCAAACCTCCTCAGGATAAGAGCCCTGTCCTCGTGAACGATGCGGTTGGGTGTTATGAACTCAGGTGTGCGCCTGTATGTTGCCGTCTCCATGAACCTGGCAACGTCCATGCAGGGATCGATAATCGGGTTGAACATTCTTTGTCTCCCTCCTGTTCTTCACCTTCACTGATAAGGTCGAGGTTTTCGTTTTTCAATGGCGGGCATAACTTTTGCCGGTCTCGGGATGAAGGGTACTGCCCGAGGCACCCCGCCAAGTACCCGTTCTCATGTATATCATCAGGACCACATGGATTGCCATGAGCCCGTTGCCTATCCATTCTTGATCTTTTCCGGGCGTACCGGTACACTGGTCGCCTTCAATGCACAGACGAAGAGGAGGACCACCATGGAAGCGATCAGGATCATGCCGTGCCTCGACATGAAAGGAGGACGGGTCGTCAAGGGCGTGCACTTCGTCGACATCCACGACGCCGGCGACCCGGAGGAACATGCCCGGTTCTACGAGGCCGAAGGGGCAGACGAACTGGCCATCCTCGATATTGCCGCAACGCAGGAAAACCGGAAAACCAGACTCGAGTGGGTGAACAGGGTGTCCTCGGTCATCGGCATCCCGCTTACCGTGGGGGGAGGCATCGGTTCGCTCTCTGACATCGAGTCGGTCCTGGATGCAGGGGCCGACAGGGTGTCCATCAACTCCGCTGCCGTCAGGAATCCAGGGCTCGTCCGCGAGGCTGCACAGGCATTCGGTCCCGGGAAGATCACGGTGGCCATCGATGCCAGGAGAAACCAGACCATGCCGTCGGGATTCGAACTCGTGATCTCGGGCGGCAACGTGGCCGTGGGCAAAGACGCCGTGGAATGGGCGCGGGAGTGCGAGCAGCTGGGGGCCGGCACCCTGCTTCCCACGAGCATGGACGGTGACGGCACGCTGGCGGGGTATGACATCCCCTTCACCCGTGCCATCGCGGACGCGGTGACCCTCCCGGTGGTTGCCTCGGGCGGTGCGGGCAGGCTCGAAGACTTCACCCTGGCCGTGCAGGAAGGCCATGCCAGCATACTTCTCGCCGCCTCGGTCTTTCACTTCAGGACCTTCAGCATCGCCCAGGTGAAGGAACACCTCCGGGCCAGCGGCATAACGGTCGCTTCGTGAGGAGACATGTCCGTGCCTGCGAGCTGTAACCGGGGCGGCCTCGCCTGCGGTGAGATGGTCTGTATCTTCTGATCAGAGATGAAGAAGCTCCGCATCATATCCGTCATGCTCCTGTCCCTCCTGGTCCTGTTCACGATCACGGGGTTCTTCGTCCTGCCCCCGGTCCTCACCTCGGTCCTGACGAAGAACCTCTCCCAGGCCCTGCACAGGGATGTGGCCATAGGACAGGTCAAGGTAAACCCTTATACCCTCGTACTCGAAGTGCTGGATCTCTCCATCGGGGAACGGGACCGACCGGAGTCCTTTGTCTCTTTCGGTTCGCTCCATGTCAATGCGGAATGGGATTCCCTGTTCAGGAGGGCCCCGGTGGTGCGTGAGGTGAAACTCGACAGGCCTTCCATCAGGATCACCCGGTTCGAAGGCGGTACCTACAATTTCTCCGACCTCATAAAAGGCGGGGAAAAGCGGGAAGACTCAAGACCCCTGTCGTTCTCCGTATCGAACATCCAGGTCACCAACGGCACCGTGGTGATCGACGATCAGCCGGTGCACAAGATCCACAGGGCAGAAGGCATAGCCCTGACCATCCCGTTCATTTCCAACATGCCCCATTACTCGCACATCTTCGTTCAGCCTTCGTTCCAGGCGATCATCAACGGGACGCCCCTCGTGCTCGCAGGCAAATCGAAACCCTTTTCCGAGTCGCTCGAAAGCACGCTCTCCCTGGATCTCAAGGATATCGATATCCCCGAGTACCTTGCCTATCTCCCTGTGGACCTGGGGTTCACGATACAGAATGGATTGCTCGACCTGACGGCCACAGCGACCTTCCGCCAGTTCCAGGACAGGAGGGGTCCGGAATCCAGCCTGACAGGCCAGGTTGTCTGCAGAGAGCTCGCGGTTATACAGCGAGACGGTGAGCCGATCCTCTCCCTGCCTTCACTGGCCGTCGACTTGTCCCCATCGCAGATCTTCCAGAAAAAATTCCACGTCCAGAAGATCGCCATCTCCACCCCGGAGCTGAACGTGACCAGGGACAAGACAGGCACGCTGAACCTGATAGAGGCCTTCAGGAAAACGAGTTTTAGGGAAGAATCCCCGCACCGGGAGGAAGGGAACGGGGCAGCCCCTGTCACCCTCGTCATCGACGAGATCATTCTTTCCGGAGGAAAGGTCGCCTATACCGACGATTCCGGCAGCTCACGGGTTCGGATCGCCGCAAAAGGCCTCTCCGTCACAGCCCGGGGCATAACCACGGAAGGGCGCGGCGGCGGAACGATCGACGTGGCCTGCTCCCTCAACGAGACAGGCCGTCTCTCTCTGGGCACCTCGTTCACCATGAAGCCTCTCACTGCCGAGAACAGCATTTCCCTCGAGGGATTCCAGCCCGCATGGATCCAGCCCTTGTTCGTAGAGAAGATGCCGGGTCTCATCAGAAGGGGCACGCTGGCAACCACGGGAAGCCTCCGTATTGCCAGACAGGAAGGCCGCACCCTCCAGGCCCGTTTCACCGGGGATGTACGGGTGGCCGACTTCGCCTCGGTGGACAGGGTCCATGCCGAAGAGCTCGTGTCGTGGAAGGATCTGGCCATCAACGGCCTCGACTTTTCCCTGAACCCCGGCCGCCTGGCGATTCGCGCCGTCACCGTGTCCTCGCCCGCTGCCTTGGTCATCGTGAATCCGGACGGTACGACCAATATCGGGGGCATGTCAGGCGGGAGGGACACCGGGGCAAGGGACACCTCACCCGAAACGCAGGAGGCCTCTCAGGACAAGAAGGCCCTCGAGAGCATCTCCGTGGCCATGGTCACGGTCAAGGATGGCAGATTCTCGTTTTCCGACCGCTCCGTCACCCCGAGGTACACGACGTCGCTTACCGAGATCACGGGCTCAATCGCGGGGCTGACCTCCAATGCGTTCAGGAAGGCCGATGTCAACCTGGCAGCCAGGCTCGACAAACGGGCCCCCCTCTCCATCACCGGGTCCATGAATCCCCTGAGAGATGATCTGTTCGTGGATCTCGCGGTAACGATGAAGAACATGGAGCTCACCCGGGTAAGCCCCTATTCGGGAAAGTTCGCCGGGTATGCCGTGGAGAAGGGCAAGCTCTCTGTGGACCTGAAGTATTTCATCGACAAAAAGGTACTCACCGCAGAGAACGACGTCCTCATCGACCAGTTCACCTTCGGCGAATCGGTGGAGAGCACCCATGCAACCAAGCTCCCGGTCAAGCTTGCCGTGGCCCTGCTCAAGGACAGCAGCGGGAAGATCGAGCTGCACCTGCCTGTTTCAGGGCGCACCGATGACCCCGAGTTCAGCATAGGCAAGGTAATCCTGCAGACGATCGTGAACATCCTCGAAAAGGCCGCCACTTCCCCCTTTGCACTGCTGGGTGCACTCTACCCCGGTGCAGCCGAGCTCAACACCATCGCGTTCGAACCCGGGAAAGCCCTGCTCACGGATGAGTCCAGGAACAAGCTGTCAGGGCTTGCCAAAATCCTCCAGGAGAAGCCTTCGCTCAACCTCGAACTGACAGGATATGTGGATACGGAACAAGACAGGACAGGGTTGGTCACGACCCTGTTCGAGCGGAAGCTCAAGGCCGTCAAGCTCAGGGATCTCCTCGGGGCCGGGAAACAGGCGCCGCATGTCGATGAGATCGTCATCGAGCCCAATGAATACTCTATGTACCTGAAAAAGGCCTATGCCGCGGAAACGTTCGACAAGCCATCGAACGTCCTTGGCATGGAAAAGACCCTCCCGGATGAGGAGATGAAGAAGCTGATCCTCGATCATATCTCGGTGAGCGACGACGACCTGAGGGACCTTGCCGTGAAGAGATCCCAGCGGGTGCAGGACGAGCTGATCGAGACCCTTCGGATAGCAGCCCCCAGGGTCTTCCTCGTGGAGCCCGACCCCTTCAACCCCGAAAATCAGGACTCGGCCTCGGCCGTGAGGTCCAGGGTGAGCGTCACCATCAGGTGAACAGGGCATATCCCCCGCTGAAAGGGACCTGGATGCACCGTTAACGAGCGAGCGCTCACTTTTTAATTGGCATTTCGCCCCATAATGCTGTATAGTGGTACTTGCACGCTCATGCAGGTGCGCAATCTGCGGTGAAATAACCCCACTAACAAGGAGGCTCTATGGCATATGAAACCCTTCTTCTGGAAAAACAAGGTTGTGTCGCTGTGCTCACCCTGAACAGGCCGCCCACCAATTCGGTGAGCTATGCCATGCTGGGGGAGCTGGACAAGGCCCTGGCCGAGGTGGCTTCCGACAAGGAGTCCCGCGTGCTGGTCATCACCGGCGCAGGCGACCGGTGCTTCTCCGCGGGCATGGATGTGTCCGATGCCATGAGCCATCCCGATGTCGGCGAGGTGGGCCGTGCCCTGTGGACCAAGGTGGACCTGTTCGAGAAGCCGACCATCGCGGCCATCAACGGCCATGCCCTGGGCGGTGGCTGCGAGCTGGCACTCGCCTGCCATTTCCGGTACATGGCGGACAACCCCAAGGCAGCCATCGGCTGCCCGGAGATCAACCTGGGCATCATCCCGGGCTGGGGTGGAACCCAGAGGATGACCAGGCTCCTTGGCAGGACCAAGGCCCTGGACCTCATGCTCAACGCCAGGCGCCTGGCCCCCCAGGAGGCCCTTGCCATCGGCCTGGTGGAGGCGGTCTATGCCCCGGATCAGCTCATGCCCAGGGTCATGGAGACAGCCACCTCCCTGTCCGGGCGGGCGCCGCTCTCTGCGAAGGCCATCGTCAGCGCGGCCACCGCGTTCCTGTACAAGGGCATCGAGGAGGGACTCAAGGTCGAGGCGGCCGGAAGCAAGGTGTGTGCATCCTCCAAGGATGCCATCGAGGGCTTCACCGCATTCATGCAGAAGAGAAAACCCGAATTCAAGGGAGAATGATTCTATCAGGAGGGACACTATGGATGTGAAAAAGATCGCGGTCATCGGTGCCGGTGCCATGGGCAACGGCATCGCCCAGGCAGGACTCATGGCAGGTTATACCGTGGCCATGCACGACGTGGAGCAGCGCTTTATCGACCGGGGCGTGAACACCATCAAGGACAGCCTCGCCAAATTCGTGGGCAAGGGCAAGATCACGGCGGAACAGAACGACGAGATGCTCAAGCGGCTTTTGCCCACCACCGACCTCAGGGCCGCCGTGAATGACGCGGACCTCGTCATAGAAGCCGTATTCGAGGACCTGACCCTGAAGAAGAAGATCTTCACCGACCTGGACGCCTTCGCACCGGAGCGGACCATCCTGGCGAGCAACACCTCTTCCATGAGCATCACCGAGATCGCTTCGTCCACAAAACGGCCCGGCAAGGTCGTCGGCATGCACTTCTTCAACCCTGCGGTGCTCCTGAAGCTCGTGGAGGTCATCTACGCCAAGCAGTCGACTGACGAGGCCATCCAGACCACCTATGACGTGGCCAAGAAGATGAACAAGGTCCCGGTCATTGTGAAGAAGGACTCGCCTGGCTTCATCTACAACCGGGTGAACGCCCCCACCGCCCTGTTGCTCCAGCTCCTCCTGGACAAGGGCAGCCCCACGCCGGCCCAGTTCGACGCGGCCTTCAAGGCGCTGATGCCCATGACACCCTTCGAACTTCTCGACTACGTGGGCCTGGACATCGTGCTCCACACCCAGGACTACTATTCCAAGACCCTGTCCAAAGACTACTCGCCGAGAAAGGCCCTGAGGGACCTGGTTGCTGCCGGCACCCTGGGCAAAAAGACGGGGAAAGGTCTCTACGACTGGTCAGCAGGGAGGCCGACCATCGACACGAGCAATCCCACCACCGAGTACGACTTCACCCACATGGTGGCCCTGCAGGTGAACGAGGCCACCAAGTGCCTGGAGGAGGGCGTGACGAACGATCCCAAGGACATCGACCTGGCCATTGCCAACGGCGGCGGCGGCATGGGCCCCTTCACGCTGGCCCAGAGCATCGGCTACGACAAGCTCGTGGCCCGGTGCAACGAGCTGGCGGACAAGTTCGGCATCGAGACCTTCCGGCCCACCAAGACCATGCAGGAAGGCAGGATCAAGGTCTAGGGATCATCTGAAGAACTGTATCGGGGGAGGGGCTGCCCGAACGGGCAGCCCCTTATTCATCGGGGTGAAACCTTTCAGTCAAAGGCCATGGAGGTCTTCCAGACCTTCCAGACATTGCCCACGAGATCCGGACCCGGCTTGAGCGTCTTCTTGCCAGGCTTCCATCCCGACGGCGTGGCCTCGGTGCCCTTGCTCTTCCTGACGTGCTGGAACGCCTGGATCTGCCGCATGGTCTCGCTCACGTTCCTGCCCACGGGCGGGGTGAGGACCTCATAACCCTGGATGACCCCGTCCGGGTCTATGATGAAGCGGCCGCGCATCTCCACGCCCGCATCCGGGTCGTACACGCCGTAGACGCTCCCCACCCGGCCCCCGCCGTCGGAGAGCATGGCAAAGGGGATACCCCCCTTGACCATCTTGGACAGCTCGTTGTCGTTCCACATCTTGTGGACGAACACGCTGTCCACGCTCATGGAAAAGACCTCGACCCCGAGCTTCTTGTACTTCGGATATTCCTCGGCAACTGCCGAGATCTCGGTCGCTCAGACAAAGGTGAAGTCACCGGGGTAGAAGCAGAGCACCACCCACTTGCCGAGGTAGTCCGAGAGCTTCACCTGTACGAACTTGCCCTTGAGGTATGCCGGGGCCGTGAAATCCGGGGCCTTGCCCCCCACCTTGATCATGACCTTTTCCTCCCTTCGTGGTCCCTCCTCCTGGGGAGGGGCTTGCGGGGGTTTCTCCCCGACCGGCCCGCCGGTGGGCCTGGCACACCCTGCCTTGATTTCTTCAGGCATAGCCTTCCTCCTTCCCTAAGATCCCCTGTTCATGAATCTGGCGTATGATTCTCACTATGAATAATTATAGCCTCGAGATAAAGGAAGGCAATACCCATGCACGGTGCAGGCAGGAATAATTTTCAATCCGGATGCAGCGATCTCTTGACAGGATGACAAGAGATATGTAAAATTACCTAAGAATATTTCTTGATAGGAAAGACACCATGAAGAACCCGTCCGTGAAGCATCGAGATCAGGTTGCCAGGCGCCTTGAGCAGATGCTCTCAAGCCTCAGGGAGCGCAGCTTCCGCCTGACGCCGCAGCGCATGGCCGTGCTCGAGATTCTCGCATCCAGTCAGGGACATCCGACCGTGGCCGAGATCTATGAATCGGTCAGGGCAAGGTTTCCCACCACCAGCCTGGCCACGGTTTACAAGACAGTCATCCTCCTGAAGGAGCTGGGTGAAGTCCTCGAGCTTGGCTTCCCAGACGGCAGTAACCGCTATGATGGGTCCAGGCCCTATCCCCATCCTCACATCGTCTGCACCAGATGCAGGAAGATCATGGACCCGGAGCTCTCGAGCATCGATCACCTGAACGAAGAGATCGCGGAAAAGACCGGCTACACTATTGAACACCATCGCCTTGACTTTTTCGGTCTCTGCCCCGCCTGTCAGGCGAGGGCGTAAAAAATATTCTGCTTTACATAAGAATTATTATTTGATAGTTATCATAATCCTTAAATATTGTTTATTTTCATATGTCGATTACTATTAATAGCGGAGAGCGAGACAGGACGGGAGACAACGATAGCGATGACACCACGGGTGATAGAAGAAGAAATTGAAAGGGGGCAAGGTTATGGCCGATAACAAAAATGTACCTGCACCGGGCGGAGTGAACAAGCAACCAACCGGCAGTGGCATGTCGAACCGCGACTGGTGGCCGAACCAGTTGAAACTCGAAATCCTGCATCAGCATTCATCCAAGTCCAATCCAATGGGTGAAGATTTCGACTACGCCGAGGAGTTCAAGAGCCTCGACCTGGCGGCCGTGAAAAAAGACCTCGCGGCACTCATGACCGACTCGCAGGACTGGTGGCCGGCGGACTTCGGCCATTACGGCCCTTTGTTCATCCGCATGGCGTGGCACAGCGCCGGCACGTACCGCATGGGTGACGGCCGCGGAGGTGGCGGCAGGGGCCAGCAGCGCTTTGCACCGATCAACAGCTGGCCCGACAACGTCAACCTGGACAAGGCACGCCGCCTGCTCTGGCCGATCAAGCAGAAGTACGGCCGGAAGATTTCCTGGGCCGACCTGATGATCCTGGCCGGCAACGTCGCCCTGGAAACCATGGGATTCAAGACATTCGGTTTCGCCGGTGGTCGCGAGGACGTCTGGGAGCCGGATCAGGACGTCTATTGGGGGGCCGAGAAGACATGGCTGGACGGCGCCGAGCGCTATTCCGGAGAGCGGGACCTCGAGAACCCGCTCGCTGCGGTGCAGATGGGACTGATCTACGTGAACCCTGAAGGCCCGAACGGCAAACCGGATCCAGTCGCGGCGGCCAAGGATATCCGTGAGACCTTCGCGCGCATGGCCATGAACGACGAGGAGACCGTGGCCCTCATCGCGGGCGCTCACTCCTTCGGCAAGACCCACGGTGCCGGCCCTGCGTCCCATGTCGGTCCGGAGCCCGAAGCGGCAGGCATCGAGGAGCAGGGTCTCGGCTGGAAGAGCAGCTTCGGAGCCGGCAAAGGCGGCGACACGATCACCAGCGGCCTGGAGGTCACCTGGACCAACACACCGACGAAGTGGAGCAACAACTTCTTCCGGATCCTGTTCGGCTTCGAATGGGAACTGACGAAGAGCCCGGCAGGTGCATACCAGTGGAAGCCGAAGGGCGGCGCAGGCTCAGGCACCGTGCCGGACGCTCACGATCCCTCAAAGCGCATTGCGCCGGGCATGCTGACTACGGACCTTTCCCTGAGGTTCGACCCGGCCTACGAAAAGATCTCGAGGCGCTTCTACGAGAACCCGGCCCAGTTCGCGGACGCGTTCGCCCGGGCATGGTTCAAGCTGACCCACCGCGACATGGGCCCGCGCTCACGCTATCTCGGACCGGAGGTTCCGGCCGAAGAACTCATCTGGCAGGACCCCATCCCTGCGGTCAATCACAAACTGATCACTGCGAAGGACATCGCCTCGCTGAAGGCCAAGATCCTGGCTTCCGGCCTGCCCGTCTCCGAGCTGGTATCGGTTGCCTGGGCCTCGGCGTCCACCTTCCGCGGCTCCGACAAGCGCGGCGGCGCCAACGGTGCCCGCATCCGCCTCGCACCGCAGAAGGACTGGGAAGTCAATCAGCCTGCCCGGCTGGCGAAGGTGCTCAAGACCCTGGAGGGCATCAAGAACACCTTCAACAACGCTGCTACCGGTGGAAAGAAGGTATCGCTGGCCGACCTGATTGTTCTGGCCGGCTGTGCAGGCGTCGAGCAGGCCGCGAAGAAGGCTGGTCACAAGGTGAATGTTCCTTTCACTCCGGGACGCATGGACGCCTCGCAGAAGCAGACCGATGCCCCCTCTTTCGACGTGCTCGAGCCGGTCGCGGATGGCTTCCGCAACTACCAGAAGTCACGCTATGCCGTGTCGTCCGAAGAGCTGCTCATTGACAAGGCGCAACTGCTGACCCTTACCGCGCCCGAAATGGCCGTGCTCCTCGGCGGCATGCGCGTCCTGAATACCAACTTCGGAGGATCGCAGCACGGCGTCTTCACCAAGCGGCCAGAGACGCTCACCAATGACTTCTTTGTGAATCTGCTCGACATGAACACGGAGTGGAAGGCGGTGTCCGGCGCCGGGGACATCTTTGAGGGGCGCGATCGCAAGACCGGCAAAGTCAAATGGACCGGCACGCGGGTCGACCTCGTCTTCGGCTCGAATTCACAGCTCAGGGCCCTGGCAGAGGTCTACGGGAGCGAAGACGCGCAGAAGAAGTTCGTCCAGGACTTTGTGGCGGCTTGGACCAAGGTGATGAACCTTGACCGTTTCGACCTCGCCTGATCGGAGCATGGAGGTGACCGGGCACCCCGAGAAACCTCAACAGGCGGTCGCGGTCCCGCGGCCGCCGTAGAATCGATACGGCCCTGCCAGCGTTTGCCTCCCCCTATCCGCCGCGCCCCGAATATCGGCCCTTTTCCCGCCTAGAACACGACAATCCATAGTTCATCCATTGTATTCTTCAACGAGGTAACTATTTTCATTCTGGTATAGGGAGATATGACATGAACATCCTCATTTCGTTCTTTTCCCGCACCGGGTATACGGAGCGACTGGCTCTTGCCATAGGCGACGATCTGAAGACGAGGGGGCACACCATTGAATGGGATGTCATCAGACCGGCAATTTACTATTCATGGCTCCGCGAGGCGGCCAGGGACTTTCCCCGCTACCCTTCCATCGCCTGCGGCCTGGTAAGCAGTTCCTGGAGGCGGCACCACATCGAGACCTATTGCCAGGTCGAGGAGGACATCCAGCCCCTTCGATACCCCGATGTGTCCGGCTTCGACCGCATCTGCATCGGCGGGCCGAAGTGGGCGCAGCTCTCGTATCCGCTCGCCCGGTACCTCCAGACGGTACGGGGCATCCGGGGCAAGAAGATTGGCTCGTTCGCCACCTTCGGCGGCCCGCCCCTGCAATCATTCGAACTCGAGCTCATCGAGAAACCCATGGCGCGCCTGCTCAGCCGGATGGGGGCGGAGGTCGTCGCGAGCCTGGGCGTGTCGAGCGCTTACCACGAAGCAAGTATCATGCCCCTGTTCAGGCTCGTGAGCCTGCTCCGTTTCGGCAGGCCCATCGAGGATTTCACCCTGGGAAGCGACTACGCAGCCTCGGGGATAGAGAACTTCTGCAATGACCTGACCCAGGACCTGCCCGCAAGAGACGGGGAGACATATCGGGATAGAGGAGTGAGAAGCCATGCCCAAGTTCAGTGATACGGTACTGTTTCATGTCAACAGGTACAGCGACGAGACGAAGCGGGTGAAGAGACACATCTACGAATCGGTCCTGGATACCGGGCGTGCACCGGCGGTGGCCGACATCTGCGCGGATCTGGGCCTGTCCGCGGAGACAGTCCGCAGGAGCCTCCACGACCTGGAAGGCGGGGTCATCATCGCCCTGCAGAACGAGCAGCACCTCCACCTCAAGGAGTTCATGGGGCAGCGGCTCCCAAAGGACTGCGTGCTGCCCGGGATGGGCGAGATCTTCTACGCCAGGCCCTTTGCCAATTTCAAGAACCACCACAGGGTCTTCGTCGGCGGCGAGCAGAAGTGGTTCGGCGAGTGCCCGGTGGAGTCCGTCACGATCTCGTACTTCTTCCCGGGCAAGGAGGTGCGCATGGAGTCCGTGTGCCACGAGACGGGTGCACCCGTGTCCATAACGGGAAAGGACGGCATGCTTCTGGATTACGAGCCCAAGAGCCTGAGAATCTACTGGGGCCGGCCCTTTGGGCAGTGGCTGACCACGCCTGGTCACGAGGGGGACTTCATCTTCCCCTGCGACATGAACTACTTCTTCAGCTCGGAGGAGGCCTTTGCCGCATGGAAAGAGAGGAACCCCCGGGAGCCCGGGCAGCTCTTCACCCCCATCCAGCTCAACCACCTGCTGCGGATCTTCAACTACGGACACGAACGCTTTGATTACCAGTACCACTTCCCGCTCTTGAGGCTGCTTGCGGCCTTGGTGACGGCAGGGCTGTTCCGGTGGCGGATGCTCGTGCCCGTGCCAAACCTCTTCTTCCTCTCCATGGCAAAGCTCATGCGGGACGCATACCGGTTCCAATACAGGCTCTTCTTCGATGTGAAGCTTTGGTGAGCCTCGATCGTACCATGCTGCGCAGGGGTGAAGGGATTCCCCTTCACCCCTGCGTTCATTGTGGTATGTGGGATTGCTCGTGGGCGAGACAGTGACTTGATTTTGCCTGCTCGATAACGTGGCAGAACTGCTTCAGCCCGAGCAGGCTGGCTACCCCGGTGACGGTTACGCCGTAAAAAAAGGTGTCCCGGCCCGCATCCAGTATCTCGTCGATGGTTCCATTCACCACCGTGCTCCCGGTGGCGAAGATCGCACCGGCCCATGCGGCGTTCTCAGAAAAACGATCCGGACCGTCGATCACGACGCCCGATCTGATCGTTCCAATGACATCAGGGTTCAGGTCGCAGACCCGCACGGTCTTGATCGCTGCCAGCTGTTCCAGAAAGCGCGGCTGCAGGCCGACGAGCAGGACATTATCCGCACTGATGAACTGACCCCTCAGGGCATCATGCAGGTGGTCTGCGCATTTCATGAGATCGTTGTCCTTGCAGTGGATCGATTCGGGGACCCTTCCCAGGTGGGCCATGATGGCGTTCAGCGACGCGACGAGGCCCTCCGCGCATTCGTTTCCAGATCCAGGGAAAGGATGTCGCGAACCTTGCCGGTTAAATTGGAGCAGGAATCCGAGAAGGCCTGTCCCTTTCTGCCCAGGAAATCGGCCTCGATCATCCGCTCCTTGCCCAGCTGGATGGGATAGTCGTCGTGCAGCGGGTTGCCGATGGCCTCTTCGGGCGTCAGTGTCTTGCAGGTGATGGTTATCTCCCCATTCCTGATGGTCGGGGTGTCGATGAGCTCCATGAGCCGTTTGCGGGCCTGTTCGAGAATCATGCGGGATGTCCTCTCTTCTCCTCGTGCTCTGTGCATCAGCGATCGTCTGTGATCCTGGTATACCCGTATTTCTTTTTTATGGTTTCAGCTTCCGTGGAAACGAGAAACGCGGCAAAATCGCGGGTACGGTCGATCTCCTTCGCGTTCTTCAGCACGCAAGCCGAATACACGACAGCAGGAACCCCCTTCATTTCATAATAACAACCCGTTTTCCCCTTGTCCGTATAAGCATGCGCGAGGGAACAGAAGGCCACATCAACGGCTCCCTCCGAGGCAAACTGAAATACCTGGGACAGGTCCGGCGCATAGACGAGTCTCGGGGTAACCGCGTTCCAGAGGCCGGCATCCTCGAGTGCCCTTTTCGCCCGCCCACCATGCACGGCGGTTTCAGGGTTGGCTATAGCGATCTTTTTCACGCCATCGCGCGCGAGGGCCGATCGCCAGTCGGGAGAGTCACAGAAACTCCGGTTCGAAGACCAGAGGACAAGCTCGCCCTTCGCATAGACGAAAGGCTTCTCACACAGTGCCTTTTCGTGAAGCAGGTCAGGCCTTTCCCTGTCTGCGGAGAGGAAGATGTCATAGGGCGCACCGTTGACGATCTGACCGTAGAACCTTCCTGCCGACGTGTACGTGGGCACGATCTTGACGCTGGTCTTCGCCTCGTAGGCGGCTGCAATCTCTCCAAAGGGCATGATGAACCCCGCGACCACGGCCGCTGTTATCTTCTTGTCAGCATAGGCCTGCCCCGAAAGGAACATGAGCTGTACGGAGACTACGACAAAAACCATGACAACCATGTACATCCGTTTTGATCGATCCATGAATACGATGACCTTTCTTTCCCAGGATGAGATATCGGGGAGGGAGTCTAAGGTAAAATGTTTTTTATGACAAGCTTAACATAATGAAAAAGCCTTTGCCTGGTACTTTGTTTTCCCTTTGCTTCCAGGTCCGCATGTGGCAGCATGAACGCGGCCGACACTCCACAAGGGGGGAATCACGTGCATACCGTCAAGGCTGAAACGGTGGTCGTGGGAACCGGACCGGGCGGCGCCACCATAGCGCGGGAGCTCGCCAGGGCGGGAGAGGACGTCCTCGTCCTCGAAAAGGGGAGGGACCACCAGCTCCCCGTCGGCAGCATCCTGGCCTATGCCACCATGTACGACATCCAGCGGTCACGGGAGGGGGTGCTCATCCGCAGGGGCATCACCACCGGCGGGTCCACCATGATCTATTCGGGCAATTCCTACGATCCCCCGGCCTTCCTCAGGGAGGAGCTGGGCATCGACCTGTATGCGGAGGTGGGGGAGACCAAGGAGGAGCTCGGCATCCGGCCCATCCCCGAGTCTTATTACAGGAACTGGCCGGGCACCGCCAGGATCGTGGAGGCTGCCTCCGGGCTGGGGTACGCCATGGAGCCCCAGGAGCGGTTCATCGACCCCGGCCTGTGCGACCCCGCATGCGACCGCTGCCTGTTCGGCTGCAGGAGGGGGGCCAAGTGGACGGCCCGGGACTACCTCTACGAGGCCATGGCACTGGGTGCCCGGGTCATGACTCGCTGCGACGTGCGCAAGGTCATACGCTCGGGCAATGCCGCTGCAGGTGTTTATGCAAGGACGCCCGAAGGATCCCTGGTGGTGGAGGCCGGCCGGGTCATCCTGGCCGCGGGCGGTCTGGGCACACCCCTCATCCTCCAGGCATCCGGGATCAGCAGTGCCGGGACAAACTTCTTCACCGACCCCATGTCGGTCATGGTGGGGCTCTCGTCGGATGGCGCGGGCACCTGGCACGAGATCACCTACACCTTTGCGGACGAGTCCCACGTGGGTGAGTTCGTGATGGGCAACGTGGGCGCGGTGAACGCCTTCATGGCCCAGATCGCGGCCCTGCACCTCCCCTACGCCTGGAGGGTCGCCCAGCTGAGAGGCCTGGTGGGCATGTTCGTCAAGCTCTGCGACGAGCCCTCGGGAAGGATAGAACCCGACGGCACTCTGCACAAGACCTTCACCGTGAAAGACGAGAAGACCATGGCCAAAGGCGTGGAGGCGGCGAAGGCAATCATGATCCGGGCAGGGGTGATCCCCTCCACCATATCGGTGGCCAAGGGGATCGGCGGCCACCCGGGCGGCACCGCGGCCATGGGCTCCGTGGTGGATACAAACCTCATGACGGACGTGGAGAACCTCTACGTGTGCGACAACAGCGTCATGCCGCGCTCCGGTGGCATCCCCCCGGTGCTGACGCTGATCGCCCTGGGCAAGAAGTTCGCCCGGTCGCTCATCAAAAAAGGGAACTGGACAGGAAAGGCACGGAAGAAGAGACATGACTGAGAGAGAAAAATACCTCAGGCCCACGGACACCATCGACTGCGACCACGCCACCATCAGGGCAACGGCCAGCGAGCTCACCGAGGGATGCCTTACCCCCCGGGAAAAGGCGCTCAGGCTCTTTCGCCATGTGCGCGACGAGATCCCCTACAGCCTCTACATGATCTCGGTCTTCAAAGAGGACTTCACGGCCTCGCGCATCCTGGCGTGGGGCAAGGGATACTGCGTCCAGAAGGCGGTGCTGCTGGCCGCCCTGGCCCGCGCCGCGGGCATCCCGGCCCGCCTCGCCTTTGCCCGCATCCGCAACCACAAGGCCCCGGCAAAGATCGTGGCGTTGACCGGGACCAACATCTTCCCCCGCCACGGCTATACCCAGCTCTTCCTGGAGGGAACCTGGGTGAGCATGGCCCCGACCTTTGACAGCACCCTGTGCGCAAAGATCGGCGTGCCTGTGGTCGAATGGGACGGACAGACCGACGCCACCCTGCCCCTCGAGGATCTCAATGGCGGGAAGTACATCGAGTACGTCGAGAAGTTCGGTCATTACGCCGACCTGCCCTTTGACTGGATCGTGGCGGAGACGTCCAAGACCGTGGGGAAGGACAAGCGGCCCTGGCTTTCACGGGAAGACATCACCAGGGGCCTGTGATCCGACCCCGCAGGCGAGATCCTATTTTCAGAACATGTGCACGGCCGAGGTCTTGAACGAGACCTGCACGTCAGTGCCGATGTCGAGCCCCAGGTCCACTGCCGAACCCTTGGTGACGAGTGACTTGAACACCTGGTCGCGCACGGATACATGAACCTCGTAGAGGAATCCCTGATCGACGATGCCCCGGATGACGCCGACGAACGAGTTGCGCATGCTTGATTCCAGGGGATCGAGGCTGAGCACGATATCCTCGGGACGGATGGCGACATAGCCGCTGGAGTTCTCGTGCAGATGCGGGACTTCGATGGAAAGCTCGCCCACGCGGGCCGTGGTACTGTCGAAAACCGCAGGCAGGATGTTCTTCATGCCCACGAAATCCGCCACGAAGGAACTCGTGGGCCTCTGGAAGATGTCCCGGACCGTCCCGGTCTGCACGATGGCCCCGTCATGCATGACCGCCGCGCTGGTGGCGAGCGTCAGGGCCTCGGAAAAGTCGTGCGTCACCATGAAAAAGGTGATGTGCGAGTTCCTGTGGAGCTGCTTGAGCAGCAGACGGATGTCTTCCCTGAATCCGGGGTCCAGGGCGGAGAGGGGTTCGTCCAGCAGGATCACCCGCGGCTCCACCATGAGGGCCCGTGCCAGGGCCACCCGCTGGAGTTCTCCCCCGCTGAGCGTCTCCGGGTGCCTATGCAGAAGGTGGCCGATGCCGAGATCGTCCACGAGCCTGCCGAAGCGCTGCCGGGCGGCCGTCCTGTCGTGCCGGTGATAGCGCAGGCCAAAGGTTATGTTGTGCTCAATGCTCAGATGCGGGAAGAGGGCATAGTCCTGGTACATGATTCCCACACCACGTTTCTCCGGCTGCGACCGCGTGATATCCCTGCCGCCGACGGCTATGCTTCCTCCCAGAACCGGGACCAGCCCCGCGATGGCCTCCAGCAGGACGGTCTTGCCCGCACCGGTGGGGCCCATGAGCACAAAGAATCCCCCGTCCTCGATGGAAAGGTCGATATCCCGGAGGCGGAATTCGCCGAGATGGACCCTGAGACCCCTGATCTCGATCATGCGGTCTTCTTCCCAGGCAGCGCCAGGACCCTCAGGACCAGGAACAGGGTCAGGCATACAAGCACCAGCCAAACGGCCACGGGCTGGGAGTACTTAAGCCCGTAGGCCTCGTAACGCTCGTAGATGAGTACCGGCGCGATCATGGGGTGGTAGGCCACCACCACGACAGCCCCGAACTCGCTGATGGCCCGCGCGCAGCACATGATGATCCCGACCAGAACGCTGCGCCATGCAAGGGGAAAGGTGATCCGGGCAAAGGTGCCCCACATGGAGGCGCCCAGGCTGCGGGACACGTTCTCGAGTCGTGGGGAGACGGCCTCAATCCCGCTCTTGAGGGCATTGATGTAGAAGGGCATGCCCACGAAGGTGAGCACCGCGATGATGCCCGTCGTAGTGCCCATGATCCTGATGCCGAGTTCGCTCATGATCTGGCCCAGCCAGTGGTTCCTCCCGGCCACGCCCAGGATGGCGATGCCCACCACGGGGTGCGGGATCACGATGGGCAGGTCGATGATGCTCTCGATGAGGTGCTTGCCCCTGAACCTCGACCGGGCGAGCACGTAGGCGAGCGGCGTTCCCACCACGAAGGATATGCCCGCCGCGGCAAAAGCCGTGTATACGCTCAGCCAGATCGATTGGACAACGTTCTTGTCGTGAAGCGTTTCCTTGAGCATGGCCGAGGAGGGCGCCGTGAGCATCTCCACCAGCGGCAGGAGAATGAATGCCAGGACCACGATGCCGCAGGACACCGACACCCAGTAGAACGGCTCCCTCCTCGCCATGATGTTCTTCCTGTCAGTCCTTCACTTCGACGAGGCCCTTCAGTTCTGCGGGCAGTGCGGATTTCATCTGTTCCGTGGGGACCCTGCAGGGGACGAAGGGCGGCTGGCCCTGGTCCTTGAGGACCTTCAGACCACCCTTGGGATCGAGCAGGTACTTGAGAAACGCCACGGCGGCCTCCCTGTTCGGGGCGTCTTTTATGAGGGTGACCCCGTAGGTGACCGACTCACCCTTCATGTCCATGAACTCGCCCGGCTTGCTCCCGGTCACCTTCACCACGGCCTGGGAGTAAAAGTCATCCTTCTTGTAGTCGCCCAGGTTTATCTCATCTGGCAATGTCACATACTTCAGCCCGTGCTGCACGGCCACGGAGAGATACTCCCACGCGTAGTCCATGTTGCCGGTCTGGAGCAATGAAACGAGCTCCACGGACTTGGGCCTCACATTGGCCTGGGGGCGATTCGCGATCATCCTGTCGTAGATGCCGGGCTTCTTGTAGTACTTCTCAGCCAGCAGGAGCACCATGAGGGCTCGGTACCCGCATGGATCCAGGTTTGGGTCCGAGTGCCCCCAGACAACCTCCTTCTTCTGGAGGATCTCGTACCAGTTGTCGGCATTCACATCCTTGGCGAACCTGCTCTTGTCAGTATAGCAGAGCACGAGCTGGTTGGTGGCGAATCGGATGTTCCAGTCTGCATGCTTGGGGACAAGGAGTTTGTCTATGACCTTGAAATCCGCCGATGCCATGATGTCGCAGGGCTTGTTCAGATCCGTGACCTTGCGCGCCGCCGCCTGACTGCCGCTTGCCTCGCGCTGCAAGTCAACGCCCGGATACATGGTCTCGAACTCCTTTTCCATGGTCTCGAAGGGCATGGTAAGGCTCCCCGCATGGAACATGACCACGGTCCCCTTGGGCTCTGCCTGGGCATACTGGGGTGCCCCAAAAACAGTGGATCCCAGGATGACAGCCAGTGCGACCACCTTGTATAATAGGTTCTTCATATTGTTTCCTCCTCAGATTGTGGTTAGTCAGACACCCTTTGTCCCTCAGCGACCGTGCAATCACGCACTGAAGGTCAGCTTCGTCCCGGACATGTTCAGGATGAACTGCCCCGGCATCTCGCGCTCGATGTGCATGATGGCCTTGCGTCCCGTGCAGTGGGTGGGCACGACATAGAGCGGGTTCAGGGCCTTGAGCTCGTCCGTTGTCCGCTCGATGATGGGCTCGAAGAAGGGGCCGCTCAGGTGGAACCCGCCGATCACCGCACACACCCTGTCCACGCCTGCCACCTTCATGGCGTGACGGACCGTGTTCACCACGCCCGCGTGCGAGCAGCCGGTTAAAACAACGAGCCCTTTGCCCTTCACGTTCACCGCGATGCCGGTGTCGTCCTCGATGGCATCCCACTGCTCGTGACCGTCCTCCACCCGGTGGGCGATGGGAAAGCCCTTCTCGAAGTCGGTGAGCCGGGGCACCTCGCCGAGGAACAGGGCACTCCCGTCCAGGAGCGGGTAGGGCTCGGTGGTCTCGACGAGCCTGAACCCCTCCTTGAGCACGGCGTCCTTGGTGAACTCGGGGAAGTAGACCTTGATCTCCTCGCCGAACTTCAGGTACCGCGACTTCTTGAAGGCCGCGGGGTGGCAGACGAACTCAACGGCGTCCTTGTTGCCGGCGACGAGGGCGCTGAACTTCTGGATCCCGCCGGTGTGGTCAGAATGCCCGTGGGACAGCACGAAGGCCTTCGCAGAACCTACATCCGCTCCCAGCATGGCGGCGTTGCGTGCTGCCCCGTCCTCGGAGAACCCGAAATCGAAGAGCAGGGACGATGCCTTGCCCTGCGCATGGACCGTGACAAAGGCCGAGAACCCGTGCTCCGCCAGGACGGAATTCTTGATCTGCATGTCCTTGAGCGGCACCGCCCGCTGCACGACCGCCGAGTTGTCCAGTGCCGTGATGTCGATGTAGTTGTCCTGCAGGGTGAGGATTTCCACCTTGTCAACTTCTTGCATCTTCATAGATCCCTCCTTCACGTTCATCGTGGAGCGGCCGTGTACGGCCGCTCCCATTTCTCACCAGTGAAGAGAATCACACCGCAGGGAGATCACTTCTCCCTCGCATAGGGCCACGCCGCGATGCCGCCCTCCATGACCTTGACGTTCCTCCACCCGTTGGCCTCGAGCACCAGGGCTGCCTCGTAGCCCCTCAGCGAGATCTTGCAGTAGCAGACGATCTCCCTGTCCTTGTCCTGGGGAAGCTCCCCGAGTCGCCTCCTCAGGGCGCCCAGCGGGATCAGCGTCTCGCCGATGCCCAGGCGCACCTGCTCGTACTCGTCGGGACCCCGGGCATCGATGAAGAAGGGCCTGTCCTTCTCGTCGAGCTTCTTCCTGACCTCCATGGGCGAGACGCCCTTGAGCCTTCCCTTGAGCTTGTTCTGCATGAGGTGGGCCGTGGCGATGAAGTGGTCGATGGCGAGCGAAAAGGGAGGTGCGTACGGCAGGTCCGCGTTCACGATGTCCTCCACGTGCATGCCCGCCTGGATGGCCATGGCCCACTGGGCGATCTGCTTGGCCGCGTTGCCGGGGCCGATGCACTGGGCGCCGAGGATCTTCCCGGTGGAGCGTTCGCACACCAGCTTGGTGATGATGAGCTCGCCGCCCATGAAATTCGGCTTGTCCGTGCTCGCGTTCATCACGGTGACGATATCGTCGTAGCCGTTCTTTTTCGCCGAGGTCTCGGACAGGCCGGTGGACCCCGCAGAATAGTCGAAGACCTTGCAGATGCCGGTCTGGATCGTGCCGGGGAAGATGACCGTGTTGCCCATCACCGCGTTCTCTCCAGCCACCCTGCCCTGGAGGTTTGCCAGATCGCCGTACGGGGCCAGCACCTTTTTGCCTGTGATACGGTGCACGGTCTCCACGCAGTCACCCACGGCGTAGATGTCCGGGTCCGAGGTCTGCATGTACTCGTTGACCTCGATGCCGCCCGTTGCCCCGATGGAAAGCCCTGCCTCCCTGGCAAGCTTCACGTTGGGTATAACGCCGATGGCGACCACGGCGAGCTCGCAGGGCAGCTCGGTCCCGTTGGCCAGCTTCACCCCGGTGAGCCTGCCGTTCTCGCCCAGGAACTCGACGATGCCGTTGCCGGTAATGACGTTGGCATTCTTGGTCTTCACGTGATTTTCCACGAGCTTGGCCAGGTCCCAGTCCAGGAAGGTCAGCAGCTGGGGCAGCAGCTCGATGACCGTGATCTCCACGCCGGCCAGCTGCAGGGCCTCGCAGGTCTCGATGCCGATGAGACCACCGCCGATGATGACCGCCTTCTTGATGGTGCCCTCGTCGCGCACCCTCCTGAGAAAGTCCGCGTCCTTCATGGACTGGAGGGTGGTGATGCCCTTGAGGTCCACCCCCGGTATCGGGGGCATCCTGGGGGTTGCGCCCGTGGCTATGACGAGCTTGTCGTAGGCTACGGTGCCTGTCACGCCGGTCAGCAGGCTCTTGAAAGACACCTCGTGCGCTTTCCTGTCGATGCCGGTGACCTCGGTGTTGGTTCCTGCCTTGATGTTCTTTGCGTTGAGATAGAACTGGGGGTCCCGCACGATGCCCGCAGGCGTGCACAGCAGCATGTTCCGGTCGTCGAAGTACCCTCCGACGTAATAGGGGTAACCGCACGACGCCATCGAGAGATCCGCGTCCTTCTGGAGGATCACCACCTCGGCATGCTCGTCCATGCGCCGTGCCTTTGCCGCCGCCTTGGGTCCTGCCGCGGACCCGCCGATTATCACGATTCTCTTCCTGTCTGCCAATCGATCCTCCTTAGATCTAACCTATTTATTTCTATTCTTCTCCCCGTGCCCTTGACAGGTCAATGGTCGCAGACATTCTGTCCGCCCTGGAGCCTGCCCGCCAGGTACTCCTCCACGAGGGCCTCGGGGGCCAAGGCAGGGGCGCCTACGAGGACCTGAATGCCCTGCTGGTTGAACAGGGCGATGGCCCGCTGGCCCATGCCGCCTGCGATGACAAAGGTGGCGCCGCGCTCGGCGAGCCAGGGGGGCAGCAGGCCGGGCTGGTGGGCAGGGGCCGCCACGTCTTGGCGGCCCGTGATCTTCCTGGTGGCCGGGTCCACATCGACAAGCGCGAAGCGCTCGCAGTGACCGAAGTGCATGCACAGTGTTCCGTTTGCTACCGGTATGGCAATACGCATATATCATCTCTCCTTTACGTTCGTTCTTCTGTTATTCAGTCCGCTCCTGCTCGCTCGGTTCCGCGATGGGACGGATGATCTCCTGCATGATGCCGGCTGTGGCCGATTTCGCATAGGCGTGGATGAACGGACAGCCTTCGTCCGAGGCCTCTGCGACACCCGGGTCCATGGGGATCGACCCGAGGAACGGCACGCCCATGTCCTCGGCGATGCGGCGGCCGGCGCCGGACCGGAAGACCGTGGTGACCTCGCCGCAGCGCGGACAGACAAAGCCGCTCATGTTCTCCACCACGCCCAGGACAGGCACTCCGAGGTGCCTGCAGAACGATATGGACTTGCGCACATCCACCTCGGCCAGGCGCTGAGGTGTGGTGACGATGACCGCGCCGTCGAGGTTGCCGATGAGCTGGCAGATGGACAGGGGTTCATCGCCCGTCCCCGGGGGAGAGTCGATGATGAGGAAATCGAGGTCGCCCCAGGCCGCGTCCCGGAGAAACTGCTTGAGGGCCCCCATCTTCATGGGGCCGCGCCAGATCACGGCGTCGTCCTGGCTGGAGAGAAAGAATCCTATGGACATGACCTTGAGCCCGCCGATCTCGATGGGCAAAATCTCTCCGTCGCGGCTTTCCGGTTTCCGTCCCTCAAGGCCCAGCATGGTAGGCACGCTGGGACCATGGATATCGGCGTCCAGGAGCCCCACGGTCCACCCGTCCATGGACAGGGCAACGGCCAGGTTCACCGCCACCGTGCTCTTGCCCACACCACCCTTGCCGGAGAGCACCACGATCTTGCGCTTTATCCTGCAGAGCCTGTTCTCGAGCCTCTGCCGTTCCTCGAAGTCCTTGTCGCTCTCGCCCTCTTTGCGCGTGCGGGCCGAACAGGATGAGTCGGTGCAGGTACCGCACGCCTTTGTCTCCTCGGGACGGTCCTTCCGGCGCCCCTGCACCGTGCTGTGTACATAGTTCTCGCAGGCTGCCCTCAGGGTGTTGGCCGCCAGCAGGGCACAGTGCTCGTGGTCCCGGGACAGACCGCCCAGCGCATCGAGGATATCCTGCTGTTCCATGACCGCGGCCTCTTCCAGGCTCACCCCCTGGGCAAGGCTCGTGGCCATGCTGCCGCAGGCCTGGGAATGACCGCACCCGTCCGTGGTGAATGATGCCTTTTCCACCTTGCCTCCCTTGACCAAGATCCAGACCTCCATGGTGTCGCCGCAGGGACCGGTGACTCTGGCATGTCCATTGAAGGCAGGCAGGGGCCCCATGTTCCTCGGGTTCTCGGCATGGTCCATGGCTGTGCCTGAAAGTGTCCTGTGTGCGTCCGTATCCATTTCAGCCTCCTGATGGCGTAAGATTCTCCCATACCTGTCTGATGTCGCCGGCCGAGTCCGTATCCGTCTCCACCACGGTGAGTTCCCTGATCTGTGCCCTGGTAACGCCGGGATCGTACCTGATGCGACCTGCGAGCCGGGCCCCGGCCCCCATGGCATGCTTCTCTATCCGCTCTGTCATGGCAGGGTTCAGGTCCCACTTGTTCACGCAGATCACTGCCGGGACCCCGAAATGCCTCGCCAGTGCGAGGACCCGTTCGAGGTCGTGTTCCCCGGATACCGTGGGCTCGGTGACCACGAGCACCTGTGTAGCACCGCCCAAAGACGCGATGACCGGGCAGCCGATGCCCGGGGGGCCGTCCACGATGATCAGGGAATGCCCCTGCTCCTCGGCGATGCGACGGGCCTCGCTGCGCACCATGGAGACGAGCTTGCCCGAGTTCTCGGCCGCGATGCCCAGCCTGGCGTGGACCATGGGCCCGCACCTGGTCTGCGAGACCATCCAGTGCCCGCAGGAACGGTCGGGAAAATCGATGGCCTGCTCCGGACAGAAGTGCGCGCACACCCCGCAGCCCTCGCAGGATACGGGGTCAACACGGAAGGTGTCCCGGCCCGATCCTGTCTTGTCCCGCACGATGGCATCGTACCGGCACAGGTCCTCGCAGGTGCCGCACCCGGTGCAGTCCTGCTGCCTGATCACGGCCTCGCGGCCGCTGACGAACTCGTTCTTCGACATGACCTGCGGCTTCAGGAGCAGGTGCATGTCCGCCGCGTCCACGTCGCAGTCCGCTATGACCGCGTCCTGTGCCAGCACGGCCAGCGAGGCAGCCAGGCTGGTCTTGCCCGTACCACCCTTGCCGCTGATGACGACAAGCTCCTGTATGCTTCGACCCTGACCGCTCACGACAGCCTCACTCCTCGCACCGGGGCGCTCCACAGCGTTCACCCCTCCCGCAGCAGGTCTTTCCCGTGGTCTCCAGAGAGCACGAGCCTGTACGGGATGCGGCCCTTCCCGGACCGCCGCCCTTGAAGTAAAACCCCGTGCCGCCGCTGACCACCCTGCGGACCGCACCTCCGCACTGGGGACAGTGTTCCAGCGGTGCATCGGTCATGGCCTGCTCGCGCTCGAAATGCAGGCCGCACGCCGTGCATTCATATTCATAGGTCGGCATGGGTCGCCCTCCTTGCCTGTTTATCATACCCCTTCACCGTCGCCAGGAGCCTGCCGAAGAGATCGCGGTACTCGGGCAGCGCATCCACCATGAGTTCTCCCCTGGAATAGGCCTCGGCAATGCGGCGATCATCGGGTATCTCCATGAAAATGGGCACCCCCTCGTCCCTGCAGAAGGCATGGACCCGATTATCACCGATACCCACCCGGTTGACGATCACCCCGAACGGGACGGCGAGCTCCCTGACCATGTCCACGGCCAGGCTCAGGTCGTGCAGCCCGAAGGGGGTGGGCTCGGTGACCAGGATGACCAGGTCGGTGTCCTTGATGGTGGCGATGACCGGACACGAGGTGCCCGGAGGCGCGTCCAGGATTGCCATGCCCTGCCCGTCGAGGCGTTCCTTCACGGCCCGTATGACCGGCGGCGCCATGGCCACGCCCACGTCGATCCTGCCCTGGACGAGAGAGATGTGGCCGGCCTGGATGACCTCGACCTCGCCGATGCGGCGGTCCTTCTCGGTGATGGCCTTGGTGGGACAGACCAGGGTGCAGCCACCGCACCCGTGGCAGAGTTCCTCGAACACGAGGGCCTCGTCTTTCAGCGCCGCGATGGCGTTGAACTCACAGATGGCGCTGCAGGCGCCGCAGCCGTTGCAGAGCGCGACGTCCACCTCGGGCACGGGCATGGTGACCACATCCCGGTCCTTCAGCTCGCCCCCCAGGAACAGGTGGCAGTTCGGTTCCTCCACGTCGCAGTCCAGGAGCTGCACCGGCGCGGGGGATACCCGCGCCAGGTTCACGGACACCGTGGTCTTTCCCGTCCCCCCTTTTCCCGACGCCACAGAGATGATCACGACGTTGCCTCCGGTTTCCTGCCGGGTCTGTATCCGCGCCGGCCCCGCCTGCGGGCCGTGGATTCATCCACCTCGTGCTGCCAGCCGTCCCGCGTCCCCTCGATGCGGTCGAACCTGCCCACATAGGGCTTGATATCGAGCAGGGGTGTGCCGTCGAGGATGTCCAGCCCGTCGAGATGAAGGATCGTGCCTTCCCGGCTCACCAGTTCCACGATGCTCAGGCCGATGGGGTTGGGCCTGCACGGCGCCCGGGTGGAGAACACCCCGTGATCGACGTCCTGGAGGAAGGGCTGCACGGTCAGATGTACGGTTTCAGTGCAGTGAAAATGATAAATGAGGATGACATGAGAAAATCCCTCGAGGTCTTTCAGTCCTTCCACATACTCGGGCAGCACCTCGGCCCTGCCGGGGCACCCCCGTGCATAGACGGGTTGGATCGGCGTCTGCTCGGGCACGGTGTGCTGACTGCGGATGACGCCGATGGGCTCATAGTTTATATGCACCGCGGAAGGTCTCTGCCCTGTCATACCCAGTGCCCCTCGACGTCCGCTGCATTCGCCGGGGTCAGGCTGCCTGCCCTGAACCGGTCGATGGCCTCGGAGATGGTGGGGGCATCCGTTGTGTAGATCGTGATCCCGGCGGCAGACAGAACCTTGAATGCGTTGGGGCCGCAATGCCCTGTCACCAGGTGCCTGGCTCCGGTTCTGGCCACGTTCTGGGCCGCCTGGATGCCTGCACCCTGGGAGGCATTCAGGTTCTGGGTGTTGTCGGTGACCTCGATGGCCCCGGTATCCAGGTCATACACGAGGATCTTCGGTGCACGGCCGAACCGGATGTCTATCGGGGCATCCAGGCCGTCGCCGGACGTGGTGAATGCAATCTTCATGGTCTTCTCCTTTCAGCTTTCCATTCAGGAAAACTGATCTTCAGTCATAGGCCTGCATGACCTCATGGTCTTCCGCCATCAGGTCTCCGGCCAGGTCTCTCGTGCCCGAGCGATCCCAGAAATCGAGCCGCTCGTGAACGGTCAGGTATTTCAGGGGGATGGGGTGGGTGCCGATAACCACGTCCAGACCGTACTGCGTCTCTATGTACTTCTTGAACTCACCGATGTACGGGCAGGGAGGGTACCCCACGACGAACCCCGTTGCCAGGTGTATGACCTCGGCGCCGTTCTTCTTCATCTCTGCCGGGACCTGTTCCACATTGCCCCCCGGACACCCTCCGCAGGTCGAGTAGCCCACGATCTCGACCTCTTCGCCGGCAGAGTACCTCGCAAAGGCACCTTTCCGCTCTCTGAGCGCCCTGAAGCACTTGCCGCCCCCGCAGTCGCGGTAGCGGTCACAGATGATGATGCCGATCTTCTTCATCGCATACCCCCCTAGCCCAGCCTACCGTCTGTTCCCGCCGCCGCCGGCGTGGTCCCTCTCGTCATCAGGCCCCTCGATGGCCGATGGCTCCACAACTATGGTCCTGACGCGCTGGGGCGCCTTGCGCTTCTCGAGCAGGCGCCGAGCAAAGGCCTTGATCCTGCTGTCCGGCTGCCGCAGATCGTGCACGGCTGCCCCTGCCAGCCACGCCAGCACAGGACCGAGAAGGGGCGCCCTCCTGAAGAGGCGTCCCAGTATCAACGAAGAACCGGGAAGCCTTTTCCCCAGGGACCTCCGGATGATCCTCTTGCCCCACCTGTACTGCCACGGTCCTCCCGGGTTCGTACTCATGGTATGCAACCTTCTCTTTCCATCCCCGTACCCTATCCCCTGACCAGCGGACTTCCGCACGTGGGGCATTGCTTCCGCGAGCAGGGGGTGCCCCGTACGTGGGGTTCCCTATGGGAACACTGCGGGCATACACAGAAGCCGCACGTACCGGAGGCATCCCCGATCTCGCACCAACGCCGACCGGACCCGTCCCTTTGCCTCACCTGCGAGCAGCAGCCGGGCATGGCAAAGCTGTCATCATGGATCCTGCCCTCGATCCAGGCCTGGATCACCTCGTGCAGATCCCCGGCCACGAACGGGATGAGCGTTATCCCGCTGGAGGAGACAAGTCCCTGCATGGGCCGCGATATGGCCCCGCAGACCAGGGTGTGCACCCCGAGCCTGGCCAGGCATTCGACCTTCGCTCCCAGGTCATCGGCCGGTATGGTTTCCTCGCTCTCGCTGAGAATCCGGCCTGCATCGACCTCCACAACCAGGAGCTGCCGCGCCACGTCAAAGACCGGTGCGATCCTGTTGTTCCAGAAGGGGAATGCTGTTTTCATGCGGTCGTTGCTGTCCATCCGCCCAGGTATCCAGCACAGATCGTGCCATGGTCACGACATCGTGTTCGCGACAGCCAACATGCCGGAAATACTGTTTTCTTGATATTCTCTGGGATGTTGACCCGGCCCCGGTGGTCGCTTTTTTGCGACTATGGCCTCTAACGATGGTCGCAAAGTTGCGTCTATTCCCTCCGGGCTCCGGCAGGTCCTGTTCTTTCCGGCACTGCAATCCCGTACCGCCTCATCTTCCTGAACAGGGTGCTCTTGTGGATGCCGAGCTCGCGGGCTGCGGCCAGGCGGCTGTTCCCGTTTCGCTCCAGGGCCTTCCGGATGGCCTGGGCCTCGACAAGGTCCCTGGCCGATCTCATCCCACTCTGGGCCTTTCCCTTTGCATAGCGCTCGGTCAGCTCTTCGGGCAGATGCCCGATACCGATGGAGCCCCTGGCACAGAGGATGAAGGCACGCTCCACGACATTCTCGAGCTCCCGGATGTTGCCCGGCCAGTCGTGGGCCATGAGCAGGGAGAGGGCCTCGGAGGTGATCCCCTGGACGGATTTCTTCTGCAGGGCGTTGAAGTGTGCGACGAACTGCTCCACCAGGATGGGGAGGTCCTCCTTCCTCTTCCTCAGCGGCGGCAGTTCGAGGCGGACCACGTTCACCCGGTAGTAGAGGTCTTCGCGGAACTGGCCCTGTTTCACCTGTTTGGCCAGGTCCCTGTTGGTGGCGACGATGATCCTGGCATCCGCGGTCTCGGTCCGGGTGGAGCCCAGCGGCTCATATTTCCGCTCCTGAAGGACACGCAGGAGCTTCACCTGGAGCGCCGGGCTCACATCTCCGATCTCGTCGAGGAACAGGGTCCCGCCCTTTGCCAGGGCGAACCTGCCGGGCTTGTCCCGCGTGGCCCCCGTGAAGGCCCCTGCCTTGTAGCCGAAGAGCTCGGACTCGAGGAGAGTGTCCGGAAGCGCGCTGCAGTTGACCGCGAGAAAAGGCCCCTGGCGGCGAGGACTCAGGGCATGGATGGTCCTGGCAACGACCTCCTTGCCCGTGCCGGTCTCGCCGAGGATGAGCACGGTGCTGGGGCTGGCCGCCACGGCAGGGATGACCTCGAACACCTTCTGCATGGTGGGGCTCCGGCTCACCAGCTCCCCCACATGGGAACGCCCTTTCAGTTCCTGGCGGAGTTCCTCGAGCTCGGTGAGGTCGCGGAAGGTTTCCGCCCCGCCGGTGACTCGCCCACTCGCATCCCTCAGCACGGCCGTGGAGACGCTGATGGGGATGCGCTGCCCCTGCGTATCGATGATGTAGCAGGACCTGCCTATGATCGGCCTGCCGGTCATGAGGGTCCGCTTCAGCGCACAGTCCACCTCGCACATGCTGGAGCGGAAGACCTCGGAACAGAGCCGGCCCACCGCTTGGTTGCGGGGTATGCCGGTGATCTCCTCGGCGGCCCGGTTGAACGAGGTGACGATCCAGTTCTCGTCCACGGTGAACACCCCGTCCGAGATGCTCTCCAGTATGGCATCCGTGGGGGTCGTGGTTTTCCAGCTCCTCTGTTTCTGCACCATTATGCTTCTTCCGGGGGATTCATGGTCCCGCTCTCCAGGGGCCTGCCCCCCGCTTCTTACCACAACCGCTCGATTCCTGGAAGATCCGGGGGTTATGCGTCGCGCTCATCGGCAGAACCTTCTGCCGTCGGGCTCGTATCCCCTTCAGAAGGGACCTCCATCGACTCGGCTATGACTCTATCTTCTTGGCCCTCATCTTTTGTCATGCCCCCCTCCCGTTCACGCGCCATGTCACCGGCCATCTCGGCGATCCACAGGGGGTGGCGGTGCTCGGCGTAGTCGCGTCGTATCCAGCCGGTAAGGATGGCCCGGATCATGGGCCGGTTGGGCGTGATGAGTATGGCCGCCATGTGGGCGAAAAAGGCAAGCACGAAGAGGGCAAAGAAGAGGTTGTGGGCCCAGGTGGCCCAGAGAACGACCGTCAGGGACATGTCCGGGGCGAAGAGGTTTTTCCAGGTCTTGACCAGCCCGCTCGCGATGAGTCCGGCGACGATGACCACAATCCCCACATAGGCGAGGCGCTGCTCGGGGAGGTACTTTGCAAAAGGTGGTTCCTGCCCTGAGCCGAGGAAGGATTTGATCACCTCCCAGGAATCCCTGAGGTCGCCCCGCTTGGGCAGGATGGCCCGGTGTCCCATGAGCCCGTGATAGACCACGTGGAACATGCTCGCGCCGATGAAGACCACCGAGAATGCGTAGTGCAGCTGCAGTGAGAAGATATAGTCTCCCGACCACCGCAGCCCCGGGATCTCGGTGACGAAGTAGCGCCGGGCAATGGGGAGCTCGAAGAGCCCGGTAAGGATCAGGGCAAGCCCTGAGAGCGCTATGGCCCAGTGCTCGATGAGCACGATGATGTCGTGCCTCTTCACCAGCCCCTTTTCATCGGTCAGACGGTCACTCATGGGGCTCCTCCCTGTCTTTCTTCATCCGCACGCCTGCAACGGCGGCAACACCGGCGACGACACCGAGGAGCGGCGAGGCCATCACTGCCTTGCCCATGGGATCGGTCTTCTCCATCCTCCGCGGCGCCTCGGCCAGGTGGGGCCTGCCCGGACCCTTCTCGATGGCCGCATTCAGGGCATCGAAAGGCACCGGCGAAACGTACAGGGTGGAGGTGCCGCCGTTCTCCTCCTTTCCGTAGATGAAACCATTCATTGCCGCAGCCCGCCGCTCGGCCTCGGCGAGTATCTCTTCCCTGGGGCCGATGCTCATTGCCTTTCTCGGGCAGGCAGGGATGCACACGGGCTCCTTGCCTTCGAGGAGCAGGTCCCGGCAGAGGTCACACTTGAACATGACCCCGTTGCCTGCGAGCGTCGGCAGGATGTGCAGGTAGATGCCCACGCCGGACTGCCGCTGGGGAATGGCCCAGGGGCATACCTCCTTGCACTTGGCGCCGCCGAAGCAGATGTCCTTGTCGATGGCAACCGCCCCGGTTTCATACTTGTGATTTGCCGAGAAGGGGCAGATGGTGGCGCAAGCAGGGTTGTCGCAGTGCATGCAGCGCCTGGGGATGTAGACGGTCTGCGTCCTGCCTTCGTATTCCACGTCCGCCTTCTGGACGAAGAGGTAGTTGTACGGGGTGAGGCGGTCCTTCACCCCCTGCCTCGTCGACCAGTCTTCTATCCTGCCCCTGGGGAACAGTTCCGGGATGGGATCGACAGGGACCGGCACCACGCCTGCGTTCTTCGCCCTGCATGCCGCGACGCAGGCCGGCGTTTCTCTGCCCCGGCACCCGTCGCACAGGCTCAGGTCGATGAGGGTGGCAACGGTCCCGCTGCCTGCGGCTCTGACCTTTTCTGGCAATCCCACCGTTCCGGCCAGGGCTGCGGTCGCCGCAGCCGCGAGGAACGTCCGCCTGGAGATTCCGCTTTGTCTCTTCTTCATGGACAAACCCCTGAAGCAAGTCCTTCTTCTTAATAATAAGACGCACACCGTGATTGAAAAGGTACGTACCCTGTACGACCAGGGTTATCCATGGTCCTTACCCTTGTCCTTTTTTCTGTCTGCCACCTGGCAGGAGCCGGGGGAGACTCACGTGGGGACCCCGAGCCTGGGCAATACCCAGGCCTGGAGAACGAACCATACACCGACGATTGCGATGAACACCAGGAAATCACCCATGGCAGACCTCAGCCCATGTTCCTGTCGATGAAGGCGGCCAGCTGGGCCTTGGGCATGGTGCCGATCCGGGATTCCTTCACGGCCCCGCCCTGGATGAAGAGCAGCGAGGGGATGCTCCGTATCCCGTATTTACGGGAGACCTCGGGGCTTTCGTCCACGTTCACCTTGACCACCCTGAGCCTTCCGTCATACTCCTTCGCGATCTCTTCCAGAACCGGACCGATGGCCCTGCAGGGTCCGCACCAGGGTGCCCAGAAATCCACCAGGGCAGGGCTGTCGGACTTGAGAACAAGGGGTTCAAAAGTTGTATCATCGGCATGGACAATCTGTTCGCTGTTGCTCATTGGTTCCTCCTTTATCCTTTGTCGCTTTGGTTTTTTTGGGATCTGCAGTATAGTTAGGCATTCCTGATGGAGATTTCATTGATCCAGATCAACAGGGCGCATTATTTATGAAAAAACACAACGAGCTCCGCTCAACTCCTCTCTTCCAGGGACTTTCAGAGGATCTCCTGGAGACCATATCCCGAAAGGCCCTGCTCAGAACCTACCGGGCCGGCGAGGCGGTCGTGAACGAGGAAGACCCGGTCAGGAGCCTCTCCGTGGTGCTCGACGGCCAGGTGAAACTCTCCAAGAGCTCGGCCGAGGGGAGGGAACAGACACTCACCCTCCTCGGCCCGGGAGATCCCTTCGGCCTGTGCACGGCCTTTGCCTCCAACGATTTCCCGGCGAGCGCCGTGACGCTTAAGAAGACGACCATCCTCACCATCCCGGGATCCGCGGTGGAGGACATCGTCAGGCAGGAGCCCATGCTCCTGCTCAACATCATCCGGGTGCTCTCGCTGCGCCTGAAGGAGACCATGCGCCTCGTGGAGTCCCTCGCCCTCAAGGAGATCCCCCAGCGGGTCGCCTCGTTTATCCTCCACGACCTTGCCAAGCAGGATACCGGCTCGCAGTGCAGCCTGGAGCTGGCCATCACACACCGGGAGCTGGCCAAGATCATCGGGGCCACCCCCGAGGCTTTGTCCCGTGCGTTGAAAAAAATGAGCGAGGACGGGCTGCTCCGTGTCGACGGCAGGATGATAACCGTGTACGACCGCAAAGCACTGAAGGAACTGGCGGACGGAGGATAAGCGCCATACTGCTGAAGATACTTCCCTGAGGAGGTCCCTATGCAGGCACCCGACAGGAAAAAAGTGCTGGTCTTAACCGAGGCCATCATCCTCATAGCCGCCGTAGTCGCCCTGTCCTTTCTCTCGACCGGTCTCTGGGGAGAAAAGGCACACAAGGGCGACGCCCCTCTCATGCTTATACCCGACGATATCCTCTCAATAAGGAATCTCGCCCGCACGCACCACATCCCTGAGCAGACACTCATGAAGGCCTTTTCGCTGAAAGTGGATGCAGATCTCGATAAGACCATTACAGACCTCGGTATCAGCCCTGAGAGGGCAACACGGGCGCTGGAACGTGCCCTTGCCGTTGCAGCAGAACAATCATCCAAGAACTGGAAAAAGATAACTCTGAAGTTCGTCCTCTGGACCGCCTTCCTCATCATGGTTTTCATACTCATGCGCAGGAAGGTCATCACCCCGTCAAGGCGCAAGGCCCTCTACCTGTCTGCAGCGATCCTGTTCGGGGTCCTGTTCGGCTCCGACCCAAATCCCATGGGAACGGTCAAAGACGCCATAATCCTTTACGGACAATCCGGTGCTATCTTTCCGCCCCGCCTCTTCGCGTTTGCAGCCTTCATGGTCATGGTCATCGCGGCCAACAAGTTCATCTGTTCCTGGGGGTGCCAGCTCGGTACACTGCAGGACCTGCTCTTCAGGCTCAACCGCAACAGGAAAGACACCTCTGGCATCATGAGGCAGTACAAGATTCCCTTCATCATCACCAACACCGTGAGGGTCATCCTCTTTTCCGTGCTCACCTTTGCAGCACTCGCATGGGCGCTTGACATCATAGAGCCCATCGATCCTTTCAAGGTATTTCATCCTGGAGCCCTCATCCTCGGCGGTGCGTTGTTCACCATGGCAATCCTCGCCGCAAGCCTCTTCATCTACAGGCCCTGGTGCCATTTCTTCTGCCCCTTCGGCCTCATCGGGTGGCTGGGAGAAAAGGTCAGCGTAACCAGGATCCGGGTGAACTACGATACCTGCATCGCCTGCAGGGCCTGCGAAAAGGCATGTCCGTCCACAGTGATGGGTGCCATCCTCACCCGGGAACGCATCATCCCCGACTGCTTCGCCTGCGGCACCTGCATCCATACCTGTCCAACAGGCTCCATCAGCCTCAGCGCGGGGAGGAGGCCGAGACCTCCCGACGGGAAATTCTCTGAAGAAAAAACCGGCAGGCAGGTCCCCTGAAAGACTCTCCATGGAGACCTTCACCAACCTGAAGCCCCTGGTGGATCACTCCTCCTTTCATGAGGACAGGAGAAGGTCCATTGCAGGATTGGCCATGAACGAGATCGATGCGCCCATCAGGGACATCGTCGACGCCTTCACAAAAATGACCTGCTGTTTCACCCTCCAGTGCTGCTGGGGCCACTTCCTCACGGACAGGTCCCAGGACCCGCACACCCTCGAACCCCTTGCAGCCCTTTCCCTCGCCGAGACCGTGGAGTACCGGATCGCCTACCTTGCACTGTGCATAGAGAACAGCGATGCAGGCAGGAGGCTCATGGAAGACCTGGGCCGAACAGTCTTTCTGGACCCTGAGTACATACAGTTCGGCAGCGCCTGGTGGTTCTGGGACAGACAGATCAACTCCTATGCGCTCCAGGTGGAACCGAAACGACACGCGGACCAGGACTCGGTCACACTCCCGTATGAGGAGGCCCTGCACGTCCAGGGCGTCAGGGACCTTGAGTTCGCCGCGGTCAGGGAGATCCTGAGGCGCTGGAAAACCTCTGTACTCCCGGAGAAATGACTGGTAGGGAACATTCATATGTATCCGGTTAGAATTGCCGTGCTTGTCGTGCTCTGTATCTTTGGCTTGTGCACTGCCGCCCTGGGCGCGGTCGACGGGCACGGGATGACTTTTCTCCAGGCCGTCGTCCTCGGCGTCACCGAGGGCCTCACCGAGTACCTCCCCGTGAGTTCCACCGGCCACCTGTACCTCGTCAGCCGCCTGCTGGGCATCGGGACCACGCCCGAGGGCAAGTCCGCCTCGGACGCCTACGTGGTAGCCATCCAGATCGGGGCGATCCTCGCGGTCATCTGGCTCTACCCGAACCGGGTCTCCTCCATGTTCCAGGGGCTCGCCGGCCGCGACCGTCAGGGCCTCGGCCTGGCGAGGAACACGATGGTGGCCTTTCTCCCGGCCGCAGTCATCGGCCTCGCCTTCGGAGAACTCATCAAGGAACGCCTCTTCGGGATCTGTCCCGTCACCCTGGCATGGCTGGCAGGCGGCATCGCCATCCTCCTGGTGGCAAAGCGTGTGCATCACCATCGTGAACGGGGCATGGATCTCGGGGCATTGACCATGAAAGGCGCTCTCATCATCGGGCTGATCCAGTGCGTCGCCATGTGGCCCGGGGTGAGCAGGAGCCTCGTCACCATCCTGGGGGGCATCCTGGTGGGTCTGTCGGTCCAGGCTGCCGTGGAGTTCAGCTTCATCCTCGGCCTCGTCACCCTAGGGGCCGCCACCTGCTACGAGATCGTCAGTCAAGGGCCGGTGATGCTCGTCCAGTTCGGGTGGATCTCACCCGCCATCGGCATCGTGACGGCCTTCCTTTCGGCCGTGGTTGCGGTGAAGTGGATGGTTGCCTACCTGAACAGGCACGGACTCGAGATCTTCGGGTACTACCGGATCGGCCTGGCGTTCGTCACCATGGTCCTCATGCTTACCGGCGTGGTATAAGGCCTGAAGCGCATGAATACAGTATTCTCTTCATCCTGCCTGAACTATTCATATATTGAATGCAATCTTATCATTAATTCAATAGAAACATTTGTCATACATTTATTATTCAAGTAGGTTCATCTTCTGTCGTCGGGAATGAATCCAGTATCCGGCCGACTATCCAGGGGAGGAGGTTGGTGCATGAAGATGAAGAACGTATTCGCAACACTGGGGGGCATCATGGCCGTAGGCGCCCTTATCGGCGTCCTCGCGCCACTGCTGCAGAAGCTGGGCAACCCAGGCAACATGGGCATCTGCGTGGCATGCTTCGAACGTGACATCGCCGGCGCCCTGGGGCTCCACCGGGCCGAGGTGGTGCAGTACATGCGTCCCGAGATCATCGGGTTCGTCCTGGGCTCCCTGGTGGCCGCACTGCTGTTTAAGGAGTTCCGTCCCCGGGCCGGCTCCGCACCCATCGTGAGGTTCGTGCTCGGGGTGTTCGCCATGATCGGTGCCCTGGTATTCCTGGGCTGTCCCTGGAGGGCACTGCTCAGGCTCTCCGGCGGCGACCTGAATGCAATCCTGGGGATCCTCGGTCTCGCCTTCGGGATCTGGATCGGCACACTTTTCCTCAAATCGGGCTATAACCTGGGCCGCACCGAAAAGACCCACAGTGCGGCAGGGCTGGTACTGGCGGCGATCATGACAGGATTTCTCGCCCTGGCCCTCGTCTTTCCGCCCCTTGCCGGAGAACCGAAAAACGACATCCTGTTCTACAGCCTGAAAGGGCCGGGCTCCATGAACGCCCCGCTCTTCGTGTCCCTCGGCATCGGGCTGGCCATCGGGTTTCTTGCCCAGAGAAGCAGGTTCTGCACCATGGGGGCCATCCGCGACCTGGTCCTGTTCGGCCAGACGCACCTGTTCATGGGCATCCTGAGCCTGGCGGCGGCGGCCTTCGTCACCAACCTCGTGCTGGGGCAGTTCCACGCGGGGTTCACCGGACAGCCCGTCGCCCACACCATGCACGTCTGGAACTTCCTGGGCATGGCGCTGGCGGGCCTGGCCTTTGCCCTGGCAGGGGGCTGTCCGGGCAGGCAGCTCTTCCTGGCCGGCGAGGGTGACGGCGACGCCGCGGTGTTCGTCATCGGCATGATCGTGGGCGCGGGCATTGCCCATAACTTCGGTCTTGCAAGTTCACCTCAGGGCGTCGGCCCGCACGGCATCGCAGGCGTGGTGGTGGGATTCGCCGCCTGCCTGGCCATCGGCTTCACCATGCGCAAGAGCGCTGCATAAGGAGGAAGACCATGAGTATCACCGTAGATGCGCGGGGCCTTTCCTGCCCCCAGCCGGTCATCATGACCATGGCGAAGATCAAGGAAATGGGCACGGGTGAGTTCACGGTGCTCGTGGACACGGACACGTCCAAGGAGAACGTGAGCCGGGCCGCTTCCAGCAAGGGCTGGGACGTCAGGGACGTCCAGCCGGACGGAGACGGGTACCGGATCACCCTGAAAAAGGGCTGAGCGTGGCGTTCTTCAGAAAAAAGACAACAGCTGAACCCGAGGCCAGGGACGTGGACCTGGGGTTCCTTGTCTTCCAGAACACCAGCGAGGTGCTGCAGGCGGAAAAGGCCCTGCGGAAGGCCGGGTGGAAGGACATCCGGGTCATGGGCCCCCCGCCCGAGGTGCGCACCGGCTGCGACCTGGTCATCGAATTTCCCCTTATGGAGGAGCTGAAGGTCCTGAAGATCCTGGAGGATTCGGGCGTAATCCCCGAGGCCGTGGTGCCGGTGAGCAGCCCCCTGCTGAAGCCCGTGGATCTCTATGCAATCACGGACTTCGGCGATTACCTCATGGTCAGGGCCGCGAACATGAAGATCACCGTGGACAAGAACACCCTCGTGATCGTGAACATATCCGGGGGCGGCTGCCCGGACGTCCCCTATCTCGCGCACGAAATGACCGGAAAACGCCTTGACGAGGCCCCCTGCCCCAAGGACATCGGTCACACCCTGTGCGCCTATGCCCTGCAGCTCGCCTACGAGGAGGTCGGGAAGCGATGCTCGCCATAGTCGGCACCGTTCCGATCAGGGACTTCCCCCTGACCCACGGCCCCCTTTCGGTCTCCGGCCCGTGGCTCGAGATCCGCGGCAACCGGGTGGACATCAACCGTGGCACACCGGCCCTCATGGCCGCGGCCGTGGCTGCATCTCAGGCCCTGGGGAAAGAGTCGCCCTATGGCTTTCTGGTGGGTGACATCGGCCACGGCAGGGGGAGCAGGGAGCTCTACCACTTCCTCACCGAACACGCGGCCGACCATTCCTTCTCGGTCATGACCTTCCACTACCTCCAGCCCATTGCCCACTGGAACGAGAAGGTCATCAACGCCGTGCTGTCCGTGCACAGGCCGCCCATGCTCATAGCGGACGCAGGGTTCATGTACGCGGCCAAGATGAGCGGGCACGCACAGCGCTTCGACCTCTTCACCCCGGACATGGGGGAACTGGCCTTTCTGGCGGACGAGAACGCGCCGCACCCGTTCTACACCCGAGGCTTCATCCTCCACGAGTCGAACCGGGCACCCGAGCTTATCGCCAGGGCCTATGCACACGGAAACGCTGCACGATACCTTCTCGTCAAAGGGGCTATGGATTACGTTGCTGACAGGAGCGGGATCCTGGAGGCGGTGAGCGAGCCCTCGGTGCCTGTTTTGGAGCCAATCGGCGGCACCGGGGACACCGTCACGGGTATCGTCTCCGTCCTCATCGAGGCCGGCTATGCCGTCCCGGAGGCGGCAGCCGCGGCCGCGATGGCCAACCGCCTCGCAGGCCGTTATGCGCAGCCGACACCCGCCACCCAGGTCATGGACATCATCAAACAGATCTCCCGGGCGCTCGGCGAAGTGCTTGGTCTCGGCGTATCGAAGGTAACCCATGCACCACTCCCGCAGTGAACCACGCATCACAAAGGACATGACCGTGCTGGACGTGGTGTCCGCATACCGCTCCACCGAGGCGGTCTTCCGCAGCTATGACGCCAGGGCGGGGGCGTGCGTCTGCTGCTCCTGCCTCTTCGAGACCGTCGAGTCTCTCGCACGCACATTGGGCCTCGACCTCAACGCGTTCCTGCGCGAGGTCGAAAACGCTGCGTTCGGGGAAACGAGCCGGTAATCCTTCTAACGATCACTCCTTTTCCTATCTCATAGCGGAAATCAAAACCACGGCCTTCCCTTGCCCTTCCTGATCGCGTATGATCTCTCTCCAGATCAACCCTGCAAGGAGGATGTCATGGGGAATGAAACCAGGGAGAGAAAAACCATCTGCGCACAGTGTCCGGGCACAGCCTGCTACCCCATGATCCCCGCAGGCGCACCACTGCCGCCCCTGGAGGAAGCGCCTGCCTTCTGCCCCATGCGGCGTTTCCCGGAGGTCATGGAACGGGTGGCTGGAGAATACGCCAAGCCCTCGGTGAAGGAATTCGCCCGACTGGCCTCCATCCAGGAGGCCCAATGCTACGAGCTCACCGCTACCGGGATCAGGACGAAAATCCCCCGCATCGAGGAGACCATCGAGTTCGCGAAGAAGTGCGGGTACACGCGACTCGGCATCGCCTTCTGCGTGGGGCTGCGGGAAGAGGCGAAGATGCTCACGGGCATCTTCGAGGCCAAGGGGTTCGAGGTGGTGTCCGTGAACTGCAAGGTGGGCCGCATCCCCAAGGAGGACATCGGCCTCACGGGCGAGGAGAAGATCATGGCACCCCTCATGGAACCCATGTGCAACCCCGTTGCCCAGGCCGAGGTGCTCAACGCCGAGCAGGTGGACCTGGCCATCCTGCTCGGGCTCTGCGTGGGGCACGACACCCTGTTTATCAGGTACTGCAGGGTCCCGTGCACGGTGCTCGCGGTCAAGGACCGGGTGCTGGGCCACAACCCGCTGGCAGCCCTGTACCTGACCAAGGGTCCCTACTACAGCAGGCTGAACGCACCGGCACAGCCCGGGGAGGACAGACCCAAGGTCACCCTGGATTGAACATCGAGCTCCCCTCGTTGATGGGGGTCATTTCTTCTTCCGAGCCACCCGAGCCGCGAGCAGCACCGGGTCGTACACCGGGGAAAAGGGCGGGGCATAGGCAAGATCGAGGTCGAACACCTGATCGATGGTCATGCGGTTGGAGAGGGCGCACACATAGACATCGATCCGCTTGACCGACTCAATCCTGCCGGACAGCTGCGCGCCGAGCACGCGCCGGTCCTTTCTCCCGATAATCACGAGGGAGGTCATGGGCATGGCCCCCGGGTAGTACCGCGCCCGGTCTCTCGATGTGACCACGACCTTCTCGGGGTCGAGCCCCAGCTCGACGGCCTGGTCAAAGGACAGTCCGGTGCGCGCCACGCCGAGGTCGAACACCTTGGTGATGGCCGTGTTCAGGACCCCTGCAAAGGCCTCCCGACCGCCTGCTATGTTCATGCCCGCTATGAGGCCCTGCTTGTTCGCCTTGAGGGCCAGCGGGGCATGGACCTCGAGCCCGAAGGTGGTCAACCTGGCAGTGGCACAGTCACCCGCTGCATAGATCCCCGCGACGCTGGTCTCCATGAACTCGTTCACCCGGATGGCCCGGCTGGCTCCCAGCTCGACACCCGCGGCCTTGGCGAGGTCGCTGTTCGGTTCCACGCCTACGGCAAGCAGGACCGCATCGAACTCGAGGACATCCACGTCACGAACGATCCCTATCCTGTCGCCCCTTTGTTCCAGTCCGGAGAACGGCCGCCCAAGGCTGAGGCTCACCCCCTGTTCGGTCAGTTTCTCTTTGATGATGTCTGAGAGCTCCTTTTCAAAGGAGCGATGGAGGTCTTCCCGGCGGTGGACCAGCGTGGTCTCCACCCCCTGTTGGCGAAACGACTCGCACGCCTCGAGCCCGATGTAGCCTCCGCCGATCACGGCCACGCTTCTCGGCTTCCGGTCAACGAGGAATTCCCGTATCCGGGCCGCGTCATAGAGGTCGTTCATGGTGAAGACGTTCGGATATGCCCCGACGTCGATCCCCATGGACTGGGCCCTGGCTCCGGTGGCGATGAGGAGCCGGTCATAGGGCTCCACTGCCTGCGCCCCGTCATGTTCAACCGTCACGGTCCGCTTCGATGGATCGATAGCCACGACCGTGTGGCGAAGCCTCAGGTCGACCCTTCGCTTTTCCCTTGCTTCCTCTGGAGAGACCTCGACGAGGTCGTCCAGGCCGGCCACCGCTCCCCCGACATAGTATGGGACGCCGCAGGCCGCATACGATATGTACTCACCCCGCTCGAAGACGATGACCTCGTATTCGGGCCTCTGACGCTTGACCTGACTCGCCGCGCTCATGCCCGCGGCATCGCCGCCGATGACGATGACCCTCATGATTTCCTCCGTTTTGCCGCCGTGCCCACCGGACCTATTTCCGCTTCTTCAGATCGCCCCAGAGCGGGTCTGTTCCGAACCGTCTCATCCACCAGTCATCATCAGAGGCGATCCTGGAGAACTCTTCGACCGTGAAGGAGTACCTGTAGTGTCTGCAGTAGGCCATGACGGTCTCGTAGGCTGCAACGATTCTCTTCGTCATCTCAGCGCACCGTTCATCCTGTTCCATGCACCTGTCGGGATGCCATTTTCTGAGGAGCCTCCGGTAACTGGACTTGATCTCCCCCATGGTCGCCCGCTCGGGAAGATCGAGCACCTTTCGTGCCTCGTCGATCTCCTCGTGCGTTACCATGGTCTTCATGCCCGGTGTCATTGCTTCCTGCCTCGTATCACGACGAACGAACCCTTCCCGTGACCGGGCCTGACCTCCTCGTGTTCGGTTATCCGGGGAAGGTCGTCAAAGATGGTCTGGCAGAGGATGAAATCCCCAAAGCAGGCGGCTTCCAGTGCATCGACGACCTCTTCGACGGAGTAGAACGTCGCCTCCCGGTAGAACACATTCTCATGCTGGTGCCGTACGTATTCCTGCCCGATGCGGCTTGTGCGGTCCACGAACCCGATGATGAGGTCTCCACCGTCGGTCAGGACCCTTGAGGATTCCCGGAAGGACGCAGGTACATCATCAAGGAAGCAGAGCGTCGTCACCATGAGCACAAAACCAAAGGCTGCGTCCCTGAAGGGGAGGTGCTCGGCCACGGCCCCCAGGACATTCATGCCTTTTTCACGGGCACGCGCCCGCATGTTGCCGGATGGTTCTATGCCCACGTCAATGGCTAAGGGAACGGCGAAACTGCCGGTCCCGGCACCGATCTCCAGTCCTCGTTTCCCGGGCGGCAGCATGGATCCGACCGCCCGCAGTTCAGCCTCGTAGACAAAGCGGTATTCCTCGAACCACCCGTCATACTGGGCGGTGTGCCGCTGAAAGGGACCGGTTCTTGTCATTGTCTAAGAATACATCTTTCTGGGCTATGATACAAATTCCCTTTTATGGACGCGATCGAACTGTTTCAGCACGTGGGTCCCCACCGGCAGCCCTGTGTGCAGGGCAACCACAGGACACTTCACCTTGAACAGAAAAAATATGGGTGCCGTTTCGCCGAAGAGGGTCTCAAAGTTCCCCTGGCCCTTGGAGACGATCAGATCGGCATCGTGGAAACGCCTGCGGAACTCTTCGCTGCAGTCTGCCAGAACCGTCCCTGGGGCATCCGACCCGTTATCGATCACCTCGACGAGATTCTGGAGTCCTGCCTGGAGTGCATCGTGAACCGTGGCGTCATTGATCACTGGCACTCCTCTCACTGCAAAAACCACCGGCCGAGGGGAAAGCTGCTCTATAAGAAGCCGGTCGAAGACAATCTCGCCCGCGTTGTCTCCCAGGTAAAGAATCCGTTCGGCGCTCTCAACCGCCCGGCGGAAGGCATCAAGGTCTCCGTGGAAAGGTTCTTCCATGGACCTTGCCACCGCAGTACGGGCATCATCCTCTTTCAGGTCCGCCTTGGCGCCCAGATCAATGACGTTGCCTGCAATGGCCAGCCGGGTCGCCATGCCGAAAGGATCCGGCGCTTTCGCCAGCCTGGCCTCGATCTCGGGCAGCATTTCAAGGGCCATACGATTGAATCTGTCCTTGGCCGCAAGGTACGGGTCGTCCACCCCGGTGAGCTTCCTCAGATGCCGATGGATCTGCTGGGAGATCACCGGAGGAACCTTCTTCATGTCCATGTCCGCAATGACAAGCAATGTCTCGCGCACGATTCGCTCGTGGACCTCGGGGTCGACGGTCGAAAGTCTGGCCGTTTCCAGTGCCTGGCGGACAAAGCAGGGGATGCAGCCCAGTGTTGTCATGATGCCGGGCTCCATGGTGTCCTCCTTATGATCCTCGGAACTATCTCGATACCACGATTCCGTCGCGGGGTGTATGCCTATCTCCGCCTGCCCCGGCCGTCTGTTTCGGGCACCTCGATAGCGAGGGCCTCGATCTTCCTATAAAGCGTACTGGTGTTGATGCCCAGGATCTGAGCCGCCCGTTTCCTGTTTCCGGCGGAAAGTCTCAGCGTCTCGGTAATGAGGCGCCGCTCCATGACCTGCAGGCTCATGGGCCCGAGGCTTTCCTTTCCCGTTGCCAAGGCAGGGCGCAGTTCGGACGGCAGGTGATGCAGCTCGATGATACTGCCGCGGCAGAGCACGAAGGCCTGCTCTATGATGTTCTCCAGTTCGCGGACATTGCCCGGAAAGCTGTGCTCCATGAGGCGGGCCATGGCCTCCGGGGAAACGCCTGCTATGTCCCTGTCCTGCAGGTGATTGAACCTGGACACGAGGTGGTCGACGAGCAGCGGGATGTCCTCCCTGCGCTCCTTCAGGCCGGGCAGGGCCAGGTGGACCACGCGGATGCGGTAGTACAGGTCTTCCCGAAATGACCCGGAACGTACGAGCTCGGCAAGGTTCCTGTTCGTTGCAGCCACCACACGCACATCCACCTTCACCGGCTCGACCGAGCCCAGCGGTTCCACGATGCGGTCCTGGAGGACCCGCAGAAGCTTTGCCTGCATGGCCGGGGATATATCACCGATCTCGTCCAGGAACAGCGTCCCTCCGTTTGCCAGAGTGAACCGTCCCGCCTTGTCGCGCCTGGCATCGGTGAAGGCCCCGGCCTTGTGCCCGAACAGCTCGCTCTCCAGCAGCGTATCAGGCAGGGCTGCGCAGTTCACCGGGACGAAGCGTTTCTTCCTGCGCAAGGAAAGGTTGTGGATGGCACGTGCAAAGAGTTCCTTGCCTGTGCCGCTGGGACCTTCGATGAGGACCGTGCTGCTGCTCTGGGCGATCTGTGGCAGGATCTCAAAGAGATTCATCATGGCCGGGCTCCTGCCGACGATGTCCTCGAAGGTCCGGCGTCCCTCCAGCTCCTTCTGGAGATGCTTGACCTGACTCAGATCCTGGAAGGTCTCGACACCGCCGATATGGTTCCCTTTCTCATCCCTGAGGATGGCTGCCGAGATGCGGATCGGCACCTGCTGCCCCTGGATATTGATGATGTGGGCCGTTGTGTTCACGGTGGGCGTGCCTGTTTCCAGGGTACGTCGCAGTGCGCAGGCCTTCTCGCAGATGTCTGCATGGAACACGTCGGAACAGGCCTTGCCCAGGGCCTCTTCACTGGGCACACCGGTGATGCGCTCAGCCGCAAGGTTGAACGAGGTTATCCGCCAGTCCGAATCTACCGTGAACACCCCCTCGTTGAGGGAATCCAGGATGATGTCACGCTCGTTCTGATTCGCAGCCGTTTCTTCCTGCCGCATATACAAGTCCCTCCTGTGCTTTTATAATAGTGCATCCTGCAATAGTCAATGCATTTAATTAGTGCACTTTGCATTTTCATGGTCGAGGATATCCCTTGGCCATCATCTAACCTTTTTTAATTATTAGGGTATTTTTGGTTTAAAAAACTGGCATTGCCTTTGCAGAATCACTTCCATGAGGATCGCGGTAGCCCATTGGGGAGATCGCATCTCCCCGGTCTTCGATGTGACCGACAACCTGTATGTCGTCGACATCGATGGCAACCGTGAGATCCGGCGTGAAAGCAGGGCGCTGGTCAGCCGTAACCCTTTTCAGAGAGCCATGGAGGTGTCCGGGCTCGGGGTGGACCTGCTCGTGTGCGGGGCCCTGTCCCATGTACAGGAGGCCGCGCTCATGAGGGCGGGTATCCAGGTGGCAGGATTCATCTGCGGCGACGTGGCCGCCGTTGTCAATGCCTTCCTCAACGGAAAACTGACCGACGGTCGTTTCCTCATGCCCGGCTGCTGTGGCAACCGGCGGAGGATCCGCATCCAGGGGCGCAGGGGCGGCCACCGATGGGGCCGCTGAGAATAAGATACAGAAAAAAACCAATCGAGAAAAGGAGGACACGATCATGCCATTCGGAGATGGAACTGGACCTGGTGGATATGGACCCATGACAGGACGCGCAGCAGGATTCTGCGCCGGATACGCAGTGCCCGGATACGCGAACCCCGTCTTTTGCCGCGGCTTCTGGGGCGGGGGAAGGGGCAGAGGAGGTGGAGGCGGCTGTGGCTGGCGGCACTGGTATTATGCAACAGGCCTGACCGGCTGGCAGCGCTCTGCCGCATTATCTCCCGCATGGGGGAGGCCCTGGTCCTATGCAGCGCCGGCAGCGCCTCCCGTAGCGAGACAACAGGAGCTTGACGCGCTGAAGGGACAGGCGGGGTACCTTGAACAGACCTTGTCGGAAATCCGCAGGCGTCTCGAGGAGCTCCAGGCACAGGGGACCGAAGACTGAAGCGGTATCCGGGTCGTTTCCCGGATGCCCCTTTGCCGCGGACGATCGCCAATCCGGCAGTCGTCCCGGCGGCTTTATATCGACTCACAGAGAGGTGTTTTATGAAAATAGCGGTTACATCGACAGGTCCTTCCCTGGATGCGCCGGTAGAGCCCCGGTTCGGCAGGTGCCCGTGGTTTCTCGTGGGAGAGACTGATACCATGCAGTTTGAAGCGGTGGAGAACTCCAGTGCCGCCCTCGGGGGAGGGGCTGGCATCCAGACAGGCCAGACCATGGCAAAACTGGGCGTCACCCATGTCCTCACCGGCAATTGCGGACCCAACGCCTTTCAGACGCTCTCCGCCGCAGGGATCACCGTCGTGACAGGATGTTCAGGCATGGTTCGGGATGCAATTGAAAGATTCAGATCTGGCAGCATGACCGCCTCGGCCGGGGCCAACGTGATGGATCACTACGGCATGGGCGGGACCGGAGGAAACGATATGAGTAGAGGTGGTGGACGCGGAATGGGCGGTGGCAGAGGCATGGGTGGTGGGCGTGGCATGGGTGGCGGTCGCGGTATGGGAATGGGCGGCGGTCGCGGTAAGGGTGGTGGACGCGGCATGGGCATGGGAGGCGGCAGAGGCATGGACATGAGTGTCGCGGGTAACGCCATCCCGCCGACCATAGAACAGGCGGGAAGAAAAACAACGATCGCAAAGGTGGACCCCGACCTGTGCACCGGGTGCGGGGTGTGCGTGGACATGTGTCCCATGGGCGCGATCAGTCTCCGGGACAATACCGCACAGGTGGACGTTCAGAAGTGCACCGGGTGCGGGATCTGCGAAGATGAATGCCCGGTGGGGGCCATCAGCCTTCAGTGATACGCTTCAGGGCACCGTCGGCCGGGAAGGCACCCGGAGAACCGGCCTTGCGATATTCCCTGTTGACGACGGGGGGTGCTCTGGCGGAAGGTACCATATCATCAACCTGTGAAAGGAACAGTATCCCATGTCACCTGATCCCCTGACCCCGTATGGCAACCGGCCCATGGTAACCCCCATTGTCAATGCAGTGAACTACGAGTACTCCTCCTTCGAGGTGCTCCGCCAGATCACGGACGGCGAGATCGACGGCTACACCTACCACCGGGACGACAACCCGACGGTCCGGGCCGTGGAGCACAGGGTGGCGGCCCTGGAGGGGGCCGAAGACTGCATCATCTGCACCTCGGGCATGGCGGCCTGTACCATGGTGTACCTGACCTATCTCCATGCAGGCGACCACGTGATCATCTTCCACGACACGTACGGGGCCAACTACAAGGTCTCCCTCATCCTCGAGCGCCTGGGCGTGAACATCACTTGGCTGGACGCGGACCAGGCGGATGACATCGAGGCTCTCCTGCGGCCGGACACCCGCATGATCTTCCTGGAGACCCCGAGCAACCCCCTGTGCAAGGTCATCGACATACGCGCTGTCAGAGCGGCTGCTGACAAGGTGGGCGCAATGGTCGTGGCGGACAACACCTTTGCCACCCCCTACCACCAGAACCCGCTGAAACTGGGCGCCCACCTGGTGATCCACAGCGCGACCAAGGGCCTTGGGGGTCACAATGACCTGATGGCAGGGGTCATTGCGGGCACGAAGAAGGACTATGACGAGCTCTGGTTCACGAGGCAGGCCATAGGCACCACCCTGGATCCCCATTCGGCCTTCCTGCTCGCCCGGGGGCTGAAGACCTTCGATCTCCGCGCACAGACCATGTCCCAGAGCGCCCAGGCTGTTGCCGAGCACCTCGAAGGCCACCCGAAAATCTCACGTCTTATTTACCCCGGCCTCAAGAGCCACCCCGCTCACGCAGCGGCAGCGCGGCAGATGCAGAGGGGCTTCGGCGGCATGATGGCCTTTGACGTGGGAGACACCCAGGAAGACGCCAAGCGGTTCATCCTGAATTTGAAGCTCATCTATCACGCGGTCAGCCTGGGCGCCACGGAGACACTGATCTGCATCCCTTACCTGACCACCATGCTCTATCTGCCGCCCGAGCGGAGGACGTCTTTCGGGGTCAGGGAGAACACGATCCGCCTGTCCCTGGGGATCGAGCCCACACAGAGCATCCTGGAAGACCTCGACCAGGCCCTGGCGGACCTGTAGGGAGAGTCAATGGGAGATTTCCGGATCACGGTCCTGGTGGAAAACACGGCCTCGAAGAAAGGGCTCCTCGCCGAGCACGGCCTGTCCGTGTGGATCGAATCCGAGCATGGGCGCTTCCTCTTCGACACCGGCCAGGGACCTGCCTTGGGCGTGAATGCAGACATGCTCGGCATCCCCCTGGAACGCTCCGATGCCGTCATGCTGAGCCACGGCCACTACGACCATACGGGCGGTCTCCCTAATGTCCTGCATCTGAAAGAACACCTGCCTGTTTACACACACCCGGCGGCCCTTGAGCCCAAGTACGCCATGGGGCCCGGCACGATGTCACGCGACATAGGAATGCCGTCACGGGTGAAAGACCTCGTGGAAGACCGGGCCGAACTCAGATGGATCCAGGGACCGACCGAGGTATCCGATGGGCTCCTCCTCACCGGGCCCATACCCCGCAGGACCGGGTACGAGGACACCGGCGGGCCGTTCTTTGCCGATGCGTCGTGCCGCACCCCGGACGGGATGCCCGACGACCAGGCCGCATTCCTGCGTACGAACCGGGGCGTCTTCGTGGTGCTGGGGTGCGCCCATGCCGGGGTCATCAACACGCTTTGGTACATCAGGGAACTCACGGGCAATGCCCCTTTCTGCGTGGTCATGGGCGGCATGCACCTCGTGGCCGCCGGGCGCCAGCGCATGGACAGGACCGTCGAAGCACTGAAGGAACTCGACATCGAGCGGATATTCCCAGCCCACTGCACGGGCCCGGATGCAGTGGCCCGCCTGCGGCGTGAGTTCCCCGACAGGTGCTTCCCGTTTTCAGCCGGCACGGTCCTGGACATCGAGGGATGACCCGATGGCACCGTACGCGCACATGATACGATCCCTGGTGGGGTCGCGATGCATCTTCGTACCCGGGGTGCGTGCGCTCATCATCAACGACTTTGGAGAGGTCCTGCTCCAGCGGCGTTCGGACACCGGGTGCTGGGGGCTCCCCGGAGGCGCCGTGGAACTCGGGGAAACGGTGCTGGAGGCGCTCAGGCGGGAGGTGCACGAGGAGACCTCTCTGAGAGTCCTCTCGGCTGAGCCCATGGGCCTGTATACGGGCCCGCAACAGCGCTTCGCCTACCCCAACGGCGACGAGGTCCAGTGCTTTGCCGTGGCCTTCATCGTCTCTCAGTGGGAAGGCAGCCCGCGGCCGGACGGGACCGAGGGCACCGATCTTTGCTTCTGGCCGAGAACAGGACTCCCGGACAACCTCGTGCCCATCCATGCCGAGACCCTTGCGGACCTCGAGCGCTACCGGGGACAATTCCTCTTCTGAGGGCAGCGCCGGCCATGAAGACGAGACACATCTTCGGTCCGGTTCCCTCCAGGCGCCTCGGACGCTCCCTGGGCGTGGACCTCGTTCCGTACAAGACCTGCACCTATGACTGCATCTACTGCCAGCTCGGCCGGACCACCAACCTGACCGTGGATAGACAGGAGTGGTTCCCTCTTGACGAGATTATCGATGAACTGAAGGACAAGCTGGCAACACGTCCCGACTGGATCACCATGAGCGGCTCGGGGGAGCCCACCCTGTATTCTCGTCTCGGCGAGCTCATCGCACGCATACACTCCATCACGGATGTCCCGGTGGCCGTGCTGACCAACGGGTCCCTGCTCTGGCATGAGGATGTCCAGCGCGAGATCATGGACGCGAACCTGGTCATCCCCTCCCTGGACGCGGGCGACCAAAGCATGTTCACTGCAGTGAACCGGCCGCACCCGTCCATTTCCTTCGACTTTATGGTGGACGGGCTTGCCACCTTTAGGGACCGCTACCGTGGTCAGTACTGGCTGGAGGTCTTCATCCTGGGGGGCCATACGGCGGTGAGGGCCGAGACCGGAAAGATCACCTCCTGTGTGCGTCGTAGGATCAGACCGGACAGGATCCAGCTGAACACGGTGACCCGGCCACCGGCCGAAGACTATGCGGCCCCGGTGGACCGACACCTGCTGGAGGAACTCTCAGAGCTGTTCACACCCCGGGCCGAGGTTATCGCGGACTTCCGGGGCGCGCACGGCGCACCCGAGTTCTCGGCGACCAGGGACACGGTGCTGGACCTGCTCCGCAGACGGCCATGCACCCTGCAGGACATTGCCGGCGGGCTCGGCATCCACCGCAACGAGGCGGTGAAGTATGTGGAGGACCTGCTGGGAAAGGTGCTCATAGACCGGGTCAACCTGAAAGGGACGACCTGTTTCCGTGCCGGACCGAGTGGCTGAAGATGAAAGAGGGGTGCTGCCGTGTCAGGCAGCACCCCCACGTGGTTCCTTTCCGTGAATCCGCTCTTAGTCGCAGAGCTCGAACAGTGCTGCAGCACCCATGCCGCCGCCGATGCACATGGACTCGACGCCGTACTTGGCGCCTCTGGCCTGCATCTCGGTCATGAGCTGGGCGCAGAGCTTGGCGCCGGTGCAGCCGAGCGGGTGGCCCAGCGCGATGGCGCCGCCGTTGACGTTGATGATGCGCTTGTCGCTGTCGGACAGCCAGAGCTCCCTCTTCTCATAGAGCCCGAGCTGCTGCAGGGAGTAGATGCACTGGGACGCGAAGGCCTCGTTGACCTCCCACAGGTTGATGTCCTCGACCTTCTTGCCCGTGACCTTGAGGAGCTTGGGGATGGCATAGGCCGGGCCCACGCCCATCTCGTCGGCGCGGCAGCCGGCGACCACGTAGGCCACCATCTTGGCGATGGGCTTCACGCCATACTTCTTCACCGCATCGCCGCTCATGATCAGCGAGCATGCTGCGCCGTCGGTGGTCTGGGAGGAGTTGCCCGCCGTGACCGAGCCCATGGCAGCGAATGCCGGGCGCAGCTTGGCAAGATTTTCCATGGTGGTGGGCCGCACGCCGTCGTCGAAGTCCTGGACGAAGGTCTCCTTCACGGTGATGCCGTTCTTCTCCTTGAACCTGACCGCATTGACCGGCACGATCTCCTTGAACTTGCCGTTCTTCTGCGCCTGGGCCGCCTTGGCCTGGGAGTGGAAGCCGAACTCGTCCTGCATCTCGCGGGTGATCTTGTAGCGGTTGGCCACGTTCTCGGCCGTTATGCCCATGGAGGTGTAGACGTCCGGGTTTTCCATTGACCACTCGGGGTGGGGCCTGGGCATGTTGCCGCCCATGGGCACGATGGACATGGACTCGAGCCCGCCGCCGATGCAGACATCGGCCATGCCCGCCATGATCCTCATGCCCTGGAGGCAGATGCCTTCGAGACCGGAGGAGCAGAACCGGTTCACCGTGGCGCCGCAGGTGTCATCCGGGAACTTGCACATCTGGGCGATGATGCGGCCGATGTTGAGACCCTGCTCGGCCTCGGGGAAGGCGCAGCCGATGAGGACGTCTTCCACGTCCTTCTTCTCAACGCCCTTGGCCCTGTCCATGAGCCCGTTGATGGCCGTCTTGAGGAGATCCTCGGGCCTGGTATATGCGAGAGCTCCCTTGCCCCTTCTGCAACCGGGAGTCCTGACTGACTGAACGATATATGCTTCTCTCATTGGTTTCCTCCTAGTTCTTTCTCGTGTTTTCCGATTACAGGAACAACGGCTTGCCCGTGGTCATGATGTTCTCGGCCATCTTCTGGGTGTTTTCCGTCTTCCACAGGTCCACAAAGGCCTCGCGCTCGAGGGTCATGAGGTGCTCCTCGCTCACTGCGGTGCCGCAGGGGACGTCGCCGCCGGACATGCATATGCAGATCTTCTTGGCAATGAACTCCATGTGGGGCGTGATGTAGCCGCCGACCTTCATGTTGTTCATCTCGGCCCAGACCATACCGTGGGCCTCGCGGCCGAAGACCGGGATGTTCTTCTTGATGGGGGGCGCGTACCCGTCGTCCACCATCTTGAGGACCTCTTTCTTGGCCTCGCCGATGAGGTTGTCGCGGTTCATGACGATGCGGTCCGCAGCACCGAGGAAGCCTCTGGTTCGTGCCTGATCGGCCGAGTTGGAAACCTTGGCCTGGGCCACTGCCATGAAGGCGTTGAGGAAGAATCCGCCGTAATCGGTGACCTTGGCGTCCTCGGGCTTTGAGGTGATGAACCGCCGCCAGAGGTTGATCATGCCGCAGCCGCCCGGGACCAGACCGGCGCCGATCTCCACCAGACCCATGAACAGGTCGGCGTGTGCCACGATCCTGTCAGCGGACAGACACACCTCGCAGCCGCCGCCCAGGGTGAGCCCGTAGGGGGCTGCCACCACCGGGTAGTTGCTGTACCGGGTGGCCATGATGCCGGTGTGGACCTTGCGGATGAAGCCGTCGATCTCGTCGAACTTGCCGGCCCTGGCAAGGCCCAGCATGAACGCCAGGTCGCCGCCTGCCGAGAATGCGCCCGGCATGCCGCCAGCCTGGTTGCCGATGACCATGCCCACGCCGTTCTCGCCGACATAGGCACCGGCCTTCTGCATGAACTCCACCATCTCGAGGTTGACCGCGTTCATCTTGGAGTGGAACTCGAGGCAGTACACGCCGTCGCCGATGTCGATGAGCGAGCAGGACCCGGAGGTCAGCGCGATTTTCTTCTTGTCCACCTTGACGTTGGCAAGGGACAGGGCCTTGGGGCTGACCTTCACGGGCTTGTAGCTCTCGGAGACGAAGTCGAAGAACATCGGCTTGCCCTTCTCGAGCTTGTAGAAGGAGGTCGCGCCCTTCTTGAGCATCTTCTTTACCTTGTCGGGAACCTTGAGGCCGTCCTTCTCCATCTTCTCGACGGATTCCTTCACACCGATGGCGTCCCAGGTCTCGAAGGGACCCATCTCGAAGTTGTAGCCCCACTTCATGGCGTTGTCGATCTCGACGACCGTGTCGGAGATCTCGGGGATGCGGTTGGCTGCGTAGATCAGCGCGGCGGCCTGGACCTTCCAGGCGAACTTGGCACCCTTGTCGTCGCCGTAGAGAACGGCCTTGAGCTTCTCGGGAAGGGTCTTGGCCTTCTTGGCCGCGTCGATGCAGGGGAAGCTGACCTTGTCATAGGTCTCGTACTCGCCGGTCTTGGGGTTGATGACCTTCTTGATCCTCTTCCAGTCGATGATCTCTTTCTTGTAGAAGCCGGCCTTGGTCTTGTTGCCGAGCAGCTTCTGGTCGAGCATCTTCTGGAGGAAATCGGGAAGCTTGAACACGTCCCTGGCCTCGTCGTCGGCGCACAGGTCGTAGGTGTTCTTCATGACGTGGGTCATGGTGTCGAGGCCGACCAGGTCGCCGGTGGCGAAGATGGCGGTCTTGGGGCGCCCGAGCGGTGCGCCGAAGATGGCGTCGACCTCGGGGATGGTGAACCCTTCCTCGAGCATGGCCGTCAGGGTAGCACCGATGCCGTGGATGCCGATGCGGTTGCCGATGAAGTTCGGCGTGTCCTTGGCCCAGACGATGCCCTTGCCGAGCCTGCTCTCGCCGAACTCAGCCACGAAGTCGAGGACCTCTTTCTTGGTGAGCTCGCCGGGGATGATCTCGAGCAGGTGCATGTACCGGACCGGGTTGAAGAAGTGCGTGCCCAGGAAGTGCTCCTTGAAGCCCTTGCTCAAACCCTCTGACATGGCCTTGAGCGGGATACCGGAGGTGTTGGAGGATACAATGGCGTCTGCCTTGCGCACCTTGTCGATGCGGGCAAAGAGCTGCTGCTTGATCTTGAGGTTCTCGACGACCACCTCAATGATCCAGTCGCACTCGGCCAGTTTGTCGAAGTCGTCTTCCAGGTTGCCGGTGGAGATGCGCCCTGCATGATCCTTGTTGTAGAAGAGCGGGGGCTTGGCCTTCATGGCGCCTTCGAGACCAGCCGTGACAATCCGGTTCCTGGCCTTCTTGTCCTTCTTTTCCTCTTCCTTCAGGTCGAATGGAACGATGTCGAGCAGGAGCATTTCCACGCCTGCAGCGGCGAGGAGCGCTGCGATGCCGCCTCCCATGATTCCAGACCCGATAACCGCGGCCTTATTGATTCTCCTGACCATTATACCCTCCTCTGTTTTAGTTGGTTGTTTATCCGAAGCAGTGAAATCTGAATCAACATTCAATCTACACTTGAAAAGAGCTTTAGTCAACAGATCTGATTAGCTTGGTTCCCGTTCTTTGAAAATTCAGCTTTTTAGAGCCCGATTGGCATGCCAGATTAATGAAGGTTTCGACAGTGCCAAACTCAGGGGGCTGTTCGTCGGTCAAACATCCATGAGAGGTAACCAGCACCATCTCAATGGGATTTTCCGCATGTCATGATCGAAAAAGAGCCGGGCAATCCCTCAGGGACGCCCGGCTCTTTCATGCTTCGGATGAATGGGTGCTACTTCTCTATTGCCAAGAAGCCGTTCGGATGAAACTTCTTCCCGGTGGCCTTCTCTGAGATTCCCTTGTAATCCAAGTACGGGGTGATGCCGCCCATGAAGAAAGGCCAGCCCGCGCCCATTATCACGCCGGTGTCAACGTCCTTGGGACTTGCCACGACGCCTTCGTCGAGGATGTGGCGGATCTCAACGGCGACACGGGACAGGACAACTTCCCTGATCTCGTCATCGGTGAACTTCTTGTTGCCCTGCGGCCAGCCCGCCTTGATCTCGGGGTCGATGTCCACTCCCTTGTCGGTGAAGACAAGCAGGCTCTTCTTGCCCTTTGCCACGAGGTTCTTGAGTCCTGCGCTGACCGGGAACCTGTCGGGCCACGACTTGTTGAGGGTCTCCTGGACGTGGAGCGCAATGGCAGGACCCACAAGCCCGGCAAGGGTGAACGGAGACATGGGGTAGCCCAGATCGTGAATCGCGTTGTCAACCTGCATGAAGTCGGCGCCTTCGTCTATGCACTTGAAGATACCGTCGTTCCAGGCGAGCAGGATCCTGTTGACCAGGAAGCCGGCTGCGTTCTTCACGAGGACCGGGGTCTTCTTGATCTTCTTGGCGATGTCGAATGCCGTTGCCAGGGTGACGTCACTTGTCTTGTCGGTCCTTATGATTTCGACGAGCGGCAGCATGGCGATGGGGTTGAAGAAGTGGAAGCCCACCACGCGGCACGGGTCCTTGAGGTTCTTGCCCATCTCTGCCACGTCCAGGGACGATGTGTTGGTGAGGAACAGGCACTCGGGTTTGCATACTGCTTCGAGCTCACCGAAGATCTTCTGCTTGATGCCCATCTCTTCGAACACGCCTTCGATGATGAAGTCGCAGTCCTGGAATCCGTCGTAGGTCACGGTGCCGGTGATGAGCTCTTCGCCGATCCATTTGGCGTCGGCCGCTGAGAGCTTGCCCTTCTTGGCTGTCTTTGCAAGCTGATCGCGGCAATAGGCAAGGCCTTTATCCACGAACTCCTGTTTGATGTCCTTCATGAGGACCGGACACTGGTAGCGCTGTGCGAACAGCAGGGCCATCTGCGATGCCATGAGGCCTGCGCCGATGACGCCGATCTTGGCGATCTTGTTGCCTTTCACCTCTTTGGGCGGCCTGCCGGGGAGTTTCTTGGCGCGGCGCTGGGTGAGGTCGAAGGAATAGACGCCGCACTTGAACTGGTCGGACAGGATCATGTCGGCTAACGTCTCGGTCTCCTGCTTGAAGCCTTCCTCCAGAGTCCAGCCTGCAGCACCCCTGATGAGGTCGAGCGCCTTGTAAGGGGCGATGGCGCCAGAATGGACGCGGCCCAGGATCTGGAACTTGGTCTGGTTGTAGAGATCGTCGCTCATCTTCGGGTCGACCTTCTTGCGGTCCACCTTCACCTCGCCGGTGATGATACCTTCGAGGATTGCCAGCGATTGGCCGGTGAAGTCGTTCGGCGCAAGGAGGAAGTCGGCCAGGCCCATCTCGAAGGCCTTTATGGAGTTGATCATCTTGTTCTGGTTGAGCGGATTCATGATGATGAGATCGATGGCCTTTTCGGGGCCGGCCAGCTTGGTCACGAGCTGCGTTCCGCCCCAGCCGGGAACGAGGCCGAGGAAACACTCGGGAAGCGCATAGTGGTCGCACCCGCCCGGGCTCTTGGAGATGGTACGATAGTCGTGGTAGAGACCCACTTCGCAACCACCACCCATGGTCGCGCCGTTGATGGCCGCCAGCGTCGGGATCTTGAGGTCCATGATCCTTTTGAAGGACGTGTGGCCCATGACGCCGATATCAAGAACGTCTTTCTTCGTTGCGTTCGGGTCGACACTCATGATGTCCGCGCCTACGTTGAAGATGAAGGGCTTGCCGGTGAGCATCCAGCCCTTTACATCCTTATCCTTCTCCACGATGTCGAGGACCTTGTTCAGGGACTCGAAGGCCTCGACCCCCCAGGTGTTGGGGATGTTGTACATCTGGCCGTTGTCCATCGTGACTATGGCGATCTTGCCTGCCTTTTTCGACTCGAAATAGTTGAGCTTGCATTCTGTTATGTATTTAGCCATGGCGTGAACCTCCTAGAGCTTTTTCCCAACGACATTTTCCCAGATGATTGAACCACCCATGCCGAGACCGACACACATGGTGGTGAGCCCGTACTTGGCCTTCGGATTCAGCTCGAAGTCCTGAGCGAGCTGCATGCTCAGGCGCACGCCGGAACTTGCCAGTGGGTGACCTACTGCAATGGTGCCGCCGTACGGGTTGAGTCTGGGATCCTCAGGGAACTTCATGCCAAAGTGCTTCATGAAGCCGACAGCCTGGACAGCAAAGGCCTCGTTCAACTCGATGATGTCCAGGTCTTCGAACTTCATGCCGTAGTTTTTCAGGACCTTCTCGGTGCACGGTACCGGACCCCAGCCCATGATGGACGGGTCGACGCCAATGAATGCTGCGCCCACGAACTTCATCTTGGGCTTGATCCCCAGCTCTTTGCACTTCTGGCCGGACATGATGAGCGATACACAGGCACCGTCATTAAGTCCAGAGGAGTTCGCCGCAGTTACTTTTCCTTCGGCCTTGAACGGGAACCTCCTGAGTGCCTTGTTGCTTTCCAGTGTCGCGTCGCGCCGGGCCTGCTCATCACGGTCGGCAACCTTCCACCCGCTCGGGGTGAATACCGTCATGTCCACACAGTGTTTGTGGTAGTATCCTTCGTCGAGGGCCTTGAAGTACCGCTTGGTGACAAGATATGCATACTCGTCGGCCTCGTCCTTGGTAACAGGCTGCTCACCGTTCTCAACAAGCCAGTCGTGAAGCTTCTCCGCAGTGACACCCATGTTGAAATATTTCGGCTCAACCATCTTCTCGGTGACGATGCGGGGATTCGGGTCTGCTCCGGCGCCCATGGGGTGGTGCCCCATGTGCTCGACGCCGCCGGCGATGATGATGTCCGCAACGCCAGTCTTGATAAAGGATGAACCGATGGCCTGGCAGGTCATGCCGCCGGCGCACATCCGGTCAACGGAGAAGCCGGCGACCTTATCGGAAAGACCGGCGGTGAACACCACGGTCCTGCCCATGGTCGTGCCCTGGTCGCCTACCTGGGTCGTTGCGCCCCAGATGCAGTCGTCAACTTCGTTCCAAGGCACCGTGGGGTTCCTTTTCTGCAGTTCCATCATGACCTTGGTGACCATGTCGTCGGCACGTGTTGTCCAGTAAAAGCCATCCGATCTTGCTTTTCCGAACCATGTGCGAACACCGTCAACAAAATACGCATCTCTTAGATCCATACAATCCTCCTTGTTGGTGTGCGTGAGCGATCTTTACCTGTGGACAGTTAATGAAACTACTGCTTTGATTATTGATATCACCCGCATGATATATTCACGGGGTGTAGATTTTGTCAAGCACATACTGAATGGCTATTCATTTCTTTGCCTCGGGGAAGGGCTCTTTTCCATTGTCATGTGAAATGATTACCCTGGCAGCCCGTTCCGATGATAGTGCGTGAGAATAATAAGGATACTGCGCGGTGAAAAACAGGAGGGGGTGGCAGGTCCGTGTCTCGCAAGCGAACCCGCCGGGGATCAACCTACTCTTCCGGTCTCGGCTGGGGACCGGGGATGATGCCGGCAATATCGGGATCTTCCTCGCCCAACAACGGATCTCTGTTGGCCTTGACTTCCTTGCGCTCGATCTTCTTGGCCTCCTTGGCGAGCCTCTTGCGCCGCTTTTCCTCTTCCCGCTGTTTTTTCTTGAAGGTGTTGGTGGATCTGTTTGCCATATATTCCTCCCGGTCTGATGCCGTGTTGCCCGATCGTTCGAGCAACCACTTGGCTTTACCCCGGACCTGTTGCTCTCTCGTGCTTCGGCAGGGGCGGGCGTTGCCCGCCCCTGGTCATGGTTCTAGGAAATCGTTACGTTGGATGCCTGCATGCCCTTGGCGCCTTTGACGATCTCGAAGGTGACCTTCTGGCCTTCCTCGAGAGCCCTGAACCCCTGCTGGTTGATGGAGGTGTGGTGGACGAACACGTCCTGTCCGTCATCTGCAGTGATGAATCCGTAGCCCTTTTCCCGGTTGAACCACTTCACTGTTCCTTGTGCCATGTACAAACCTCTCTTGCTCTTCCCCCGCGGCATGCGGGGGATGCTTCTGTTGTATTTCTGAAAAGGGAAGATATCATCTATGAACGGTTGACTTTGGTGGTGCGAGAACCGAAGGTGTGCTTCAGGGGTCACAATTCAAGTCTGATATATTCATTTTCCAGATGTGACCTTCGTAGTGCACATTGCCCTCGGTGTCAAGCCATAAATAGAGCATCCACTCCCTTTCACCCAACAGGATCCTGCAGCATTGACCATTTCACGCAGGAATCATGTTCCCTTCTTCTCGCTGCACATCGTCTCGAAGGTATCGAAGACCGTTTCCGGCGGGGTATAGATCTTTTCTTCCGGCTTCTTCACCAGGGTCAGGGCACCGGTGGGGCATTTCGTCACGCACAGGCCGCACCCGATGCAGCGCTCTGCCCTGAACATGATCCTGCCATCCTTGAACCTGAGCGCGCCCACGGGACAGCGTCCGGCACAGACGCCGCAATCGGTGCACAGGGACTCATGCAGCGCGCAGACATAGTTGCTCTTTACCTCACGGGCAGGGGCGGGGAAGAGCTTGAGCGAGATGAGCATGCCGCAGCAGCACGAGCAGCAGGCACACATGGCCTCCACCTCCCGGGAGTTCAGGATGTGGATGACCAGCCCCTCCTCCTCGTTGCGTTTCAGCATGGCCAGGGCCTCGTCCATGCTTATGTAGCGTGCCAGACCATTCTCCACATAGTAGTCGGCAAAGGAGTCGAACTGGAGGCAGGTCTCCAGGGGGTGCGTGCAGGTCTTGCCGTACATGCGCACCGCCTTGCGGCAGAAGCACTCGGCCACGGCGATCCTCTTCTTGGTCCTGATGATGGCCTCTGCATCGTCGTACGGGGCGATGGGCCCGTCCGGAACGATACCGGTGCTGATGGGGATGGACCTGAGGTGAGGGGTTTTCGAGCCATGGAAGGTGGCGCCAAGCCCCGACAGGTAGTATTCGGAGATGTCCTTCAGGAGCTCGGAGTTCAGGTTGTTCAGCTGGAACTCGTAGATGCCCACGATGAAGGGTATGGGGAAATAGCGGGGCCCATCGCCTTCTTTCAGCCTGAAGACGAGCCCCCTGCGCGCCATGTCTTCCAGGCGGACCGCCATGGATCCGGGTTCGGCCTGAACACGGGCCGCCACTTCCGGGACGGTCCGCGGCTTCAGTTCCATGGCGAGGAACAGGGCGGCGTCCTCCTCGGTGAAGAGCTGCCTGAGGATCCTGATCTCCACCCCGCCTTCGGTGGCAGGATACCCGGTGGCCATCTCGTCGAGACGTGCACGCAGCTGTTCGTAGATATCCGCCATGGACCGCCCCCCTGCACTATGGTGAGCAGCATTGTACCCGATACCCGTGGACTTTACCATGAGAGGTTCGACGTGGAGATGAGCACGGGCATCACTGCCGTGCGATCATCATCTTGCCATTGTCCATTCAAATAATATTATAGGAAGTATTCCGTTTGCATGTGCATGAAGGGAGAGCCGCATGGGAAAAATCCATGAATACGACCGGTATGACGGGCTCGGTCTGGCCGAGCTCGTCAGGAAGAAGGACGTTACGCCAGCCGAGCTCTGCGAAGAGGCCATCGAACGCATCGAGAGGATCAACCCCTCTCTCAACGCCGTTATCCACCGCATGTTCGAGGCAGCCAGGAAGAACGCTGCGGGCAAGCCGGCCGGAGGACCCTTTGCCGGGGTTCCGTTCCTCCTCAAGGACCTGCTCACCGCGTATGCAGGCGTCCCACTCTCCATGGGGTGCAGGGCCTACCGGGACTATGTCCCCTCCCGGGACTCAGAGCTGATGAAACGCTACAAGGCCGCGGGCATGCTGTTCCTTGGCAAGACAAACACGCCCGAGTTCGGGCTCATGGGCATCACGGAGCCCGAGCTGTACGGGCCCACCCGCAACCCATGGAACCTCGACCGGACCCCGGGAGGCTCCAGCGGCGGCTCGGCCGCGGCCGTGGCCAGCGGCATGGTCCCCATGGCCTCGGGCGGGGATGGGGGAGGATCCATCCGCATCCCCTCGTCCCACTGCGGCCTGTTCGGAATGAAACCCTCCCGGGGACGAAACCCCACCGGCCCGGAGTACGGCGAGATCTGGCAGGGTGCGGCGGTGGAGCACGTGATCACCAGGAGCGTTCGCGACAGCGCGGCCATGCTGGATGCGGTCAGCGGGCCTGAACCCGGGGCGCCCTACACCATACCGGGCCCCGAACGACCCTTCCTGGAAGAGGTCGGGCTGGATCCTGGAAAGCTGCGCATCGCCTTCACGAAACGATCTCCGTTGAAGGCCGAGGTACACCCCGAGTGCGTCAGGGCGGTGGAGGATGCGGCAAGGCTCCTTGCCGACCTCGGCCATGCCGTGGAGGAGGCCGAGCCCGCCGTCGACGGCATCGCGCTGGCCAAGAGCTACTTCTCCATGTATTTCGGCGAGATCGCGGCCGACATCAGGGACATGAGGAGGATCTTGGGCAGGAGAATCACCGCCGCGGACGTGGAGGGACCGACCTGGGTGCTGAAGCTGCTCGGCGACGTCATGTCCGCCGGCGAGTTCGTGCTGGTCATCCGGCAGTGGAACACCTTTGCCCGCCAGATGGCGCAGTTCCACGAGAGGCATGACCTCTACCTCACTCCCACCGTGGCCTCTCCACCGGTGAAGATCGGCGAACTCAAGCCCAAGCCGGCCGAGGAAAAGGCCATGCGGATCGTGAACAGCCTGAACCTGGGAAGGGTGTTGCGCCTGAGCGGGATCGCTGACAAGCTGGCCCTCGAGAGCCTTGCCAAGACCCCCTACACCCAGCTCGCCAACCTCACGGGCCAGCCCGCCATGTCGGTGCCGCTGTACTGGACCCGGGAGAACCTTCCCATCGGCGTTCAGTTCATCGGGCGATTCGGCGACGAGGCCACCCTGTTCCGTCTGGCCGGTCAGCTGGAGAAGGCCCGGCCGTGGTTCGACCGAAGGCCAAAGATCTGATTTTCACTCGGAGAGGATCGGAGAGGAATGGAATGCAACGAACAGGAGGAGGTTTTTCATGATGGATCAGAAACCCTGGCACGCTCACTACGACTACAATGTCCCCACCACCATCCGGTACCCGCGGATCCCGGCCCAGACCATGTTCCAGCTTCCGGCAGGCTCGTATCCGGACAAGGCCTGCGTGAACTTCTACGGCAGCGAAATGACCTTCTGGCAGGTCAGGGAACAGATGCTCCGCATGACCAACGCCCTGGGAACGCTCGGGGTACGGAAGGGCGATCGGGTGGGCATCCACCTGCCCAACTGCCCCCAGTTCGTTATCGCATACCTGGCCACACTGTCGCTGGGTGCCATCGTCACCAACCTGAACCCCCTGTACACGGCCAGCGAGCTCAGACACATCATGGAGATCACGGGCATGGAGACGCTCATCACCTTCGACATGGTGCTGCCCAACATCCGCCCCCTGGCAAAGGAGGCGGGGCTCAAGCGGATCGTCGTGACCAGGGTGACCGACTACATCAAGGGCTTCGGCATGAGCACGGCAAAGGACCTCGACCTGAACGGGGACGAGGGCTGGCACCACTTCTCCGAACTCATCGACGGCACCACGGAGACCCGTCTGCCACGCATACCGTTCAGCCCGTCGGACCCTGCCATGATCCAGTTCACGGGGGGCACCACGGGGGTCCCCAAGGGGGCGCTGCTCACCCACGCCAACATCGTGGCGGCCACCTTCCAGGCATCCCTGTGGGGATCGCCCACCATCAGCATCATCCCGCCGGAAAGACGCAACATCCTGAGCGTGCTGCCCTACTTCCACGTCTACGGCAACATCGTGGCCATGAACTGGTCCTTCTTCAACTGCGCCACCCAGATCCTCGTGCCACGTTTCGAGATCGACGAACTGCTGGGCATCATCGGGAACTTCGAGAAGATAGTCTTCTTCCCGGCGGTCCCCACCCTGATCACCGCGGTGATCAACCACCCCAAGGCGGCCGACCTGAACCTGGCCAAGCGCCTGGGCCTGCTCAACTCCGGGGCCGCACCCATGGCCTCGGAACTCATAGAGAAGGTGCAGGACATGGGCATCTTCTTCAGCGAGGGGTACGGCCTGAGTGAATCCACCTCGCTCGGCATATCCAATCCCATCCTCGGCATGAAGAAGGTCGGATCCATCGGCATCCCCTTCCCGGACAACGACGTACGGCTCGTGGACGTGGAGGAGGGCAGGGAGGATGTGAAGCCCGGTGAACCGGGCGAGATCATCATGAAGGGCCCCCTCATCATGCAGGGCTACTGGGACAATCCCGGGGAGACCAAGGGGCAGCTCGTGGACGGGTGGCTCCACACGGGCGATATCGCCATCGCGGACGAGGACGGGTACATCTTCATCGTGGACCGCAAGAAGGACATGATCATCGCCGGCGGGTTCAACATCTACCCCAGGGAGATCGACGAGGTGCTCTACCAGCACCCCAAGGTGGCCGAGGCCGTGTCCGTGGGCGTGCCGGACGAATACCGGGGCGAGACGGTGAAGGCCTTCATCGTCCTGAGACAGGGCGAGACCGCCACGGAGCGGGAGATCATCGACTTCTGCAAGACAAGGCTCACCGGCTACAAGATCCCCATGCTCGTTGAATTCCGCGACTCGCTCCCCAAGAGCGCCGTGGGCAAGATCCTGCGCAAGATCCTGCGCGAGGAGGAGGCGGAGAAGCGAAAGAAGTCCTGATGCCCTTGGAGCTACGGGGGCCCGTCAGAAGAGCCCGCTGATGGTGCCGTCGTCGTCCACGTCTATGGCCAGGGCTGCCGGGGTCTTGGGCAGACCCGGCATGGCGAGGATCTTCCCGGTGAAGATGACCACGAAACCGGCCCCTGCCGAGACCCGGGCCGAAGAGACCGTTATGGTGAACGGGTCTTTGGGGAAGCCCGGGATCTTGGGGTTGTCCGTGAGGGAAGCCTGGGTCTTGGCTATGCAGACGGGCAGCCTGCCATACCCCATGTTTTCGATGTTCCTGATCTCGGTTGCGGCCTGGGTGGAGAACTCCACGCCGGCCGCACCGTAGACCTGTGAGGCCACGGTCCTGACCTTGTCCGCAAGGGGCAGGGAAAGGTCGTAGAGCATACGGAAGTCGCCGGGCGTGTCGCACATGAGGGCCACCTTATCCGCAAGTTCCAGCCCGCCCGAACCCCCTGCCTCGCGGAAATCGGTAATCACGGCCGGAACGCCCAGGTCTTCGCAGCGGGTCCTCAGGTCCAGGAGGTCATCCTCGCCGTCGGCTGCGAAGCGGTTGATGGAGATGACGGCCGGTACCCCGAACCGGGACAGGGTGTCCACATGCTTGCGGATGTTCTCGATGCCGTGCAGGGCATGGGCCCGCAGGGTGACCACCAGCACCACGGCGGACGGCCTGAGGTTGCCCGTTCGGCACGTGATGTGGAAGAACTTCTCCGCACCGAGATCGGCGCCGAACCCTGCCTCGGTGACGGTGTAGTCGGCGAGCTTGAGCGCCATCCTCGTTGCCGCCAGGGAATTGCAGCCATGGGCGATGTTGGCGAAGGGCCCGCCATGGACGAGGACCGGCACCCCTTCCACCGACTGGACAAGGTTCGGGTTGATGGCGTGCTTGAGCAGGGCGGCCATGGCGCCTGCCCCCCCGATGTCCCGGGCGAAGACCGGTTTGCGCAGATAGTCGTACCCGATGATGATGTCCCCGATCCTGGCCTTGAGCTCCTGCATGGTCCGGGAGAGGCACAGGATGGCCATGATCTCGGAGGCGGCGGTGATCTCGAACCCGTCCTCCCGCATGACGCCGTTGAGGCCCCTGTCTTCGAGCCCCAGGATGATGCTCCTCAGGGACCGGTCGTTCATGTCGATGACCCGCTTCCAGACTATGTTCCGAGGGTTGATCTCGGGCGTGTTCCGGTGGTGGAGGTGGTTGTCCACCACGGCGGCCAGCAGGTTGTGGGCCGTGGTGATGGCATGGAGGTCGCCGGTGAAGTGGAGGTTGATGTCCTCCATGGGCAGCACCTGGGAAAAGCCTCCACCCGCTGCACCCCCCTTGAGCCCCATGCAGGGGCCCAGCGAGGGCTCCCGTATGGCCATCACGGCACGCCTGCCTGTCTGGTTCAGGGCCTGGCCCAGCCCGATGGTGGTGGTGGTCTTCCCCTCTCCCATGGAGGTGGGAGACATGGCGGTCACCAGGATGAGATGCCCGTCGGCGACATCGGCAAGCCCTTCTATAAGGGACAAGGGTATCTTTGCCATATGCCTGCCATAGGGGATGATGTCATCGGCGGTCAGACCAATGGACGCAGCGACCTCGATGATGGGCCTGGTCTCACAGCTCTGGGCGATCTCGATATCTGATTTCATGAAATGTCCCGACAATGACCCCGCTCCGTCTAACCCTTCGGTATGCCGAAGCTCCGCAGCAGCCCGGTGAGCGAGTCCCTGCTCAGCGCATGCTGGTTCATGAGATCGAGCATCACCTTCATGTTGAACACCAGCCTGATGCCGGGGGTCGTGGCACAGTCGATGTCCCTATCCGAGATGACGGTGATGTCCTCCTGGTCGACGCGCTCCTGTTTCAGGATTTTCGCGATGATGCCCGGGCGGTCCAGCGGCTTCATGAGGCCCGCGGGCAGGTCGCCGATGACGGCCTGGGCGTCGTCATCCATGGGAAGCTCGAACCCGAAGGCAAAGTCCAGGCCGAGTCTCGTCTTCATGGCACCGGTAAACGCATCGAACCCGTTGGAAATGAGGCCGATCTTGTAGCCCATGATCTTGAGGGTCTGGAGGAGTTCATGGGTGCCCTTGCTGATCTCGATGGAGTCCATGACCGCGTCGATCACTGTCTGGGGCAGCCCCTCCAGCAGCGAGGCGGTGGCATGCATGAAAGCGAGTTCAGGCTCTTCCGGATCTCCGATGGAGACGCTTTGCCGTTGAATGCCTGCCTGGATCATGATTTCACGCATGGTAAGGGCGTCCATGAAGCTCCCTGCGACGTCGAACAGGATGATCTTCTTCTTCTTGTTGAACACGTCCTCGGTCTGGAACATGGTGGAGATACGGATAGCCTGCATGGCTTCACGGATGGCCGTCTTGAGATTCTCCGTGGGCAGTGCGCTGCTGCTGACGTCACACAGCAGGTCCATGAGGAAGATGTCTTCACGGGCCACGACCTCGGAGATTTCGATGTTGATGTTGTATGCACCGAGCTTCTCCGTGATGGTGGCGATGATACCCGACTTGTCCTTGCCGACCAGCGTGACGAGCATGTTCTTCTTCTCCACGCCCCGGGGTGTCGGCGTGTACCTCTCAATGGAGAGCTTCACCCCGGTTTCAGCGGAGATCCTGTCGACAATGGCCCTGAATTCCTTGACCGGCACCGTGGCCTCGCCGAGGTCCACCACCAGGTAGATGGTGAAGAGCCCGTGCAGCACGTCCTGCCGCATGTCCACGATGTTTCCTCTGACCGCGGCAATGGGTGAGGTGATGCCGCCGACAAGGCCCACTGAATCCGCCCCGATTCCATAGATAATGTAGAGCATCCTGTTCATCCTGCGCTCCTCGGTGTACGCGTGAGATGTCCCGGGGAATTGCCTCAGCCCTTGAACACGCCGAGCTTCACCGGAATCCACCAGGTGATCCCGTAGACAAGCGTCTTGAAGACGGTCCTGGCGGGGGAGATGCCTGCCGCGGCGCCGACGCCTCGGGCCACCAGAAGCTCCAGGGGGTGACCGACAACCCAGGTGAGCGCCACCGACTTCCACAGCTTCTTGAGGGTCTCGTTCCTGAAGGGTTTCACGAGGCCAGCCACCGTGAAGACCCATCCGCACACAGCACCTGCCATCATGAGGTACCAGAAGCCCTTGCTCTTGAGCATAAAGCCCCCTTCATTTCATGTGATAATCTGATTATCTACCAGAGAATGCGGTGAGGTGCGACACCAAATATGGCCCAGGGCCGTGAGTTGAACCGGAGCACACACACCCGCGACTTTTGTGCGTCGTGGTTCAGGACAGGAGGCCTTTCTTCTGCATCGTTCACGCCGTCAGGACGCAACGACCCCTAGAAGCCTGAGACCATCGTAGAAGAGCACACATGCCAGTACCCCCAGGACGAAGCCAAGGAAACGCATGGTATACAGGTACGCCCTTCCCCTGAGAATGGATTTCGATCTGCCGACAGCCACGGCCAGCAACACCTTCGACCCCACGAGAAACGTGTAAAAGCTGAGAAGAAACGCAAGGAGAGCCCATACGTGCAGGCCCAACGCCTTTGTCATGAGGGGAGCGCCCACGCTGAACCAGAACAGGTACGGATGAGGGTTCAGCGCATTTGCCAGCACCCCTTTGGTCAATGGTCTGGACTCTGCTGCTTCGAGCTCCGGCTCGAGTGCCCTGGTGCGCATGCTTCTCCAGGCCATGACCGAGATGAAGGCGCCGCCCGCAAGAGAGACGAGCCCCAGTATGCCGTGGAAGCCGGTCAGCTTGGACAGAACAAAAAGCGTGAGAACGATGATCGGCGCATCCGTGATCATCGGGGCAAGGGCAACTCTGATGCCGGCCTTGACACCGTGATGCAGCGTCTCTGTAAGGACCAGCGTCAGAAGCGGTCCCGGGGAAAACCCGGCGGAGAGTCCGAGCGCTGCTCCGGCGGTTATGAAGAACATCATCCTCTCAAGGGCGTGGGCCAGACGCAACGGCCTCGGCCACGATGTCCGACAGCTCCCTGACCCGAATCCGCTCCTGGGCGCCCTCGTCCTTCACCGCATCGGCGAGCATCCGGTAGCACTGGGGACAGGCCACGGCGAGGGTGTCGGCACCGGTGGCGAGGGCTTCCCGGATACGGGCTCGTGCCGCCAGATCAGGTCCTGTGCCGAGCATGTCCGTAAAGAAGTTGCCGCCTCCTCCCCCGCAGCACAGGGCATTCTGCATGGCCCGGTCCATCTCCACGAGCCTGAGCCCCCTGACGGACCTGAGGATGTTCCGCGGTGCGGCATATTCGCCGTTCCAGCGGCCCAGGTAGCAGGGGTCATGGTATGTCACGGTCGTCCCGCAGTCGATCGCCGGGGCGAGCTTTCCCGCGAAGAGCTGCAGGATCTGGGTGTAGTGGTACACCCCGAAGGCCGCGCCATGGCCGGGATACCAGTTCCTCATGGCATTGAAGGCATGCGGGGACAGGGTGATGACCTTCTTCACGCCGAGCCTGTTCATGAGCGCGATGTTCTGCCCTGCCAGCAAGGCCGCCAGACCCTTCTCTCCCAGGGCATGCACGTCGTTGCCGTCGGAGACCTCCTCGGCCCCGAGAATGCCGAACGACACCCCCGTACGCATGAGGAGCCCCGCCACGGACCGGGCCATCCGCTGTCCCAGTTCGTCGAAGGCGCCTTCGTCGCCCACGTAGAGGAGGTATTCCTGGTCCGTATACCGGGGGATGTCGAGCTCTTCGGCCCACAGCCCGCGATCCCGGGAGGGCATCCGGTACGGGTTGCCGCTGGTGCTGACGGCCTTGAAGTAATCCCTGACCGTCGGGGGTATGATCCCCTGGTCGACCATCTCCGCCCGTGCCTCGATGAACACGTCGACGAGCTTGTCCTTGATGTGGGGCAGGGCACACGCCTCCACGCAGTTCCTGCAGGTCACGCAGGAAAAGAGGATCTGTCCGAACCGCTCGCTGGTGGGGATATCGCCCTCCTGCCAGGCGCGGATCAGCCACATCCTGCCGCCCGAGGAGAACGACTCGAAGCGGTATTTCAGGTAGGCGGGGCAGTTGAAATCCGTGTAGTTCAGGGGGAACTTGCACCAGCCGCACCGGAAGCACCGGTGGAGGATGTCGCGGTATGCACTGTCCATCTAGGCCACCTCCCAGTTCCCGGGGTTCATGATCCCTGCCGGGTCGAGCACCCCCCTGACCCGCTTCATGAGCTCTTTCGTGGCCGGGTCCATCCGATCCATGATGAGCCGCTGTCCCTGCACCTCGGTCTTCCAGGGTATCCCTCCCAGGGCGAGGGCGGTCCCGTTGGTGTCATCCAGGGCATGTTTCACCCGCTCCACCTCGTCACGGTCCACACGGTTGAAGGGGTAGGCGAAGAAGAACATGGCCGCATGGCCCCTGCCGATGATCCGGGCACCGAGCGAGTAGGTGATGCCGTGCCTGGCCGTGATGTCCATGCCGGCCCTGCAGGCGTCCGGGATCTTCTCGACGGGAATGATGGCGCCCACGTACTCGAACCCACCTCCCTTGCGTACGTCCGCGAACTTGCTCAATGCCTTCTGGGGAGCCTCGAGAAACCCCGACTTCATGTTCGGGGGCACGGGCATGAACCCCGACCGCCTGGTCTCATAGAGGTCCTTCATCACGGAGCGGAGCGCGTTGCGCTTGAAGGTCAGCTCCTGTTCGGTGTTTGCCGTGTAATTGATCACGGTCATCTGAAACCCCCGAAGGTAGTCGGGCTTGGGCGCCATGGCATAGTTGATGTCCTCGGCCATGGACGTTCCTATCACCCTGTTGATCACCACCGGGGCGAGATCGATGTCCTCGGTCATGTAGACTAGGACATCGTGGAACCTCGGCCGCGGGAAGAGCTTGATGCCCACCTTGGTGATGATGCCGGTGGTGCCGTTCCAGCCGAGGAACAGGCCCACGAGGTCCGGCAGGGGCGCCCTGGAAAACCAGGCGGGCACCGTGGAGCACGAGCCGAGCTTCACCACCTCGCCGGTACCGAGCACCGCCTCGAGCCCGGTGACCATCTCGGAGTGGAACCCCCCTTCGCTCTGGGAGAGGTGTCCGGAGCCGTGTATGGCGATGTTCCCTGCAATGGTTGCCGCTGGCGGGGCATCGGGCAGGGAATGCTTGAGCCCGGGGTGATGCTTCCTGAGATAGGCGTCGAGCATGCCCTGGGAGGTTCCTGCCTCCACCACCGCGTAGTGGCTCTGGTCGTTGACCTCGAGGATGCGGTTCATGCGCTTCATGTCGAGCACGATGCCGCCCCTGAGCGGCACGGACAGCCCGGAGAGCACCAGCCCGCCTCCCATGGGAACGACCGGTATCTTCTCGGCGCGTGCGAGCTCGACGACGGAGGCCACCTCCGCGGTTCCCCCCGGCATCACGACCCAGTCCGGCTCGTGCGGATCCTGAACTCCCTGGTCCCGCGAGTAGATGAAGAGCTCTTCCGCCGCGTCAGAGACGTACGCCTCGCCCACGATGGCCTTGAGCCTTTCGACGATAGCCTGACGTTCCATGATCCCTCCTCACTCACCGAGTGCCATGAGGCACAGGTCGGACATCATGACCGGGAAGATGCCTGCCTTGGCGACAGGCTCGGCAAGGGTCCAGAAGCAGAACGGGCAGTTGAACACGCAGTACTGTGCGCCGGAGGCCTTCATGTCGGCAACGTTCTTGGCCCTGATATCGTCCACGAGGTCGAACCGTTGGGCAGCCTCGGGCACGCCCCCGCAGCACAGGGCGTTGCCGTACTCGTACGTCCTCTTCGGCCGCTCGGCACCGATGAGCCCGAAGATGCCGTCGACGATGCGATCGGTCTCCGGGCAGAGCCTGTTCGAACACGGCCGCTGGTAGGCGACCTTGACGTTGAGCGGTTTGATGCGGTCCTCGAGCTCGACGAGCCTGTGATACAGGTAGTCGAAGAGGTGGACGGGCCTGAAGGGCACCTCGATGCCGAAGGCCTGTGCCCACGAGGTGTAGGTGCCATAACACTCGTCGTGGTAGCAGATGACATCCCGTATGCCCGAGGGCTCCACGGCGCAGCGCATGATGTTGTCGATCATGAGCGGGAGCCGCTCCTTGATGGTGGAACTCCGCGCGAAGTGGAGGAACATGAGGTTGCAGAACACGTCGCTTCCCCCGAAGGTGGTGGCCCCCTCGAAGAGGGTCCCGCGGATACCGCCCTTCATCACCTCGAAGAAACACATGTTGATGAGCGGGCTCTTCAAGTCCATCTCCTGGATCTTTCCCCGGGGGCCCATCATCACCACCTGCGACTTCTCGATGGGGATGGGCACGGGGTGGATGCCGAGCCGCTCCTGCACCTCCACGAGGCGGTAGAAGGGGTGGTTCCCATTGGGGCAGTACTCCTCGCAGGCATAGCAGGTGATGCAGTCCGTCAGGATGGATGACATCTCACCCCTGGCAACCCGGTCATGTTCCCGCTTGGCCCGGGCCAGGTCCAGATCGATGTACTGGCACTTCATGACGCAGTCCACGGTCTCGCATGCCAGGCAGGTCTCCGGGTCGAATCGCAGTGCAGACATGAAAACCCCCTTTCGTACAAAAAGTTGCCCCTGGCGACACATTGTCCGCCCGGCAGAGCTCATTCACACACGGGGGGCAGTGCAGCCCCCTTCGTTTCAGCCGTGTTCTTCCTTCGTTTCCCCGGGGAGAAACCCGGGCTTTTGGTACGCGGGTCCGGGGTAGGTATAGAATCCCTTGCCCGTCTTGTAGCCCAGCTCGCCTCTGTCCACGTACTGCTTGATGAAGTCCGCGTTCTTCTGGGCCTGGGGATCGCCCACCTTCTTGGCCCAGTAGTCCGTGATGGTCCACACCGTGGACAGGCCAACCTGGTCCATGATGCCGAAGGGGCCCATGGGCATGTACGTAACCCCCATCCAGGACCGGTCGATGTCCTCCACCGTGGTGACACCCCGTGACGCCAGCGTGAGGGCGGAAAAGAACAGGCTGGAGAGCATGGCGTTGAAGACATAGCCGTTGTTCTCCCGGTGGAGCATGATGACGATGCACCCGATGCTCACGGCAAAGTCATGTACGAGCTGGGTCACTGCAGGATCGGTCCCGGGGTGGGGCATGACGTCCACCACGGTGGATGCCCTGAGGTCGTGGAAGTGGAGGGCGCAGAGCTTTTCGGGCCTCCCCGTGGCCTCGGCGAACATGGACGGCACGAGCATGGAGGTGTTGGTGGTGAAGACGGTTCGCCCCGGGCAGAGCTTGTGGAACTGGGCGAAGACCTTTGCCTTGATGTCCGGATCCTCGGGCACCGACTCGCTGATGATGTCCGCGTCGCGCGCCGCTTCGCCGGGGTTATCCGTGGAGGTGATGCGGGCCATGGTCTGTTCAAGCTGCTCCTTCGTGAGCCTGCCTGTGGAGGCATACCAGTTCGCCAGCTTTCCGACGCGTTTGACGGCCTTGTCCAGGATGTCCCGGTTCAGGTCGTAGTAGATCGTCCGATACCCGTTCATGGCGCACTGGAGGCCGATCTGCTGGCCCATGGTCCCTGCTCCGAGGATGAGTACTGTCCTGATGTCGCTGCGCTGCATGGTCTTGTCCTTTCGTGTCTTTCAGGGTTAGGCGAGGGCACCGCCATCCACCACGAAGCTCGCGCCCGTGGTGAAACTTGCCGCGTCCGAGACCAGGTACAGCACCACCCCCGCTATCTCCCGAGGTACCGCGTTACGGTTCATGGGGATCATCTTGACAGCATAGTCTCGGATGGCCTCGTTGTCCATGATGGCCTTGGAGAAGTGCGTGTCCACCAGGCCCGGCAGCAGGGCGTTCACCCGTATGTTCCTGGCGGCGAGTTCCTTGGCGAAGGACTTGGTCAGAGAGATGAGCGCAGCCTTGGTGATCGAGTAGATCCCCTGGTACGGCGCCGGCTTGACGCCGTTGATGGAAGAGACGTTCACGATGGCGCCACCCCCTGATTCGGTCATGAGCCCCACGGCATGCTTGATGAGGAAGAACGGGCCCTTGAGGTTCACGTCGAAGGTCTTGTCCCATACTCCCTCGTCGGCCCCGATCATCTCCCCGAAATACGGATTGGTTGCGGCGTTGTTGATGAGGATGTGGAGCTTTGCATACCTCTCCCTGATCTGGCCGATGAGGCCCTCGATCTGCTTCAGGTCGCCCATGTGGCAGGCGATTACATCGGCCTTGCCGCCCCGGGCGGCGATCTTCCCTGCAACGCCGTTCAGGGCATCGGCCTTGCGGCTCACCAGGATACAGTGGGCACCATAGTCGGCCAGGGTGATGGCGATGGCCTCCCCGATGCCGCGGCTCGCCCCGGTTACGAGAGCAATCTTTCCGTCGAGACTGAAGTTCACTTTTTCCATCATACTCTCCTGTAGGCTCCTTATCATCCGAACACTGTTTGCTTGGTCACAGGGAGCTCTCCCTGATTATCCCCTGGGCGATCTGCCCGGCGATATGCACCCCGAAGATGATGGCGCTGAATCGCTCGTCCTTGGTCTGGCCGTGGTAGTACCGGTAGTAGATCTGCTGAATGATAACCCCGATGCGAAATATCCCGAAACAGAGGTAGAAATCGAAGTTGTCGATGGTGACGCCGGACTTCTCCGCATATCGCTGGACCATTTCCACCCGTGTCAGGGCCCCGGGCAGGTTGGTGGGAAGCATGCCCATCATCTGGGCCTCTTGCGGGTCGTCGGCCTGCATCCAGTAGCCGAGCGAGCTTCCAAGATCCATGAGGGGATCGCCGATGGTGGCCATCTCCCAATCCAGTACGCCGATGATCTTGAGGGGATTGTCCGGGTCGAGCACGACATTGTCGAACTTGTAGTCGTTGTGGATGAGCGCGGGCCTGGGGTGATCCGGGGGCATTTTGTCCCTGAGCCAGGCCATGATGTTCTCGAGTTCAGGGGCATCAGGGGTACGGGCGGCGCGGTAACGGTCGGACCATCCCTCCACCTGTCTCTTCACATACCCCTCGGGCTTCCCGAGCCCTTCGAGACCGATCTTCCGGTAGTCCACGGAATGGAGTTCGTAGTGCACGTCCAGCAGGTTCTCGCACAGCTTCCGCATCTCGTCCGGGCCGAGCTCCATGCCCTTGGGGAAACGCTTTCGGGGGATGATGCCCTTGATGCGCTCCATCACGTAGAACGGGCAGCCCATGATGGACTCGTCCTCGGTGTATGCGAGCGGCTTCGGGCAGTAGTGAAAGACCGGGTTCACGGCACTCATGACCCGGTACTCCCTGCCCATGTCATGGGCGCTCTTCGCCTTCCTCCCGAAAGGCGGTCTCCTCAGGACGAGTTCCGTGTCTCCCACCCTGATGAGGTAGGTGAGGTTCGAAAACCCGCTGGGGAACTGCTCCACCACGAGATCCCCGCTCAGACCGGGGATGGTGTCCTTGAGAAACACCTCCACGCCCTTCAAATCAAGCTCCTCGCCTTGTCTCACATTTGTCGGTCGATCGATCACGTCCATTCCCTCTCCTCCTTGCCTCATTGGTGTGGGGAAAGCAGGTATGATTCGACTAACTCCACGAGAAAGTCGGCATACTTCTCCACCGAGGTCTTCCTTCTGGCGTACTTCCATCGCTTGAGGTACCAGTCCTGGAGCATGGCCTTGAGAACCGCTCCCAGGAGGTCCGTGTCGACCTCCCTGAAGACCCCTGTCCTGTTTCCTTCCCTGAGGATGTCGACAAAGAGCTTCTCGGTGAAAAGCTCAGACTCGATGGCCTTGCGGTGCTCTTCCTTTCCCAGGTTCTTGGTCTCCATGTAGGAGAAGTAGAACCACTCTCTCAGGATCTCGCTGAGGAAGAGGTGGGCCTGGATAGCCCGCTTGAGCTTGACCCGCGGATCATCGATGCCCTTGAGCTGATCCACGAGCACCTGCATGACGACCGCGCTCTGCCCCTGGATCATGTGCAGCAGCTCTTCCTTGCTCGTGAAGTAGGTGTACAGGGCACCCATGCTCAGGCCCGCCTTCCTGCTGAGGTCGCGGAGGCTCATGGCGGCGAAGCCCTTCTGGCTGCTCAAGGTCAGGGCTGCGTTCAGGATCTTCTCGAGGTTTCTGACCGCGACTCCTTCCTTCTTGATTTTAATGCTGTCACGGTTTCCCTGAAAGAGGTCCCGGCTCAGGTCCTCCATGGAGAGGCTGACCAGGCCCTTGAAGGCCTCGAACTTCAGATCTTCCTTCATACGCTAGCGTACCGTCCTGCCTTCATAGTCCCTGAGTATCCTCCTGGCCACGGACATCTTGTGCACCTCGTCGGCCCCGTCATAGATCCGGGCCGCACGCTCGTGCCGGTAGAAGTAGGCGATGATGGTGTCGTCGGTCATGCCCATGCCGCCATGCACCTGCAGTGCCTTGTCGATGACGTCCTGCATGACGTTCGCCACGAAGAATTTTATGAAGGATATGTCGTAGCGTGCTGCCTTGGCACCAAGGGTTTCGATCTTCCAAGCGGCGTTGAGCGTCATGAGCCGTGCCGCCTGAATGTTGGCCGCGCACTCGGCGATCCAGGCCTGGATGATCTGTTTGGTCGCAAGGGTCTTGCCGTCCGGCTGGATGATGCGTTTGGATGCACGGGAGCACATGAGGTCGAAGGCCCGGTTGCAGATCCCGATCCATCGCATGCAGTGGTGGATCCTGCCGGGTCCGAGGCGCTCCTGGGCGATGACGAAGCCGTGTCCCTCCGGGCCCAGCAGGTTCTTCTGCGGTACCCGGCAGGACTGGAACAGGACCTCGCCGTGCGAGGCGTAGTCGTCACCAGCATGGCCCATGACCGGGATGTTCCGGACCAGGTTGAACCCCTTGGTGTCGGTGGGGACAATGATCATGCTCGCCTGGAGGTAGGGCGGCGCCTCGGGGTTGGTGTTGGCCATGACGATGGAGAAGGCCGCGCCGTCCGCTGCGGTGGAATACCACTTCTGGCCGTTGATGACATAGTCGTCCCCGTCCTTCACCGCGGTGGTGTCCATCATCACCGGGTTGGAGCCGGGCATTTCCACCTCGGTCATGGAGAAGCAGCTCCGGATCTTGCCTTCGATGAGGGGCCTGAGGTACCTCTCCTTCTGTTCGAGCGAGCCATGGAGGTGGAGGATCTCGATGTTGCCTGCATCGGGCGCATGGCAGTTGAAGACGTAGTGCCCGATGGGGCACCTGCCCAGGGACTCGGAGACGAAGGCATGCTCCACGAGGTTCAGGCCCATCCCCCCGTACTCCTTGGGGTGGTTCGGGGCCCAGAGCTCCATCTTCCTCACCATCTCGCGCTTCTGTTCGAGCACCGGCTTCATCTCGCGGAAGGTCTTGTGGATGAACTCGGGTTCGAGCGGGATGAGCTCTTTCTCGACAAACTCGTCCATCATGCCGGTTATGGCCTTTATCTTGTCCGGAACTTCGAAATCCATGGTTCTGCTCCTTTCTCCTCTTGGGGAATCTATCACCTATACGTGATGAGCGACGGGTCTCCTCCCAGCTCGAGGTGTGTGAAGGAGTTGAATCCCGCCATGGTGATCCGTTCATCATTATACATGTAGCGTGTCAGGGATGTGTTCACGATCTGCCAGTTCAGGCGCATGGCCTTCTCCCCCGGCAGCCCGAGCACGTTCGAAAGGGATGCGGCGATGGCGCCGCCGGAGGTGAAGACCGCGACGGTCCTGCCGCTGCCGTGTCTCTCCATTATGGCCGTCATGTCCCGGGCGACGCGTGCCTTGAGCCCTTCCCACGCCTCGATGCCGTCGGTATCGTACCTGCCTGTCACCCAGCGCAGCATGGCGGTCTCGAAGACCCTCTTGAACGATTTCTTGCTGGAGTACATCCGTGGCAGCTCGTCATGCAGGGAAGGGTCTTCATCTGCCATGGCCGGGAACATGGCCGTGACGATGGCGGTGGTGTCGTACTCGTCAAACCCGCTCACGCGTTCGAGGTCCGGCAGAGGCCTGCCGTGCTCCGCAAAGAAGGATCTGACCTCCTCCGCTGTGGCCGTCTGGCGGTCCATGGCCCCGGAATAGACCGCATCGGGCCGGAAGCCGGTATCGAAGAGATGGCGGGCCAGGATACGAGACTGGCGGACACCGAGTGTTGAGAGCTTGTCGTAGTTGTCGTGGCCGAAGGAGGCCTGCCCGTGGCGGATCAGATAGATCATGCTCATGGCGATGAGGATACCGGGAGAGGTGTCGCATGTCAAGCAAAAATAGAGCGAACGCTCGTTTTTTGTGCTTGCATTTTGTCGTGTCCTCCGATACCTTTCATGCACAAGAAAGGGGCACGTCCCGTGAAGATCCTCGCGTGCGTAAAACAGGTCCACGATTCCAGCGACACGCTTGAAATCAATGAACAGACCGGCTGGTTCTCCCCCAAGCCCCTGACGGTCTTCAGGATGAACCGCTTCGATGAGTTCGCCCTGGAGGAGGCGCTCCTCATACGGGAGCGCATGCCCGAAAGCGTGGTTCACGCCCTCTCCATCGGGCCGGAGCGGGCAAGCACGACCGTGCGCAGGGCCCTCGAGATGGGCGCGGATCACGGGGTCCATATCCTGGTGAAGGGGGAAGGCTACATGAGTCCTTTTACCGCGGCTTCCGCCATCGCCTCCTATGCCCGGACAGGGAGCTATGACCTCATCCTGACCGGGGTCATGTCCGAGGACAGCATGGCTGGAGTCACCGGCCAGCTCACGGCTGCCATACTTGATCTGCCGTGCGTAACCTCGGTCATCCGGACGGAACTCCATGGAGAGACTGCAGAGATCGTCGCGGACAGCGAGATCGAAAACGGCTACAGGGCTTCGTACCGCCTTAGTCTCCCGGCGGTACTCACCATCCAGTCAGGGATCAACTCCCCGCGCTACCCATCCCTGTCCAATGTCATGCGGGCGCGGTCACAGCAGCCGAAGACCATCATGCCCGAAGACCTCGGCCTGCCGGCGCCCCGGGACTCGTGTTCCGGAATACGCATGCCCGACACGTCTTCTCAGGGGCTTTTCCTCGAGGGGACCGCACGGGAAAAGGCGCAGATGCTCGTGGGCATACTGCACGAGAGATCCCTGCTGTCCTGAGGCATATACCATGTACAGCGCTCACATCGTCATAGCGGAGGTCAGGCGGGGGGTCATCACCCAGGAGAGCTATGAGGCCGTGTCGTTCGCCAGAGACTGTTCAGGGGGCCTTCTTCCTGCCGTTGTCCTGCTTGGCAAGGATGTTTCCCTCCAGGCGGAGGACCTTGCAGAGAAAACCGGCTGCACCGTCCACGTGATTCAGGGCGACCACCTGGGGAGCTTCAATGCCGAGGAGTCCTGCGCCGCCATTGCCGATCTCATCTCGGGCCTGCTGCCAGCACTGGTGTGCCTGCCCCATTCGTCCATGGGGTGGGACCTTGCCCCCCGGCTCGCGGTCAAGCTGCATGCTTCCTGTATCACTGCTGTCGAGACGGTGAAGGGAAAGGGATTCACCAGGTCCATGTGCGCGGGGCGCTTCATGGCCGATATCGTCCCGCTGACCGAGAGCGTGGTGATCACCCTGTCCGCCGGCGCATATCCCCCATATTCACCGGGGGGCTCCGCAAAAGGACCCATCGAACGGGTCCGCGCTGCCGGGGCAACCGCGCGCTCCAGACTCCTGGGTGTCCGGGAGCCTGCCCATCGAGACAGCGCGCTCAGGGACGCCGAGGTGATCGTGTCGGCAGGGAGGGGCATCGGCAAGAAGGAGAACGTCGAGATCGTCAGGGAGCTTGCATCCCTTTTCCCGCGATCTGCCGTCGGGGCATCCCGGTCGGTATGCGACCTCGGGTGGCTCGAGTACGGCAGGCAGATCGGAACGACAGGTCAGACCGTGGCCCCGAAGCTCTACATCGCCTGCGGCATCTCCGGGGCCATCCAGCATGTGGCCGGGATGCGGGGGGCTCACACCATTGTGGCCATCAACACGGATCCCGACGCGGCGATCTTCCGGGTCGCCCACTACTGCATCGTGGAGGACATCACGACGTTCATCCCTGTTCTCATGGATGAGCTGAAAAGGGACTAGGCCCGTTTTCGGCTCCCCCATGGAGATACCTGATAGGCAGTTTGTTGAGCGGGCCGTCCCGGCCACTACCGGTGATGGCGGCATGAAACATCATATCGAGAGCACGTGACACTGCAGGGGAGGGATAGATGGCTCTGTACGAATTCAACGGAAAGGTCCCCCTGGTGGGAGAAGGGACATGGATTGCGTCCAGCTCCGAGATCATCGGGGACGTCACGATCGGGAAGAACTGCTGGATAGGCCCCTGTGCCGTCATCCGTGGCGATTTCGGATCCATAACCATCGATGACGAAACCGCCATCGAGGACGGGGTGGTCATCCATACCCCTGCCTCGGTGAGTATCGGCACGTGGGTGACCATCGGTCACCTCGCCATGATCCACGGCAGCAGCGTTGGGGACTATGCTGTCGTCGGCATGAACTCAACCCTGGGAGACAATACCCAGGTCGGATCCTGGTCGATCGTGGCCGAGCATTCACTGGTCAAAAAGAACCAGATCATACCGCCGTATAAGCTCTATGGAGGAGTTCCGGCCGTTGAAAAGGGGGATATCACGGATACATACAGGGACGTCATGCTCGCGGGGAAACAGATGTACAGCGAGCTCGTGAAACAGTACCACCGGTGTCTGAGAAAAATTGCATGAAAAGATGCCCTTCGATACGCATTCATAAGCTCAAGCCGCCCCTGATTCCCCTTGTCTGGAGGAATGAACCGGAATATCATACATGCATCTTGCAATGAGAGGAGGCTTCCATGAACCACCCCGAAGCGACTTCCATGGCCCTGTCCATACTCCGGTCGGGTGATCCGTTTCAGTGGTATGTCATTACCCTGCTGGCACTGACTCTCTATGTCTATCTCAACGAATTCTCGAAGAAGAACTGGAAGGGGATTGCCGCCGGCCTGTCCCTGTACATGGTTCACTGGTTCGTGGAGATCGTGAATGCCCTTATCCAGCACTTCTCCGGCCACGCCCTCTGGACCGTCCCCACGGGCACCGCGTTCCTCATCCTGGTGGGAGTGGGCATCGAGATCAGCCTCATGTTTTCCATCGCAGGGCTCATCCTGAGCAAGCTCCTGCCCGAGGACACCGGCCTGAAGATAGCCGGGATCAACAACAGGCTCCTCTTCGCCATCGCCAACGCGGCATTCTACTCCATCTTCGAGATCTTCCTGGTGAAGACGCCGACCTTTGTCTGGGTCTGGCCCTGGTGGGGGGCCTTCCCGGTTTTCATTACCGTGTATATCCCGTTCTTCCTGGCCGCGTTCTACGCCTACGACTGGCCACCGCAGAAGCAGAAGGCCTTCATCGGCGGGCTCTTCGCGGTCAATGCCGTCTCCCTGGTGGTGTTCGCCGGGATCCTCGGGTGGATATGACAGCCATGAGGGTGTGGGTGGTCCCGAACGACCTTGCCCCCGGCTGCGGTCGGACAAGCACAGTTTCTTCGTTCTTATTTATTTGTTGAGCTTTTCGAGCTCATCCATGATCCATTCGAGCGGTGGCCGCTTGTTGATGTCGTGGACATCGATGGCTCGAATGACTCGCTGCTTGTCGACGATGATGATCGCGCGTTCCGTGGTGCCGTCCGTCCGCAGGACCCCATAGGCCTCGGCCGTCCTGCCGTGTGGCCAGAAGTCCGAGAGTACCGGGAACCACAGGGGACCCATGGTCCTCGTCCAGGCGAACAGGGTCGGGACATTGTCCGTTGAGATGCCCAGGACCACTGTATCGAGCCGCTCGAATTCTTCCCAGGCCAGAATGTACCCCGGCCACTGATCAGAGCAGACGGGGGTCCAGGCCGCCGGGACGAACGAGATCATGACGTTCTTCTTTCCCGCATAATCACCCAGGGAGACGGTCCCGCCTGAAACAGCCCTGAGCGTGAAATCCGGTGCCGTGTCTCCCACCTTGACCTTCAGCGTGCTGTCGACTGGTTTGAGCGGCCCGACCTCGTACAGTTCCCCTTCCGGCACGCCTGCGCTCGACATAAGGGGAACCATCGCGAAGAACAACAGGGTGACAGCAAATAGTACAGGTACATTGTTCGTTTTCATGGAACACCTCACAGACTGATACCGGACTTCCGGATCACGTCCTTCAGGAAGGCGTCGGCATCATCGTGGGGGCCCTGCTCGATGAAGAAGGCCTCTACCTTGGGTCCTCTCTTCCTGACACCGAAAAACGTAGGCGTCCGTATGCCGGTCAGTTTGTTCAGGATCTGAGAGTTCTCGTCATCGAACAGGGGGAAGGGGACGGTGTATTTCTTCTTGAAGAACTTCACCTCGTAGGCCGAGTTCCCGACACCGATGCCTATCAGCTTGACCCTGCCGCGAGTTCTCTTGTCCGCCTCGATGATTTCATGGAGCCTGTTCGCCGTAGGCGCATGCTTCTGGCAGTGGGGACAGTACATGCTGAAGATCTCGACGATGACGATGTCAGCGTCTATATCCCGCAGTGTGAACTGCCCTGCCTTCTTCCCTAGCCCAAGGTACGTGCGGTCGTTCTGGTCGGAGGGTACGGGCAGGGACACCTGTTCCATGACTTCCCCGTGCTGTACCGAACCATAAAGGGGGAGCGCGGACATGAAAACCAAGACAAAGCCAAGGAGAGCCTTTCTCATAGATTCCTCCAAGAGGGCTCGGTCCCGGGGCATGAGGGATCATGACCCGGGACCGGGATCGCTTTGTTTACCAGTTCTCCCCGAGCAGTTCGAAGTGATCCCTGGGGTGGGCACAGGCCGGACATGACGCCGGGGCGTCGGTACCCTCGTGGAGATACCCGCAGTTCCGGCATCTCCACACGACCGACTTTTCGCGTTTGAAAACACGGCCTGCCTCTATGTTCGTGGCGAGATCCCTGTAGCGTTTCTCGTGCTGCCGTTCGGCCACCGAAACAGCCTCCCAGACCTTGGCGATGACCTCGAAGCCTTCTTCCCGGGCAATCTTGGCAAAACCCGGGTACATTTCACTCTGCTCATAGTGCTCGCCGGCCGCAGCCTCCTTGAGGTTTTCAAGCGTGGTCCCGACGACACCCGCGGGGAAACTCGCGGTTATCTCCACTTCTCCTCCTTCGAGGAACTTGAAGAACCTTTTGGCATGCTCCTTTTCCTGATTGGCCGTTTCCTCGAAGATGTCGGCTATCTGCACGTAACCGTCTTTTCGCGCCTGGCTGGCGAAATAGGTATAACGGTTGCGCGCCTGGGATTCTCCTGCAAAGGATGCGAGGAGATTCTTCTCCGTCCGAGAACCTTTTAATGCCGCCATATCAATCCTCCCTTATCTTGAATGTCTTGTATGTTTTTTTCACAGAGCACCCGCCCTGGAACCCCACCGCAGGTTACCCTTGTTTCTGCTTTTTCCTGCACGCCGGGCAGACGCCGAGAAAATCGAGTTCGCACCCCATGACATCATACCCTGTCTGATGATGGACGATCTCATAGATAGTAGTGATACTCGAGGACTGATTCAAGGGCACATCGTCCACCCGGCCGCAGCAGGCACACCTGATGTGCGTATGATCGTCCATGTCGGCGTCAAAACGTCTCTGGCCCGTACCCAGGTCAAGTCTGCGTATGTCTCCCTGCGAGGCGAGGTGTTCGAGATTGCGGTACACTGTTCCAAGGCTGATGTGCGGGAGCCTCTGGCGGACCATCTCGTACACATCGTATGCGGTGGGATGGGTTTTCACCTTTTTGAGTTCCTCAAGGATCACCATCCTCTGCTTTGTCACCCTCTGCTTCGTCTTGATCATAGGGCCTCCTGCCGCGACAACGAGACAAGAACGGTCGTGCAGTCCTCTTCAATCAAGAATTATTACTATTAAGAAGACCCCATGTCAAGTGTCCGATAAAAAGGAACGGTCCGACATCAACGCCTGGACCGTCCTCGTCTCGTGACTGCAACTAAAGCGGGGTACGCCTACATACTGCCCGCCTTCTTGAACATATCCTTGGCAAAGGTCTTCGCTTCATCGAGATCCGCACTGTCGGGATGGCCGTTCGCCGACGTGGCCTCGATGGCCCATGCCTTGTGCTCCGGCTTGTTCATCAGGGCATCGATGATCTCAGATTCCACCTGGCCTCTGCAGGTGAATGACCCGAGAATCTTGGCATTCTTTGCAATGCCGATGGCGTTTTCAATTGCCTCTTTGGGCATCCTTCCGCCCCTGAGGGATCCATGGGTGGAGAACAGGGCAAGTTTCTGACCCGCCTTCAGGCTCTTGATGAAGTTCTGGGCCGGCACCGGAACACTGTGGGCCTGGACGGGAAATCCACAGAAGATCAAGGAATAACCCTGTGTATCCTGGGCCTCCTGGACAGGCAGCAGCGTGACGCTGTTCCCCCCCAGCGCGTCCCTGATGGCCTCGGCGATCTTCTTGGTGTTTCCTGTCTTGGAGTGGTAAGCAATGAGTGTCTTCATATGTATCCTCCCGTTCCTTTGCTCTGGTTTGTTTTTTCAGAGGAAACAGATTCCCATGATATGTATTTTTTGTCAAACCGATATCACGTGGATCGTTTCCGATGTAAACAGATCCAGGATTGTTGATGTGAGTTTCTTTGTGGTACACAAGGCAAAGGGAGAGCATTGCGCTCTCTTAGATACCTTGTGCGGGTGCGCCAGGAGGGAAAACTCGTGCTGGAAACCCTGACCGGCAATCTTGATGTCTACCTGAAAGGATCCATGCTGCTGGCTTTTGCGGCCGCCTACCTCGGAGGGGTGCTCGTCAGTTTCACCCCCTGCATGTATCCCCTCATCCCCATCACCGTGTCGTATATCGGGGCGCAGGGAAAGGTCTCCAAGGCTACGGGCTTCTTCCTGTCGCTCTTGTACGTCCTGGGCACATCAGTCACCTACACGGTCCTGGGCAGCGTTGCAGGGATCACCGGGAGTCTCTTCGGCGGACTGCAGACAAACCCATGGGTGAACCTGATCGTCGCGAACGTCTTCATCCTCATGGGTCTTGCCATGCTGGATGTCTTCTTTCTGCCGTTGCCGGATATCCTGCGTTCCGAGCTGTTCTCGCCGAAAAGGAAGGGCTTTGCGGGAGCGCTGCTCCTGGGTGTCGCGTCGGGGCTCATCATGAGCCCCTGCTCGGCGCCGGTTCTCGCCGTGCTGCTGAGCTACGTTGCGACGAAGCAGAACATTTTCTTCGGCATGGTCCTGCTCTTCATTTTTGCCTTCGGCATGGGCACCCTGCTCATCATACTCGGCACCTTCACGGGGCTGCTGACGAGCATCCCCAGATCCGGCCCATGGATGGTGAGAATCCAAAAGCTCTTCGGCTTCATCTTTATCGCTATGGGTGAATATTTTCTCATAACCGCAGGGAAGTTCATGACCTGAAGGAGATACCCTTTCATGAGAAAACCGACTTGCTCTGCCCTGGCCGCCACCGCTCTCCTCTTCATCCTCCTGTTCACGGGTCAGCACCATGCCCAGGGCAGCGACCAGTATTTATTGAGTGCCGTAACGTCTTCGACCCCACCCAAGGCGCCGGATTTCATTCTTCGGGATCTCAGCGGCAAGGCCAGATCGTTGAAGGAATTCAGGGGAAAGGTCGTCCTCCTGAACTTCACCACGACATGGTGCCCCTACTGTAAAAAGGATATCCCGAACCTGAAGAAGCTCCACGCCTCCATGAAAGGGAAAGATTTTACGCTCATCTCCATCTTCGTCAACGAAAGCCCCAAGCGGGTCGCAATCTTTGCAGAAAAATATGCACTCCCCTATACCGTGCTCGTGGACAGCGAGGCAACGGTGGCACGCACGTACGGCGTGCGGGGTGTCCCCATGAAGGTGGTTGTGGACAGGAAGGGGACCGTGGGATGCTATCAGTGCGAATCCGCTGAAGACAAGGTCGTCGAGCTCTTGAAGGTCAAGTGACCCCGGCCGGCGTGCATCCGGATACCACGAGGCTGCCGCCAGGTGCCGTTCACGTCCTCTTTCTGCTCAGGAGGTTCTGTGCCACCCGCACTGCATCGACGCCGTCTCTGGCATAGCTGGCCCCGATGGTCTCCGCGAATTCTCCGGTGACGACTGCGCCCCCCACCATGACATCGCAGGTGATGCCCGCATCCCGCAGGCGGTTCACGGTTTCTCCCATGTTCATCATGGTGGTGGTCATCAGGGCGGAGAGACCCACGATGTCTACGCCGGCGTCCTTTGCAGCAGCTATGATCCTCTGGGGAGGGACGTCCTTCCCCAGGTCCAACACGTCGTAGCCGTTGTTCTTCAGCATGAGCCCCACGATATTCTTCCCGATGTCATGAATGTCCCCTTCGACAGTGGCCAGAAGTATCCTGCCCTTGGTCGTCGAAACGTCCCCTCCTTCTCCGAGAAAGGGCTCGAGCCGTTCAAAACCGCGTTGCATGGCCTCGGCACTCGCTATGAGTTGGGGGAGAAAGTAGACCTTCTTCTCGTAGAGCTCCCCCACCTTCTGTATGGCGGGAATCATCACCCCGTCAACCAGCACGCGGGCCTTCACGCCTTCATCGAGAGCCCTATCGACGAGGGCGGGCGCCCTGTCCCGGTCTCCTTCCAGGATGGCCCGGGCAATGAGTTCCTCCACGGAAAGCCGTTCCTGCACGGCTGGGGCCGGGACCGCATGATCCCGTGCGACGCTGAAATGGCCGATGAACCCGGCGGCGTCCTTGTCCCTGCCTGCGAGTACATCCCCTGCCCGTTTGACGTTCATGAGTTCCACGCTCTCTGGATTGGCGATGGCACAGGAAAGGCCGCTGGCAATGGCCATGGAGAGGAACGATGCGTTGACCCACGCCCGTTCGGGCAGGCCGAAGGAGACATTGGAAAGGCCCACGACGGAATGGCAGCCCAGGGTACGGCTGCACCAGGTTATGGTCTTGAGCGTCTCCAGGGCAGCCTGTCCATCGGCCGAGACGGCCATGGCGAGTGCGTCCACCATGAAGTCGTCCCTGGTGAACCCGTGTTCACGGGCCGCTGCATATACCCTCCGGACGATCTCCTGGCGTTCGAGGGCCGTCCTGGGCAGGGACGACCCCGTAATGGGAAGAAGGATGAACATGGCCCCGTAGGAGGCAGCGAGCCGAAGGCGATCTTCGAGGGTCTTCTCCTCCGCTGATATGGAGTTGATCAGTGCCCTTCCGGGGTATAACCGCAGGGCGGCTTTCAGGGCATCTATGTGCGACGTGTCCAGGCACAGCGGGGAATCGGTGGCAAGGACCAGGTTTTTCACTGCCTGCGTGAGGATCGCTTTCTCGTCGATGCCCGGCATGCCCACGTTGACATCCAGCAGTGCGGCTCCCTTCCTTACCTGTTCCCGGGCGAAGGAATTGACCAGCGAGAATTTCCCCTCGCGAAGTTCCTGCTGGAGCGCCTTCTTTCCTGTGGGGTTGATGCGCTCGCCGATGATGGTCAGGGGTGCGCCCCTGTCCAGGAAAACGGTGCGGGCATGGGAACTGACGGCACTGATGGACCTTCTTTGAACCGGGACCGGCCTCAGGGAAGAGCACTGCTCTTTCAGTGCGCGGATGTGCTCCGCGGTGGACCCGCAACAGCCTCCCAGCAGGTTGGCCCCTGCGTAGACAAAGGCACGCACATTTCCGGCAAACTCATCCGGCCCCATCTCGAAAGAGGTCTTTCCCTGTCTGAGCACCGGAAGCCCGGCGTTGGGCTTTGCCACCAGAGGAACGCGTGCGTGAGGCTTCATGCGGGTGATGAGCGGGATCATCTCTGCAGGGCCCGTGGAGCAGTTGCACCCAACGGCATCGGCACCGAGGGCCTGCAGAGTGACGAGAGCAGAGACAGGGTCGGTGCCGTTCAAGGTACGACCCGATCCGTCGTATGTCATGGTGACGATGGTGTAGAGGTCAGTGACCTCCTTGATGGCGATCAGCGCCGCCCTGGTCTCCTGGATGTCGATCATGGTCTCTATGACGAACAGATCGACGCCCCCCTCCAGGAGTCCCTGTATCTGCTCCTTGTAGCAGGCCACGGCAGCTTCGAATCCGATATCGCCGAAGGGCTCCACGAACCTCCCCGTTGGCCCGATGTCCCCGGCCACGAGGCCTCTGCTGCCCGCCGCTTCCCGTGCCGTGCCGGCAAGCTTCCGGTTCACGCCACGGACATCGGTGACGTCATACTGGGCAAGCTTGAAGCGGTTGGCCCCGAAGGTGCAAGCGAAGATGATGTCCGAACCTGCCTCGAGATACCCCCGGTGGACGGACCTGATGATCTCGCTGTTGTTCAGGCTGTACAGCTCGGGCGACACTCCGTGGGGCATGCCCCGGGCCTGGAGCTCGGTCCCTGTGGCTCCATCCAGAATGAGCACCCTTCGACGAATTATATGCTGTATCTTCTGTCTCGCGTTCACGAAACCCTTCCTTCATTCAGTTCAATACTATGTCAATCTCAAGACCCCTGCAACTGCCGTGACGCTCTTTTCCGGAATGAGGACCTTCGCCGGGGTCATGCGTATCCCTATCTCTCCGAGCTGCAGCATGTCGAACATGGTCTGCTGGTTCTCCAGAGAAAAATCCCCGTAGCCTGCCGAGAACCGTTTGCGGGTGAGCCTCCTGGAGCTGCGCAGGAGGTCCTGTCCAGCATAGTCCATGATCCAGTCGAGAGCTGCATCGGCCATCTCGCTTCCCACGGCGTCGAGTATGACCGCCCGGGTGAGGTTTTGTGAGGAGCAGGCGGCAATAGCGTCCATGATGCCCTGCCCCGCGGTGGCCCCCATGAGCAACGCGCCTGAACATCCCGCGAGCATTCCGGTTAGAGAACTGCTGGGAAAGACGGTCCCTCCTTCCAGCGTTATGCCCGCATCATCCCTGTCCCTGATGTCCATCACGAGGGCGGCCCCCTTCAGAAGGACGATGTCCGAGGCCTCCTCGATGGTTTTGCTCACCGTTTCCCGCTCGGCCGCACTGAGGCTGGTGAGGCCCTTCCTGAACCCCAGCCGGGCAAAGATCTCGCGTTCCGGCAGCCTCACCCGGATTGCCTGGAAATGGATCGGCACCCGATACATTCCGTATGATCTAGATGTTCAGGGAGAAAGATTCAAGCCCTTTTCACAATGAGTTATCCACGCCCAGCAGGGGGCGTGATAAAAAACTGGCGGTCTGACTGGGGTTTTGGTAATATGCTCTGATCATAACACATTCTGTGCAACATAGATGGAGAGTATGTATGGATCTTCAAAGGCTTTTTTATCCAGTAAGTGTTGCGGTGGTGGGGGCGTCCCCCCATCTCGGTGGCGGCAAGATGCCGTACTACCAGCTGCTCCAGATGGCAGGCTACAGGGGCAGGGTGTATCCTGTCAATCCCAAGTACGATGATATCGGCGGGGTCAGGGTGTATCCTTCCTTGGACGATATCCCCGAATCCGTGGACCTCGCCATCGCGGCGGTTCCGGCCGGCAAGGCCCTGGAGACCGTCGAGGCGGCCGCTAGGAAGGGAATACGGTTCCTGCACTTCTTCACGTCCGGTTTTTCCGAGGTCGGGAACAAGGAGCTCGAAAAGGCCATGGTCGAGGCGGCCCGCAAAGGCGGCACAAGGATAGTGGGTCCCAACTGCATAGGAGTTCACTGCCAGTCCTCCGGGGTCACCTGCGACGTACCCAAGGCACCGCTGAAGGGTGTCGGCAACGTGGCCTTTCTCGGCCAGTCGGGCGGCATGACCCACAACTTCATGCGCATGGCCGGCGCCCGGTATCTCGAACTGAACAAGATCGTGTCCTATGGAAACCAGATAGACCTCCGGGTGGAAGATTACCTCGACTACCTGGCCGGGGACGACACGGTCAGGGTGATCGCAGGGTACATCGAGGACATCAAGGACGGCAGGCGCTTCATGGAGGCGCTGAGAAAGACCACCGCCAGAAAACCCGTGGTGATCCTCAAGGGAGGCATCACCGAGCAGGGGGCCAAGGCGGCGTTCTCCCACACGGGGGCCTTGGCGGCGAGCCACGAGATATGGACTGCGGTCATGAGGCAGGAACGGGTCATAGAAGCGCTCAACTTCGAACAGCTGATCGACCTCACCATGATGGCAGTTGCCGAAAAGACACCGGCGGGGACGAGGCTCGGTTTCCTCGGGGCAGGAGGCGGTACGTCGGTCCTCTTCACCGATCTTTCCACCCTGGCCGGGCTCACCCTTCCGGAGCTCTCGGAAAAGTCCCAGAAACAGATCAGCCAGCGCATCAGCAACGTGAACACGAGCACCACGAATCCAGTGGACCTCGGCTTCTACGGCTTCGATTTCACCATCATGGCACACACCATCGAGGCCATGGCTCAGGACGACCACATCGATGCCATCATCCCCTATTTCTCCCTGGACTTCATCACCTCGTTCCAGAAAGACCAGATCGAGAGCGGACCCCATGCCATTGTGGAAGCCGCACGGAAAACGAGAAAGCCGGTCATCCCCATCCTCTCCCAGTTCACTGAAAACATCCTGGATATCGAAGACGTCAGGATCAGGATGTACTCGATCTTCAGGAAGGCCGGCATGACCGTGTACAGGACCCCGCAGGACGCCATAGCATCCATCCACGGGTATCTGAAGTGGCGGCAGGGATCCGAGCCACACCCGGCGATGGAATATGCTCCCTGCGAACAGACCATGACTGAGGCAGGCTGAGAGGTGGACCAGTGAAGTATCTCGTCATGGGGGCAGGCGCCTTGGGAAGCGTGTTCGGCGGTCTGCTCGCCGAACACGGTCACGACGTGACCTTTGTGGGGGCTGACGATCACCTCCTGGCCATGCAGAGGCAGGGGCTCACCGTCACCGGCATATGGGGAGACCACCACATAGGCGCTGTAAAAGCCCACTACGGAACTGAATCCCTTACCGGTCGCTTCGACATCGTGCTGCTGAGCGTGAAGTCCTATCACACCGCGGCGGTCGTCGCCCAGACGCTCCCCTTCATTCATGACGAGAGCCTCGTCTTTTCCATCCAGAACGGTCTCGGCAACTGGGAGACCATCGCCAAGACCGTGGGCTGGGACAGGACCGTGGGGGCCCGGGTGATCTTCGGCGCGGAGGTGGAGAAACCGGGAACGGCGCGTGTAACCGTCTACGCGGACAAGGTCCTCCTCGGATCTCCGTCGGGCTCGGTGCACCGGGATAGGATTCAACCGGTCTGCGACCATTTCAACGAGGCCGGCATACCCGCGGCCCTGTGCGATGAGATCGCGTCATTCCTGTGGGGCAAGGTGCTTTACAACTGCGCGCTCAACGCCTTGGGCGCCATATTGAATGTCCCGTACGGGTCTTTGACTCAAACACCCGAGCTCATGGCGGTCATGTACAATATCATACGGGAGATCTTCAACGTGGCCGCGGCGAAACAGGTCAGGCTCCCGTACGAAGACGCCGGTGCCTACTACCGTACCCTGACCGAGGTGCAGCTTCCGCCCACGGCACAGCACAGGTCCTCCATGCTCCAGGATATGAGGAAAGGCTCACGGCTCACCGAGATCGATGCACTCAACGGAGCCATCAGCAGGTACGGCAGGGAGTCCGGGGTGCCCACTCCGGTCAACGACGTGCTGACCGCCATCATCAAGGGCTTCCAGAAATCATCCTGATCTTTCGGTTAACCCTCAGAGCGACCGTTTGATGGCGTCGTAGTCACGGGAACTCAAGCCCCCGGACCTGCATGGCAAAAGGGTGTTGTTGTGGAACAGGGGCTCTTCGGTTAAGGGGAATCGGCTCACCTTCACCGCCTCGTCCCATTCCCCGGTGTGGGGTATGGGTGAGAACTCAGACAGCCGTGGTCTCCCCCCGTGCGCCTTAACCAAATTCACCGTTTCGATCACCTCTGCAGCCTCCTGACCCGGCAGTCCGCAGAGGATGTAAACGCCGATGTCATCCGCCCCGTATCCGGCCCCGTGCAGGTTCTCCATGGCCCGCGCGAATTCGTCGCTCGTCACCTTGCCGCCGCTCTCTTGCTGTCTCACGGCATCAGACGACTCCAGGCCCAGCCGGATAGTCGAGAAACCCGCCCTCCTCATCAGATCTGCCATCTCCTGCGTGATCTGCCTGGCATGCAGTCCGTTGGGACAGTGAAACCTCACCCCCGGCACTCGGTCGATGATCTCCTCCAGGAGCCTGCATGCGTGGTCACGGGGTGTGAGCAGCGCATCGTCGTAGAACGCGAAATCGCTCACCTTGTGTTCCCGGTTCCAGTAGGCGATCTCTGAGGCCACCTTGACCGGGTCCCGGAGGCGAAGACGCCCGCAGAGATATCCGGATGCGCAGTAGGTACAGCTGCAGGGACACCCCCTGCTCGCCCGGATGCAGACGTAGCGCAGATCAGGGACAAGGTCGAAACAGGGATAGGGCAGGCTGTCGAGATCATCGGGGTCCGGGACATACTCAGGTGGATCTCCCCACATGTCTTCCAGCAGATCGAGGATTGCCGGCACCCCGTCGTGGGTGATGACGTGGTCCGCACCGGAGAACCGGCATGCGTGATCGGCGCACAGGGTCGCATACACCCCGCCGAGGATCACGGGGACCCCGGGGAGACGCTCCCTGATCAGGCGGATCGTCTCGACGACACCGGGGTACCAGTACGTCATCATGGAGGTCACGAGCACGATATCGGGACACTGGACACCACCCAGTCTCTCGATGAATTCCTCCGGGGTCATGCCGTACCTGGCGTAATGCCTCTGGATCGATGAGAGCTGCGGCGGTTTGGGGATAATCTGCCGGTGAAATCTTCCCTGGCCCCAGCTCCTTCTGGCAGGCGCCATCGGTGAATCAAGGCAGTCTATGAAATCCAGCCGGCAGCCGTTCTTTCTCAGCAACGAGCCGATGATCAGCAATCCCAGAGGTTTTGCCCACAGGTCATAGGCCGCGAAATCGTATATCCAGGGATTGACGAGAAGAACCTTTCTGCCGCGCATGAAAGGAGCCTATGCTTTCAGCTCGGCGATCTCCCGGTCATGGACCTTCGAGAGGAAAACCTGGGCAAGGATGGACCCAATGAAGGCCAGGAACATGTCCCACTGGGTATCCCAGACATCTCCCTGGGTGCCGAGAAAATCCTGTGCGGCTATGCCGCCGAGCAGGGCTGCCCACCACTCGATGAATTCGTAGAAGGCGCTCAACGCGAGGCAGACGCACACGACCATGAAGAAAAGCCATTTACCCGACTTCAGCGGCGAGGTGCGCACGAGAATCTCCCGTACCAGGATGGCAGGGATGAATCCCTGGGCCAGGTGCCCCACGCGGTCGTAGTGGTTGCGGGCCAGGTCGAAGAGGTCCTGCACCCAGAACCCAAGGGGCACCCGTGCGTAGGTGTAGTGACCCCCGAGCATGAGTATCAGGGCATGGATGAAAATGAGCCGGTAGGCCAGCGGGGTGAGCCGGAACCGACGGCAGGTGGCCAGCAGGATGGGTACGCCTATGAGAATCGGCGCCACCTCGAGGAGCCAGGTGACCCGATCATAGGGCCGGATACCTGAAAACACGAGTGCTATGGACCCAAGAACCAGCAGGGCAACGGGTTCATAGGCACGCTGTGTCATGTCGATGCTTCCCCCTTCACTGAAAAGGTATCCAGGACCCTGTCCATCTCCGCGATCCCTTTCGCCTTCTTCCATTTGAGTTCCTTGGCCACGAACTCGGCAACCCGTTCAATGACATCGTCACCGGGGTTGCCCAGGGTACACAGGCCTGTCCGGCGGAAGAGCACATCGGACAGACTGATCGCCATCTCGTTCCTGACTGCGTGAAGGATCTCGGCCCAGACATCGGGAAACTGCTCGCAAATTCTGCTCAGGTGAACCTTCTTCTCTCCCGCTTGGATGACGTCCTGATACCTGCTGCCGTAGTTCCGGCAGAGATTCTCCACTGAATCGTCTGAAAGACCATCGGGCTTCCTCATCGTGGCCCGTTCCACGAAGCTCGAAAACCTGCCTATCTCTCCTCCGTAGAGAGGAGTCGTGTGGGTCTGGCAGGCAACCGTCTCCCTGCCGAGCTTCAGAATGACCATGTCGATAAGCTGCCTGGCCATGTTGCGTGAAGTGGTGTACTTTCCGCCTATGGCGGTGACGAAGCCCTTTATGCCCTCATCCGTCTCATGGTCGTAGATTTCGTATTTCCGGGAGGCGTCGTACACCTCCACCTCCACGCTCGTCTCCTTTTCCACAATGGGCCTCAGGCCGCCATACTGGAATATGATATCACTGCGAGTGAGCCTGGCAGCAGGCACCGTGACGTTGATCTCGTCGAGGAAATCATTGATGTCGGCCTCGGTCACTCTGAAATCGTCCGGGTCACCTTTGTAGACGACATCCGTGGTGCCGATGAGACTGCTGCCACGCCAGGGTATTATGAAGAAATGTCTTCCGGACTTGGTTTGGAGGACCATTGCGTGGTCTTTGTAGAGTGGTCTCGTGATGATGTGAATCCCCTTGGAACGGATGAGACCGTGGTGTTTCCTGCCCCGTATCCTGCCGAGGATCGTGTCTGCCCAGGGACCTGCCGCATTCACCGTGACCGCGGCCTTGATGTCATATTCTCTGTCCTTGTCCATCAGGTCCCGGACACGGGCTCCCACCACCGTGTCCCCCTCCACGAGGAGATCTCCGGCCATGAGGTAGTTGGCTGCATCGGCCCCATACTCCACGGCCGAGAGGATGGGCTCGAGGGTCAGCCTCTCGGGGTTGTACATCTGGCAGTCATAATAGATCACCCCCCCCTTGAGATCGGCCGGGTCGAGAATAGGCTCGAGCCTGATGATCTGTTCGGCCGAGAACTTCTCGTGCCCGGGGATCTTCTTGTCGTCGTCGTTGATCCATTTCCGGTCATAGGAAAGCGTGTCGTAGAACACCATGGCCGATACCGCAGCCGGCATGCCCCTCATGCCCCACCCGTAGGCCGGGAAGACGAAGGGCAGGGGGTAGACGAGGTGAGGTGCGATGATCTCCATGATCCTGCGCTCCTGGAGCGATTCCCTGACGAGACCCACCTCGAGCGTCTTGAGATACCGCAGGCCGCCATGAATGAGCTTGGAGGTGGCAGCAGAGGTGGCGGCCCCGAAATCACCCTTGTCGATGAGGGCGACCTTCAGGCCTCGAAGGGTCCCGTCCCAGGCGATGAAGGCCCCGGTGATGCCTCCGCCGATCACCAGCATATCGTAACGCGTTCCCGCCATCTTCCTGATGTCCCTGTTCATGACACCTCTCCGATTCTGTGAGTTACGGCTCATGACACCATCGAGGACAATCCCTGCCGCAGCTTTCCACCGATACAATATAATGCCGTGACGTATCTATGCAAATTCATGCGTTTATCTATTCGCTCCGTCGCCTCATGCCATGAGATATCCGCCAATGATGAGCTTCTGTATCTCGCTCGTGCCTGCGCCAATTGCATAGGCCCTGCCGTCCCTGAGGTAGCGTTCCAGCGGGAACTCCTTCATGTATCCGTACCCCCCATGGATCTGCAGTGCCTCGCTCGTGACGCGGTTCACCATCTCGCAGGCATAGAGCTTGACCTGGGCCGCTATCATCCTGGTCTGCCGCTTCCTCTTCTGGTCGAGGCATGCAAGCCCCTTGTATGCCATGAGGCGGGCGGCTTCTATCTCCACGAGCATGTTCGCCAGTTTGTCCTGTATCATCTGGAAGGTTATCAGCGGCTGGGAAAACTGCCTGCGCTCCCTCGCATACTTCAATGCCGCGTCGAACGCCGCCCCTGCAATGCCCACGGCCTGGCAGCTCCAGAGGATACGCTCCACGTCCAGGCCCGAGAACATTATCGAAAGACCATTGCCCTGCGCGCCCCCCAGAAGGTTTTCTTCCGGGACGATGCAGTCCTCCAGGATGATCTCTCCCGTGGGTGACGAGCGGAGCCCCAGCTTGGAGAGGCTTTTACCCCGATGATACCCGGGGAACTCCTTTTCCACGATGAAGGCGCTCAGCCCGCCATGCCCCCGCGACGGGTCGGTGGCGGCGTAGATGAGGGCCGTGTCCGCGATGGGGGCGTTCGAGATGAACATCTTGCTGCCGTTGAGCACGTAGACACTCCCGTCCCTTCGCGCCCGGGTGCGGATCGAAAGTGCATCCGAGCCTGCCTCCGGTTCGGTGATGCCCATGCAGCCACGCCTGCTGCCCGATGCCAGCAGGGGAAGATATCTTCTTTTCTGGTCGTCCGTGCCGTTTCGTTCAATATTGTTGCCGCACAGAACCGTGTGCGCCCCGAAGACCACTGCAACGCCAGGGTCGATCCTGCTCACCTCTTCGGCCATGACGCCCAGCGAGACGTGATCGCTGAAGCTGCCTCCATACTCAGTGCTTATGCCCATGCCCACGAACCCGAGCTCCGCGCCCTTTTTCCAGAGATACTCGTCGAAAGTCTCGTCCCGGTCCATCGAGGACACCCTGGGCTCGATCTCCTGCTGGGCGAAGCGTCGAACCGTTTCCCTGAGGATCAGGTGCTCTTCGGTAAGGTCAAAATCCATGGGAACCCCCTCGTTACACATGCAGGATACATTTCATGCGAGGCTGTTTGTGTGACCCCATTATATACCATGACCGGGTCATGTGCCATCTCTGAGGAAGAGTCTCGTCGACGTCGTGTCCATCCGTGCTGGGGCCAGAAAACCGACCGGGGTAGGGAAATCATCCCTTCTTGACAGGGGCCTGCTCGCGCATGTATTTGTGAGCAATCATGAAGTCCAGAAAGGAAAAGAGGGTCCACGAGCGCATCCCGTTTCCAGATGTCAGGGGATCTGTCGAGATCAGCGAGGACATGAAGCCGGTGACCCTCATCAATGCGAGCTTCGAGGGGGTCTGCATCTCCGGTGCATCCGTCCCGGTCGGGTCCGTGGTGAAACTCGCCATCGACGACCACCTTGGCGTCGGGGACATTTCACTGTACTGCAAGGTTGCCTGGGCATCGGGTGGGAAAAAAAAGGAGAAGCTCTCCGGGCTGTCCCTCCTGAACACCAACAAGGTCCTCTTCAAGAAGGACCTCCTGTCCTTCAACCGCCTCATCGAAGCGGTCCAGACCCAGGCACGGACCTGACCGAGTCACCCCCCGAGATCCGACATCCGGGTGCGGGCGACCCCATGGAACAGGTCCATGCCCCTGCACACCCCGTGTCCCGGTGGCTTTCTTCTGACGCCTTCTTCGATGAGCCCTTCCAGGTCCGTGTCGGAAATGCCGCTCCTCATGGGTCCCCGGAGATCGATCTGATCCTCGGAAAACAGGCACGGCCTCAGTTGTCCCGTAGCCGTGATGCGAATACGGTTGCATGAGCCGCAGAAGTCCCTCTCGCTCAGCGCACCGATAAGACCGACGTTCCCCGGTGCCCCGGGTATCCGGTACATCCATGCAGGACCAAGGCCGCGTTTCATCTGATCGAGAGGGCCGAAACGCCGTTCTATGATGTCCCTGATCTCCTCGGCGCTGATATTTTCGTGCTCGGGGTATTTCGTTATGCACCCGACGGGCATGAGTTCTATGAAACGCACCTCCACGGGCAGGGTCGTGGTCAAGCGTGCAAAATCCTCGATCTCCCCGTCGTTGAATCCGCGGATCGCCACCACGTTGATCTTGACCGGGGTCAGGCCATGCTCCTGGGCTGCACAGATACCCCGGATGACCTTGTCGAATGCATCGACCCGGGTGATATAAGCGAATTTTTTTCTGTCCAGGGTATCGAGACTCACGTTGACACGCCTCAGGCCAGCCTCCTTCATCGGCAGCGCAAGAGGTTCCAGAAGTATGCCGTTGGTGGTCAGGGTGAGATCCTTCAGCCCCCCCGTGGAGTTCAGCTGCGAGATGAACCCCACGATGTCCCTTCTCAGCAGAGGCTCTCCCCCGGTTATCCGGACCTTCTCCACCCCCCGCGCGATGCAGATCCTGAGAATACGCAGCATTTCCTCGTAGGACAGGACCTGCTCATGGGGAACCCAGTCGACGCCGCCGACGGGCATGCAGTAGCGGCATCTCAGGTTGCACCGGTCGGTGATGGAGATCCTGACATATCTGATCTGCCTGCCGTGCAGGTCGATGAGCGGGTTCATCTACGCGACCTCCAGGTAGGCCTTTCTGATGGCGCCGCTTCTCTGCAGGTGCCTGGTTCCGCCCCCTTCCATGACCAGCGTGAAGGCCTGGTCAGGGTCCTCGATGAAGCTCCCCCCGAGGAAGCTGACACCGGTCCCGGTGAAGACGGTGGGGATCATGGGGGTGCTGGGCCCCAGGATCATCACAGCCCTGGCACAGTTCGGCAGGGCAAGGATGCCGGTGACGGAGCCGTTTGCGACCGTGGTTCCGGTCAATATTATGATATCCGCCGAGCGGATCCGTTCGGGCATCGTGTGCGGGGCTTCGAGGGGCAGAAGCCCCTCCTTCCTGTCTTCGAAGACCGCGACATCGCATCCTCTGCCGGTAAGCATCTGGACGACGGGCTCGATCAGTCCCACCATGACGATCCGGTCTCCGGGGGTGACGGTAATACGGTCAAAGATATCTCCGATTGTCGGGGTAAACAACCTTGAAGCCAGTGCATTCACTGTGGCCAGGGCGAGACCGCGTGATATGAGGTCGGTCCTCTTCGACAGCGCGAGGATATCCAGGGCATGTGCCCCGGCGATTGTTCCTGCCCTGGAGAACACCGCGCATGACCCACCGGCGTCGTGGCGTATGTTGGCGCACAGGCCCATGCTCAGATCATCCAGCTGAACAGCAATGAACCCGGAGCCGATGAGCGCCCTGCGTATCACCCGTGCCCGGGCGGAATCCTCGATTCTCTCTATGCATTTCTCCAGCACAAGGACTCACTATGCCACCGGAGACATACTTGTCAAATGGTTTCCCCCGGTGGTTACCGCTCGGGGCCAGAGGGAAGGAGGAAGAACCGGCGACTTTCATGCCCCGGGCATTCAGACCGAACCGCCCCTTCTCTCGATCTTGAGAAGACACTCCTTTATCCGGATTCCAGGGGTGTATCCACCAAGGGACTGCGCTCCAACGACTCTGTGGCATGGTATGATTACGGGTATGGGGTTGGCCCTGCATACAGCACCGACGGCCCTGGCAGCACCGGGTTTTCCGGACATGGAGGCGACCGTTCCATAGGTCATGGTGGATCCGTAGGGAATGCGGGAAATGGCGGCGATGATGCCCTGGGAACCAACCAGGGGCCGTACCTCCTGACGATTGCACGACCACAGGATTTTGTGACCCATGAAAAAGAGCCCCCCCGGGAACACCTTGAGCCTGCCGTTGAAGTAGGCTTCGAAGGAATGCACCACCCAGTCCAGTTCTCCACGGTGTCTTGTCCCTTCGACAGGCTCCCACGAAACGCCTTCCATCGCCTCTGTTCCGCCTGATATCCACAGAGGGCCACAGGGGGTCTCGATGCGAGCGATCACGCGGTGTAACCTTTGTGGACCCTGGAGGCCAAGCCCCCCGTCTCGAGGGTCTTGAGCAGACGTTCCAGGAGGATGCGTGTCTTGCGTTGTTCCTCGAGGATGTCCTGTAAGGTCTTTTCCATGGACCTTGCCGAGACTTCACCATTGAAGGAAACGGCCCTCATGGCCTTGGGGCGGCCGGCCTTCATGATCATGGCGACCAGTCGGGTCCAGAGCTTCTCAAGGTCTGCACTCACGCTCTTCTGCCCGAGCATGGTCAGGGCAACGACCCTGTAGCACCGGGCAATATCCGAGGTTGGATATCGGACGATAGCCGGAACCTGATCCTTGACCGCCCGGGGCAGCTTGTCGTCCGCATAGATGCTCCCAAGGAATTCCACCTGGATGTCCAGGAACTTCTGGGCGGCAGAGGATATCTTCTTGTAGATGGTATGTCCTGCGGCGCTGTTCTTGGCCTGGCTGGCAAACATGGAGATCCTGCCCTCGTAGCCGTTGCGTTTCAGGACCTTGATGAGGGCATAGGCATCGGTGAGGCTCGTCGGTTCGTCACTCACCCCCACGACCACTTCGGGAGCAGCCATGAGGAAGGACACGACGCTCGAGGATATCCCTGATGCTGTGTCAATGAGGAGAAAATCCGTGTCTTGGGTGATCTCCCTGACCGCGCCCAGGAGATTCCCGACCTGGCGCTTGTCGAGATCCGCCATGTCCTGCGTGCCCGAAGAACCCGGAATCAGGCCTACGCGATAGTCTGTTTTGACAATGATATCGCCGATGCTTGCATGACCCAGGACGACGTCTTCCAGGGTGCGCTGGGGCCTTAGGCCCAGGAGGACGTCGAGATTCGCCAGCCCCAGATCGGCATCAAGGATGAGCACATTGGATTCCATTGCCGCCAGGGCAATAGCCACGTTGAGCACAAAATTGCTCTTGCCGACGCCCCCTTTTCCGGACGTGACTGCGATAAAGCGTGTCATGACACCATACCTCTCGATTTTCACCTGCAATATGCATGCACGCCGCAACCCTGCCTATGAGGACGGGTTTTTGACGATGTAAGGGGAAAATGGCAAACATTTTCCCTTCTTGAAGAATTGTTTTATCCCTTGGGATCCTCGAGCACCATGGAAACCACTTTGCTGATGCCCGGCACATCAAAGGTGACGCCGTAGAGGATATCAGCCGTTTCCATGGTGTGCCTGTTATGGGTCACGATGAGAAACTGGGATTCATGGGAAAATGTCCTGATGAGCCGGTTGAGTCGTATGACATTGGAGTCGTCGAGCGGTGCGTCCACCTCGTCCAGTATGCAGAAGGGAGAGGGATTCACCTTGAACAGGGCAAAGATGAAGCTGATGGCACACAGCGTCTTCTCTCCCTCCGAGAGCAGGCTCATGGCCTTGAGGCGCTTAAAGGGCGGGGAGGCGAAGATCTCGATCCCCGAGTCCATCTCATCACCCTCGGAGAGGACCAAGTCGGCCTTGCCGCCCCCGAACATGGCAGTGAAGATCTCCTGAAAGTACTCTCTCACCCGGGTGAACGTGGCGGTAAAGGCCTTGATGCTCTGCCGTTCTATGCTGGCGATCACCTCTTTCAGGCGCGTGCTCGCCCGCACGATGTCCTCGTATTGTCTATGGAGGTCCTCCCATCGTTTCTGGGCATGATCGAAGGCCTCCAGGGATGCAAAGTTGATCTGTCCCATCCTCTCGATGCGCTCTTCCAGTTCATTCACCCTCTGCCTGGCCTGCTGCACATCGAAGGACTCCGGCAGTTCCGGGATACCGGGGCCGAACCGGCCTTCCATCCGCTCGAGGTTCAATGCGTAAGCTACCTCGTACTCCTTGTCCTTCAGAAGGGTCTCTGCCCGTGCCCGTTCCAGGCCATCAATGCTGCTGCGAAGCTCCGCCGCCTCTTCGCGGGCTGCACGGAGAAGGTTCATGGCCTTCTCATACTCTGGAAGAACGCCGTCGTACTGGCCCCTGCCCGTCCTGATGGCCTCCTGCGCCTGTTCGATGTCCCGGGAACGTGCGCACACGGCCTGTTCGACTGTCTGCCTCGTACCTGCAAGCTCATCGAGACGAGCCAGGTCTTTGGCCACGGCCTGTCTTCTCATGTCCAGGTTCTCGGATATGGCCTTGTGCGCGGCAGCCTTTTCCGCCGCCGCCACCTCGAGCCCGTGGAGAAGATCCCGGGTTGCCTGTATCTCGGCAAGGGAAGAGGATAGTCTCTCCTTGGACACATGTTTCTCTTCATCAAGGACCTTCAGGGCCTCTTCTTGCTGTGACCGCTCCCCTTCAAGATCTTTCCTGCGGCCGGTGAAGGTTTCAGCCTGGGCATCGAGCCTTTTTGAAAGCTCCATCATCTGGGACAGGTCGGTCTCGAGCTGTATCTTCTGCTCGTGGATTCTCTCTTTTTGATTGAGCATGCCCTGCCTCTTCTCGCTCAGGGCGGTCAGCTTCTGGTCAAGTGCTTGCAGGGCGCCAAGCCCGCCGTGGTATCGTGCCGTGAGGCTCTGGTGCTCCTCTTTTGCGTTGAGCAGGGCAGCCTTCTGCCGATCCATCTCTGCCTCGATGATCGTGCCTTTGGCCTTGAGCGTCTTCATCTCCGCCCGTGCCTTGAGTATATCCGCGTACTTGGTGTGTTCGTTGGTGGTCCTGATGACGCCGGAGGGCTCCAGGATCATGCCGTCCACGGTGACGAAGCTGCATGAACGATGCCCCCCCTTCCACAACGAGACGGCCGTTTCCATGCCGTCCACCACGCACATGTTCTGGGAAAGGGCGAGCACCACATCCGCATATCCCTCGTGGGGTTCTATGAATTCCCTGAGCTGGCCCAGCACCCCGGGGTTCCCTGCGGGGAGGGGGTGTTCGTGGTTCTTGATATGGGGCTGCTCTATCACAAAACCGGGTCCCCTGGTCCTGAAGTCCTCCAGGGAAAGGATCTCCTCGTGATCGCGATAAATGAGGAAATCCAGTGCGTTGCCCATAGATCTTCCGACTGCTGCCTCGAACCCGTCCCTTACACTGAGGGTGTCCGCAACCTTTCTCGATCCGTTGGAGGAATACCGGGACGCATCCTGCAGTTCTTCAATCCCGATGATCCTGGCGAGCATGCCGATCTTGGCGGAGACCTCGGCACTGTCCTTTTCCAGGCCGATCACTGACCTGGTGCAGGTTTCTATACGCTCCTGCGCTTCCTGCATGGCGGCCTTTACCGTCTCTATCTCCTGGGCCGCAGGCTGTCTGGCCCGGTCGGCCTGCGAGAGCTCTTGCTCCAGCGTCGCGAGGTCCCCAGACAACGTTTCCTCGTTCTCGGAGAGGGCGTCAAGATCCTGCTGCCGCCGTCTGAGCGTTGATACAACCTCCCTGTGTCGGTCCTGGACCTCCTGGATTCGTTGATCGAGGGCCCGCACTTCGGTGATCACTTCAAAGAGTGCCGTTCTTTTCTCCTGATAGAGCCTCTCCAGACTCTCGTGGTCCTTTTCCTGGACCCCGTAACCGGAGAGACGGCCATCCAGCTGTGCCTGCACGTCTGCCATCCGGTTCTGGAGGTCTTCCTGTTCTTTCCTGAGGGCGGTGGAGCGTTCTTCCTCGTCGCCGATGGAGCGCCTGCTCTCTTCCAGATTCTGAGAGATCATGACCCTCGTGGCATCGATATCGCCCAGGCGCGCGTGGGAGGACTCCATCTCTCGTTTGGCGAGGAGAAGAGATGATTCTGCCTCACTCAGACGGGAAGAAAGCTGCTCCATCCGGGCCTTGTGCTGCCCACTCAGCGCCTCGAGCCCTGCGAGCCTTTCCCTGAGCCCGGCACCCTGCTCCTCGGCGGTGCCTATTCTGTCGTCGATGGCCCTGAGCTCTGATGCATATGTCCCTCTCAGATCGGCCATCTCCTTGATGTCGAATGCCATGATCAGCCGTGACAGCGTGTTCGCCTCTGCCCGGAGCTCCTGGTACCTCTGGGCCCTGTTTGCCTGGGTCTTGAGTTCGTTGCGCTGCTTCGTAACCTCACCGAGCAGGTCATTGATACGCTCCAGGTTCCGGGATGTCGCCTCAAGCCTTCTCAGGGCCTCGGTGCGTTTGATCCGGAACCTGCCCACCTCTGCCGCATCCTCGATGAGGTAACGGATCTCCTCGGGCCTGGCCTGGATGATGTCCTTGACCTTGCCCTGCTCGATGATGGCATACCCATTCCGGTGCAGGCCCGTGTCCAGGAAGAGATCCGTGATGTCCTTGAGCCGACACTTGACGTTGTTGATGAGGTATTCGCTCTCGCCCGTACGGAAGAGCCGCCTGGTGACCGAGACTTGCTCGAACCCTTCGAGCGTCTTCGGAAACGAACCTCCGTCCCGGACGAACTCCAGGGAAACGCTGGCGAGCGAGCCGGGTCCGGCATCATGGGTCCCGGAAAATATCACCTCGTTCATGGCAGACGCCCTGAGGGACTTGGCAGACTGCTCGCCCAGAGCCCACCTGACGGCATCGATGATGTTGCTCTTGCCGCACCCGTTGGGCCCGGCGATGCAGGTCACGCCGCTGGATACGGCCAGGGTGGTCTTTTTCGCGATAGACTTGAAACCCTTGATTTCAATCCTTGATAATTTCACACCCCAAGCTTTAGCAGAGCTTGATGGACACCGCAAGCGCCCGGATGACCCCTGGTGGAATACACGAAAATCCCTTGCATTCCGAGCACGAAACCTGCACATTAGATCGTGAACATACAAGGGGAGGGGCGGCAGGCCATGTATATCCTCGGCAACATCCTCATCGGTCTGGGCAATGTCTTGGATATCCTCCTGAGCATCTACATGTGGATCGTCATCATCGGTGCTCTTCTCTCATGGGTGAACCCGGACCCGTACAACCCCATCGTGCGTTTCCTCAGGGGGGTCACATACCCAGTGTTCACCTGGATACGAAGACGGCTGCCCCTGATGGTAGGGGGCATCGACTTTTCTCCCATCCTCGTTATCGCGGCCATCGTGTTCCTCAAGTATGCACTGGCCAGAACCATCATCGAGACGGGGATCCGGCTGAAAGGGGGCCTCTAGATGAAGCTATCTCCCGAAATGATCCGTGAGCAGCGTTTCAAGTCACGATTGTCAGGATTTTACAAGGACGAGGTCATCGCTTTTCTCATGGATATTGCCGAGGATATGGAGATGCTCATCGAGGAGAACTCCCTGCTCAAAAGCGAGCTCGATGCCCTCAAGCGCAGGCAGAGGGACATGGAAGACCTGTTCCTTTCCGTCAAGCAGTTCTCCGAAGAGAAGATGAAGCGAGCCGATCTCGACGCGAAAGGCATCCTCTTCGATGCTGAAAAGAAGGCAGCCGAGGTCCAGGCCGCTGCGGGCCGCAAACTGGCCGAGGCAGAGCAGCGGGTCCAGGAAATGCAGGCCCAGGCAATGCAGAAGGCGCGCGAGATCCTCAAAGAGGCCGAGCGCACCAAGAGGGATCTGGAACAGTCCCTCGAGGAGATCAAGAACAGGCGCGCAACGCTCCTGTCCGAACTGCGGTCTACCCTGGAATCATACCAGGCATGGATCCAGACCAATGTGGTGTGAGGATCGCGGGGGATCCGTCATTCTCAGCATCAGGGTGCAGCCGAACTCATCCAGGGAAGGTGTTGGCGACGTACAAAACGACGCCCTGACCGTCCGCCTGAACGCGCCTCCCGTAGAAGGCCGGGCCAATGCCGCGCTCGTACGGTTCCTGTCGAAGCGGCTTGACGTGGCAAAATCGAAGGTATCCATCGTCCGGGGAGATAAGGGAAGGAACAAGACCGTTTCCGTGGAAGGGCTGAGCCGGGAGGAGGTGGCCCGCTGCCTTCAGGTCAGTCTGTGACCTTGACGCCGCGATACCCCAGGTTGGTCAGCTCCCGGGCGATGGCCCCGGTTTCTCCCCCGGAAATGCGGAAGTGGTGGATGTTCTCCTCGCCGTTCATGGTCATGCCGGCGCTTATGATATAACCCCCGTTGGCTTCTATGATGGAGATCACCTCGTCGAAGGAGCCGTGGACGCTCTTGAGGATGACATCGATCCTGCTGCCCCCCTTGAGCACCCCCATGATGTCGATGAAGGCCTTCAGGATATCGTTGACCGTGAGGATCCCCACGATCACGCCGTCTTCCACCACGGGCAGGCATCCGATGCGTTTTTCGTAGATGATCTGAGCCGCCTTCTCCAGCGACGTGTCCCGGGTGACCGTGAACGGCTCGCGGATCATCACGTCGCTTACCTTGAGCTGTTCGATGATCGAGGCAAGGATGGCCTGTTTGAGGTCTCCCAGCGCGACCAGCCCCACGAAGGCTCCCCCGTCCACGACCGGCAGGTGCCGCACGGAGTGCTTCTTCATCACCGTCAAGGCCTCCCTGATGCCGGCATTGCTGGTGATGGTGATGACGTCTTTCACCATCCACGATTCGACCTTCATACAGGTACCTATATCAGACATTACACTGAATGTAAAACCGCAATGAATCAATGTATAGTGACGAAATGCAGGTCTTGCGGGGGCAAGACGCGTGTCGGAAATTACCGTTTCACTCTTTGGCGCAGATACGAAAGGGCTTCATCGCGGGTTCTGATGAGCCCGTCTGCACGGGCTTCCTCGACCTGGCGGAGCATCCTTCCGACGACGGCCCCGGGGGTGATGCCGGGCATCTGAAGGATATCGTGACCCGAAAGGAGCGGAGCCGCTGTCAGCGACAGGTACCTGTCGCTGTAGAACCTCCAGGTTTCCCTGCAGACACGCCCGATAGGTCCGGGGTCCTTTCTCTCTGTGACCATGCCCCCGGCCATCGCCAGGAGCAGCATCTCGGGAATATGCCCGCCGTGGTCTGAAAGCACCCGATACATCTCACTGCCCGATAGCCTGTCGCTTCCGGCCAGGTCAACCATCCTCCAAGCACCCGCGATGGTGCCGTGTATCGTCTTTCGAGCCCTTCCAGACAGGGCGAGTCTTTCCGGGGTGACATCGGGGGAATCCAAGGGACGGCCTCTCGTCTGAGGGAACAAGAATGCGGCCAGCCTGAAGGCCGCCTTTCGAGGCATGCCATGCTCCAGTTCCTCTGAAAAATGGGTTCCGACTCCGGTCAAGATATGGTCGGCATTGCCCAGAAGATACTCCGCGTGTCCTGCGGTATCCATGGAAAGGGCCGTCGGTGCATTGCCGAAGAGCACCCGGACATACCCGGCCTCATGGAGAAGGGGAAAGAACGCAGCCCCTCCCGTTCCTGCCAGCGCCTTGAGGACTTCGTGCTTGATCCTCTCGGGTGCTGCCTGCGAGAGGGTTTCGCTGTGGTCCCTGATAAGCCTCAGGGTCTGTCCTTCCACGGAAAAACCGAACTGCACGGCAAACCTGAGGCACCGCAGCCCCCGGAGAGGATCATCGAGCAGGTTCTTTTTTCCGATGAGCCTGATGCGTTTTTCCCTGAGATCGGAATGTCCCCGCAGGGGATCGACAAAGACACCTCCTGCAGGCTGAAGCGCCATGGCATTGATGGTGATGTCCCTTTCCCGGAGGTCTTCCTCGATATCAGCTCCCCGTGGCGGAGAGATGTCGAGGGTGCACTCGCCATGGTTTATGGCTATCCTCACGATACCCCGTTCCCTGTCTATGGGAAAGGCCTTGCCTCCGAGTATTCCCTCGATCCGAACCGCCAGATCGAGGGGTTCACCGAAGGTCACCAGGTCAAAGTCAGAGGGTTCTCTCTCGAGCATCAGGTCACGTATGCAGCCACCGACCAGGTAGGTGTGCTCGGAGAGGTGCGGCAGGACCCGTTCAAGAACCCTGTTTGTCGAAACGGCATTCAACAGAGCGTGCATGCGCTTCCAAGTCCTCCGCCCGGGCGATGCGGACCGCCACAGGGCCAAGGGCCTCCATGCCCTGCCGGGTGACCCCGACGACCGAGGTGCGCTTGGTGAAGTCGTGGACTCCCAGTGGGGAATAGAACCGCGACGTTGAGCCTGTGGGCAGTGTATGGTTGGGCCCCGCCACATAATCGCCTATTGCCTCGGGCGTCATATACCCGAGGAAGACCGCCCCGGCGTTGACGATCCTGCCCACATATTCCCAGGCGTTTTCCAGCATGAGCTCCAGGTGCTCCGGGGCCACATCGTTGGCGATAGCGATTGCCTCATCGAGGTCCCTGACAACGATGCAGGCCCCGTGATTTTCCAGCGACTTCATCGCGGTATCCCTGCGGGGCAGCTTTTCAACGGCATCCTTGAGCTCCCCGAGGGTGGCTGATGCCAGGTCGGACGAGGGCGTGATAAGGATGGACGATGCCTGCGCATCGTGCTCGGCCTGGGACAGAAGATCATGGGCGACGACCTTGGGATTCGCCCCGTCATCGGCGACAACCAGGATCTCCGAAGGGCCGGCAAACGCGTCGATGCCGATGATGCCCTGGAGCAGCCTCTTGGCGTGAGCCACATAGATGTTTCCCGGACCCACCACCTTGTCCACCTTGGGTATGCGTTCAGTCCCGTAGGCGAGGGCTGCTATGGCCTGGGCTCCACCGATCCGGTAGATCCTCTCCACACCGACCACGTGGGCGGCAGCCAGCAGGACCTGGCTGACCCTTCCCCCCGGCGTGGGAGAGACCACCTCGATGTGCTTCACCCCTGCGATCTTTGCGGGTATGACGTTCATGAGCACCGACGAAGGGAATGCGTTCAGCCCCCCGGGTATGTAGATGCCTACGCTGTTCACTGGGGTGACCTTCTGACCAAGGACGGTGCCCGTCTCCTCGGTGATGAACCAGGACTGCTCTTTCTGGTGGGCGTGGAAGGCCTCGATCCTTTTCGCGGCGATGGCCAGGGCATCGACTATCTCTCGAGGAGCCGCCCGGTAGGCCAGCTCGATCTCAACGGGGCCTATCGCATGTCCATCCCTGTGGGGATCGAACCCATCATAAGCCCTCGTATATTCAAAAAGGGCAGCATCTCCCCTGAGCCTGACCTGCTCGATGATCTGCCTGACGGCAGAATCCACATCGGATGGGATGGTCCTCATGCGGTCCAGCAGGTGCTTGAGCTTTTCCTTCCATCCTGCATCAGCGGTTCGTATGGTGATCATCACAACCCGCCCTTTTCCCTGGAAACCTCGGCTCCCAGATTCTGAAGCTTCCTGTCGAGACCTTCATATCCACGGTCCAGGTGGTAGATTCTCCTGATCTCCGTGTAACCGCTCGCATTCAGCGCCGCGAGCACCAGGCTCGCCGAGGCCCTCAGGTCGGTCGCCATGACGGAGGCACCCTGGAAACGCTCGATGCCTCTGACGATCACGGTCCTGCCTTTCTCCTCCAGGCTTGCCCCCATACGCATGAGCTCGGGTACATGCATGAAGCGGTTCTCGAATATGTTCTCCGTGATGCTGGACACGCCATCAGCGACACATGCCAGGGACATGATCTGGGCCTGCATGTCCGTGGGAAATCCTGGATAGGGGACCGTGTCCACGGTCACGGCCTTGAGGTCGCGGTCCCCGTTCACCTCGATGGTGCCGTCTTGTCCCTCGGATATGTCGAGCCCCATTTCCAGGAGTTTGTCGATCACCGCGGTGACGTGGTCGGCCCGGCCTCCCGTTATGGTGAGCTTCCCCCTGGTGATGCCTGCCGCCACCAGGAACGTGCCTGTCTCGATCCTGTCCGGAATTACCTCATAGCGTGCCCCTGCCAGGGACGGGACTCCCTCGATGACAATGGTGCTCTCGCCGGCACCCTCGATGCGCGCTCCCATGGCTTTGAGCACGCCGGCGAGATCCACGACTTCGGGCTCCATGGCCGCCCCGTCGATAACGGTAGTTCCCTCTGCCAGGACTGCCGCCATCATGACGTTTTCAGTCCCCCCCACGGTGGTGTTGTCGAACACGATACGGGCGCCCTTCAACCTGTCGGCTGTGGCGACGACATACCCGTGGGAGAGATCGATCTCCGCCCCCATCTTGGCAAAAGCCTTCAGGTGCATGTCGATGGGCCTCACTCCGATGGCGCATCCCCCCGGCAGCGACACCTTGGCCTTTCCATACCGCGCAAGCAGTGGACCCAGGACGAGGATGGACGCCCTCATCTTCTTGACCAGGTCGTAGGGGGCCTCGTGGGAAGAGATACGGGTCGGGTCAAGAACCACGGTGTTCTTTTCAGGCCTGCTGCAGGTTATTCCCAGGTGCCCCAGGACCCTGCATATCGTTTCGATGTCATCGAGTTCCGGCACGTTCGTGAACGTGCACACGCCGTCAGAAAGAATGGCCGAGCACAGGACCGGCAACGCCGCGTTCTTGGATCCGGAGACCCTGACCTGTCCCTTGAGCCTGTTTCCCCCGTAGATGATGAACTTATCCATGGATCCTCTCAACGATCACGACCCTGGGAATGCCCGCCAGGTCGCTCTTCCACCCCCTCAGCACGAGGCCGCCCTGCCGGTTCACAAGGACATCGATGGCCTCCCGCTGTCCTATACCCGCCTCCATGAGGAGCACCCCTCGTGGCACGAGATGGGCAGCTGCAGCGGTGATGATCTCTTGTACAATATCGAGCCCGTCTTTTCCACCGAAAAGGGCCTGGTAGGGCTCATAGCACCTGACGTCGTCCTCCAGCGTCTGCACGTCGGACTCGGGTATGTAGGGGGGGTTCGCGACAATGACCGGCATCAACCCGCGCAGGCCCGCGAGGGCGTGTCCTGCATAGATCATCAGTCTTCCGGAAACACCGAGCAGGGCGGCATTGGCCAGGGCGGTCCTGAGGGCATGGACGCTGATATCGTTGCCTATGCCCGAGAGGTCGCTCCGTTCCGCCAGGATCGAGCAGATGACCGCGCCGGAACCAACCCCTATCTCGAAAACCACAGACCCCCGGGGCGCACGGATCAGCGCCTGTTCGACCAGGATCTCGGTCTCGGGCCGGGGGATGAAGACATGCCTGTTGACCATGAACCTTCTGCCATAGAATTCCCTTTCCCCGGTCAGGTAGGCTACCGGCTCGCGCTGTGCGCGCCGCCCGACCAGGGTCGAGAAGGCCTCACGTTCTTCTTCGCCCAGAAGCCTATCCCTCTGGATGATGAGGTCGACCCTCCGGACGCTCAGGCAATGGGCCAGGAGGAGATCGGCATCGATGGCTGCGGAGTCAATTCCTTTGGAGGAAAGAATGCCCCGGGCCCATGCCAGTGCCTGGGAGACGGTCCTCGCCACACCCTCAGCTCCCGGTCCTCTTGAGGGCTTCGGCCTGATAGTGGGCAGTGAGCGCGTCGACGAGTTCGTCGATATCCCCTTCGAGAATCAGGGGGAGGCGGTGCAGCGTCAGGTTGATGCGGTGTTCCGTCACCCGCCCCTGGGGGAAGTTGTAGGTGCGGATACGTTCGCTCCGGTCTCCGGTCCCAACCTGGGACCGCCGCTGTGAAGCTATCTCCCGGGCCTGGTCGTCCTGCATCTTCTGCAGAATCCGTGTTCGAATGACCCTCAGGGCCTTGGCCTTGTTCTTGTGCTGAGATTTTTCATCCTGACAGGAAACCACGATGCCCGTGGGAATGTGGGTGATGCGGATCGCGGATTCGGTCTTGTTGACGTGCTGGCCCCCTGCACCCGAGGCACGAAACGTATCGATCCTCAACTCGTTCGGATCGATGTCGACCTCGACCTCTTCGGCCTCGGGCAGGACGGCCACCGTGACCGCCGAGGTATGTATGCGCCCGCTCGCCTCGGTGGCGGGAACCCGCTGGACCCTGTGCACCCCGCTCTCGTACTTGAGCCGGGAATAGGCCCCTTTTCCCTTTATGCCGGCGATGACCTCCTTGATGCCCCCGATGCCGGTTTCGTTGATGCTCAGCACCTCTATGATCCACCGTTTTTCCTCGGCATACCGCGAGTACATGCGGAAGAGGTCCGCGGCGAAAAGGGCTGCCTCGTCTCCACCCGTACCCGCGCGGATCTCCAGAATGACGTCCCGGGAGTCATTGGGGTCTCGGGGAATGAAAAGGGCCTTGAGCTGGGCCTCTATACGTTCCTTTTCTTCGCGGAGCACTGCGAGCTCATCCCTTGCCAGCGAGCGGATTCCCGGATCAGGGTCATCCATCATGGACTCGTTTTCGCTGATGGTTTCGAGAACCTGCTTGAGCCTGGCGTAGGGTATCACGAATTCCTCAAGGGATGAGTGCTCCCTGGCGAAATTCGTGTACTTGGCTGGGTCCCTGAGGACCTCGGGGTCGGCAAGGAGACCGGAAAGCTGCTCGTAGCGTTCCTCAATCTCCTTCAGTCGTTCGAGCATGTCTTAAGGGGGCTGATTATTTGCTCTGCTTGTCCTTTTTCAGGTACTCGCCGTACTTCCTCTTGAACAGCTCGGCCTTTCCGGCTGTGGAGGTGAGCCTCTGCTGGCCCGTGTAGAAGGGGTGGCAGGCACTGCAGATTTCAACGCGGATATCCTTCTTCGTAGATCGCGTGTTGAACGTGTTCCCGCACGCACAGGTAACCGTTGTCTCGAAGTAATCCGGGTGGATCCCTTTCTTCATTGCTTTCTACTCCTACTTGTTCATGGATTCCAAGAAGTCGGCATTATGGCGTGCCTTGCTCAATTTGTCCAGCAGAAATTCGATGCTGTCGATGGGGTTCAGGGGGCTCAGGAGTTTTCTGAGGATCCATATGCGATCCAGCTGATCCTTGGGCAGGAGAAGCTCTTCCTTGCGCGTCCCTGATTTCGATATGTCGATGGCCGGGAAGACCCTGCGCTCCATGATGGACCGGTCCAGGTGGATCTCCATGTTGCCGGTACCCTTGAATTCTTCATAGATGACCTCGTCCATGCGGGATCCCGTATCGACCAGCGCGGTAGCGATGATGGTGATGCTGCCGCCTTCCTCGATATTCCGCGCAGCGCCGAAGAACCTCTTGGGCTTCTGCAGTGCGTTCGCGTCGATGCCGCCGGAGAGCAGCTTGCCCGAGGGCGGGCACACGGTATTGTGGGCCCTTGCAAGCCTGGTGAGTGAATCCAGCAGGATAACGACATCCTTCTTGTATTCCACCAGCCGTTTGGCCTTTTCCATGACCATGCGTGCCACCTGTACGTGGCGTGTTGCCGGTTCGTCGAACGTGGAGGCAACGACCTCCCCATTGACCGACCGCTGCATGTCCGTGACTTCTTCCGGCCTCTCGTCGATGAGGAGGACCATGAGCACCACATCCTTGTGATTGGCCGTGATGCTGTTGGCTATGCTCTGGAGCATCATGGTCTTGCCCGCCTTGGGCGGAGACACGATCATGCCCCGCTGGCCCTTGCCGATGGGTGCAAGCAGATCGAGCACCCTGCCGGTGAGGTTGTCGGTGGCGGTCTCCAGTTTGAAGTTCTCCAAGGGGTAGAGCGGGGTGAGGTTGTCAAAGGAAACGCGGTGCTTCGCCGCCTCAGGCTCCTCCATGTTGATGGTTTCGAGCTTAAGCAGGGCAAAATACCGTTCGTTGTCCTTGGGGGGCCTGATGAGTCCGTTGACCTCGTCACCGTTCTTCAGGTTGAACCGCCTGATCTGCGACGGAGAAACGTATATGTCGTCCGGACCGGGGAGGTAGCTGTAATCGGCTGAGCGAAGGAACCCGAACCCATCGGGAAGTATTTCCAGAACCCCCTTCCCCGAGATGGAGACATCCTTTTCGGACTGCGCCTGGAGGATGGCAAAGATGAGCTCCTGCTTGTTCATGGTTGCAGAACCCTCGATCTCCAGAGAGTTCGCCGTTTCGAGGAGCTCCTTGGGGTCCATCTTTTTGAGGTCTTCTAAATGCATAAACAAATCCTTTCGGTGATATGAGCTGATGTGGGGTGGTGCTTATATGTGAGGGCCCACGAACAGATTTATCGGTAATGACATGGACTAGCTAAAACATACACGGAAGTCAAGCGCAAAAGGAGGCACACCATGTCCTGACGTGGAACACCTCAGGCATAGGTCACTTTCAGCGGGTACATGTCCTTCTGGATGCCCTTCACCCTGATGGACCCCATGGGCTCGAACGCTACCCCCACCTCGGCATGTCGCGGGATCGCATCCGTGGTGAGGCTGCTGACGACTATCTCGCATGGCGAGCTCACTGATTCAAGCCTCTGGGCGAGATTTACCGGCTCCCCGATGACGGTGTAGTTCATCTGCTCGGCAGTCCCGATGTTGCCGGCAATCACGAACCCCGTGGCTATCCCCACACCCACCTCGATGGGGAAAAGTCCCTCCTCCACAAGCCTTTCCTTGAGAGCCTTCACACCCCTCTGAATATCCACGGCGCAGTGGATGGCATTGACCGGATCCATTTCCGTGGCATCGGGGATTCCGAAGACCGCCATGACACCGTCCCCCAGGAACTTGTCCAACATCCCCCCGTACCTGAAGATGATCGGCACGACCGTCTCAAAATAACGATTGAGAACTTCCACCACCTGTTCCACAGGATTATTTTCTCCAAGCGTGGTGAACCCGGTGATGTCTGCAAAGACAACCGTCACCATCTTTTTCTGTCCCCCGAGGCCTGTCATGCGGTCATCGGCAACGAGGTGCTCGGCCAGTCCACGGGAAAAGTACCTGCTCAGGTTCATCCTCTTCTTTTCCAGGTCCAAGAGGTCCTGGTAAGTACGAACGAGTGAAGCGGTAATGGAGAGCTGGTCTGCGATGAGCTCAAAAAACCTCAGGTCGTTGGGCCCGAAGGCCCCAGGTGCATTGTCCCTGAAGTTGATGACCCCGATGGACCTGCCCTCTGATATGATGGGCACGCACGCCAGGGACCCCTCCTGATTCGTTCCCCTGTTCAGAAAGTTCGGATCCTTGGTCACATCCGGGATGTAGAGCGTCTTGCCCGTTTCCACCACTTTCCCCGCAATCCCTTGGCCCCGCTTGAGGAGGATGGGTGGCCGGTTCGGCGTATTCCTCATGAGCGATGCGCTTACCACGTAGAGGTTCTGTGTCTGCTCGTCCAGAAGCATGACCGAAATACTGTGGATTCCCGTGGCCCGTCTTATGATGTCGAGCTGCCGCAGAAAGAGTTGATTCCAGTGCGACAGGCTCGTACCCTTGAGGGCCTCTCCAAGCTCCTTGAGCAGTGAAAGCTCCGCAATCTTCTGCTCATATCCTTCTTCCAGGGATACGATGCGGTCTTTAAGAATTGAGAGAATGTCGCGTTCCATAGATCCTTATCTACATGTCGAGGAGGGCCCTCACCCTCGTCTGCACGTACTCGTGTCTCTTTGCAACGACTTCCTCCGACAGCTGTGCCTTCACATCGGGATCGAGGAACCGCGCCGCGGCGGTACTGGCCTCGTCGAGGGACAGTGCCGCAGTATGGGCAACGATATCGGCAAGGTGTACCGTAACGGCCAGGCTGATATCCTTGGCCTTGCTCGGCACATGATGACACAGGAGCCCGTCCACGATATCCTCCGGCAGGTTCCACCGCTCAGCTATAAAAGCCCCCATCTCTGCATGGGACATGCCCGTTTCACGCTCCTCTGCTGCAAGGTCCTGAAGAGAAGACATGGTGGTGAGATCACCCGGGGTATATCCCCTCTGGAGGAAAATGATCTTTCCGAAGTCATGGAGCAGGCCGAGCGTGTAGAGGGCGTTCCCTCCATTGTATCCAAGCAGGGGGCCAATCCATTGCGCCAGGTGCGCCACCATGAGGGAGTGTTCCCAGAGCAGCACCCCCTGCTTCGGCGCTATCCGGTCCATGATCTGATGCACGGCAATGGAGAAGGCCAGGTTTACGACCTCGTCATTGCCCAGTATCACCACCGCATGCTCCACAGAAACGATCTGCCTACGGAACCCATAGAAGGCAGAGTTCACCACCTTCAGCAGTCGGGACGTGAGCACGGGATCCTTTTCTATGATCCTTGCCATGCTCGAAGCCGCCGCCATGGAGTCTGCCGACATCTCGATGATTTCCCGGGATATGGACGGCAGCGTGAAGAGGTGCTCAAGGGTCCTGAATTTCCTCAGCGTCGTCTTCGCAAGCTCGCGTTTTCTCTCAAGCTTCTCCCCGTAGTCCCAACTCTCTATGAATCCCGCGAGTTCCCCATCCGGACTCGCCCCTGTCTGTGAAAAGGTCGAAACGATGCCAAAGGGCAGGAGATCCTCTATCCAATGCCTGTCGGCCTCGCTCATGGTGGCGACAATCTGTCCGAGTTCGCCGGGCCTGGATGCCATGTATGCATAGAACTGATAGAACGTGTTCGTCAGGAATCTGCCTTCACCATCTCCATCATCGGGGGCGTTTGTCTCCTTGAGACTGTCCCACAGGCTCTTCACCCAGGGGGCGGTCCCCTTGCTGAGATTCAGCCGTTTTGCCGCTTCGAAAAACAGGGTCTGGATATCATCTCCCTCTTTGGGAAAGACCGCGATCCCCTTGGGTATCGAGAGAAACTGCGTCGATGCGTCATCGGCACCCATACCGAATACGCCCAGCACGAGATAGTCCCCATACCGGATGGCCGTGTCTGTCTCCCGCTTGGCCCGCATGGCCATGTCCATGTTCTCGAACGGGACCACAACGATGGCCATGCACCCGCCCAGCATGGACACCTTTTTAAGCTCGACACCCAGAGGCACAAGAATATCCTTGAGCTCCATAGTTCTCCTCATCGACACCGCGGTATCAAATCTTGACTTGGATCAGGCGCTCCCTTAGGATACAGTGTCTCAGGAGATACACTGCATGTCCCTGGCGTGACATGCATATAAAGGAAGGGACCATGATACCGATCGAAAAAGCACGGGAGATTATCCTGAACAGGATGCCGGTCTTGCCTGCGGAGCGGGTCCCGCTGGATGCCGCACTGGGGAGATATCTGGCTGAGGATGTCATCTCCACTCTCGATATACCTTCCTTCAACAACTCGGCCATGGATGGATATGCGGTCCGGTCAGCGGACATCAGGAACCCCGGCGTCAGGCTCGAGATCGCATCGGTTCTGCCGGCAGGCGTATCTCCCGGCCAGCCCATCGACCAGGGCCAGGCGGCCAAGATCATGACCGGTGCTCCCGTCCCTCAAGGATCGGATGCCGTGGTCCGTCGGGAAGATACCGTCGAGGAAAAGGACCACGTGAGGATAAACATCGTACCGGAGAAACACGAGAACATTCGGTTCCGGGGAGAAGACATTGCTGTTGGACAACGCGTCCTCTTGTCAGGCGACCTGCTTGGCCCGGCACAAATCGGTGTCCTGGCCTCGCTGCGCAGGCCCTTTGTAGACGTCGGCCAGAGACCTGTAGTCGCGGTCCTTGCTACCGGCGACGAGATTGCGGAGCTGGGGGAAGAGGCCGGGCCCCGGGCCATCATCTCGTCCAACTCCCATACCCTCATAAGTCTCCTTCGGGCCTCGGGCGCCATCCCCCTGTATCTGGGCATAGCAAAAGATCAACGTTCGGATCTCAAGGCAAGGATTTCGAGGGCGCTCAGGTGCGACCTCATCCTCACCTCAGGCGGTGTGTCCATGGGAGATTACGACATGGTCAGGGAGATCATGAAGGAAGAGGGCAACAGTCTGGACTTTTGGACCGTGGACATAAAGCCTGGAAAGCCTCTGGCCTTCGGGTCGCTGCACGGCATACCGACCATTGGCCTTCCGGGCAATCCTGTATCCACCATGACCTCGTTCTACCAGTTTGCAAGGCCTGCCATCCTCAGTATGCAGGGCTCCCGGGATATCCTGCTCCCCCGGATCAGGGCACGACTCACCGAAGCCATGGAAAACAGCGGTGACCGACCCCACTACATCCGGGCTATCCTTACGCGGGTAGGCGAAGAACTCGTCGTAACTCCGACAGGACCTCAGGGTTCGGGTATTCTCACCTCCATGGCCAGGGGCAACTGCTTCATGATCATTCCCAAAAAGACCACCTGCCTCGAACCCGGGACCCTTGTGGAATGCGATGTTTTCGGCAGGGATTTCTTCGTGGTATGAAGATCCGACACCATTGGTTCCGCCGCGGCGGAACCAATGAAAATGAATCGAAGTCCTCGACATTGCATCGAATATGTGAATGGAGAAATGGTAGTTGACAGCGGGTATGTAATAAGTATAAGAAGCCTACTTTCAATTTCCGGTGGAGGACAGGATGTTAAGAAAAAACGAGCTTCTTGAAATCAGAGAGATCCTTCTCCAGATGAAGAAGGACATCCTTAAAACCCTGGCGGAGCGGATTAAATCCAATGACATTACATCCCAGAGGGAGATCGGGGATATTTTCGATGATGCCGACCTCGAGCAGACCCGTGAGTTCAACCTCCTCCTTGGGACACGCGAGCGACAGAAACTGGACCAGATCGAAAGCGCCCTGTCCCGCATGGAGCACGGAGAATATGGTTTCTGCGAAGACTGTGGGGAGAATATCCCTGCGGGAAGGCTCAAGGCGATGCCGTTCGCAACGCTGTGCGTGAAATGCAAATCAGAACGCGAGAGCGTTGAGGGGCCGACCACCCTGTATATCGAGGAAAAAGGCTGATCTTATGGCCATCCGGGTCGAGGTCGGGCTCAAAGAGCACCTCTTCGACGCCCGTGGAGCCAGAATCAAGAAACAGCTTCTCCACGCCTTTCCCCATCTGACCCCCCCTGATAACATCTCCTGTTTCGACGTCTACCATGTCGATGCTGACGTTGCACAGGCATCTCTCCAGGAGGCCTTCTGCGACCCGGTCATCCAGGATATGGCGGTAGGGATCATTCTGCGCCCCCTGCCAGGCTGGTATATCGAGGTGGGGTTCAAACCTGGTGTCACTGACAACGTGGGCCACAGCGCACAGTATGCCCTGGAGCTCATCACCGGGGGGAAAATCCAGGTATACTCGGCCAGGGGGTACCTCATAGAAGGCGCTTATGACCACGACACCGCTCAGGCGATTGCCACCGAGTGCCTGGCCAATTCCCTGATCCATACCATCAGGATCTTCCGCCTCCCGGAGAGCCGCCGTATCGATCCTCTCATTCCTCGGGTAACTGGATTCCACGAGCCCATGGTGGAGGAGATTTCTCTGGACCTCTCCGAAGATGAGCTCCTTCGCCTTTCCCAGACACGTACGCTGGCACTGACCGCCGAGGAGATGCAGACCATCGCCCGCTACATCTCGTCGTCCAAGACGCTCAAGCTCCGTGCATCCAAGGGTCTGACAAACAGGATAACGGACGTGGAGCTCGAATGCCTGGCACAGACCTGGTCGGAACACTGCAAGCACAAGATCTTCAACGCCACCATCGCCTATGAAGAGAATGGGAGGACGAGAAAGATCAAGTCGCTCTTTGCCACCTATATCAAGGGTGCCACTGCCAAGATACGCAAGGAATTGGGAACCAACGACATCTGTGTGAGCGTGTTCTCGGACAATGCCGGGGTCATACGGTTCGATGAGGAGCACAACCTTGTCTTCAAGGTGGAAACCCACAATTCACCCTCGGCGCTGGATCCCTACGGCGGGGCCCTGACCGGCATCGTGGGCGTAAACCGTGACCCCTTCGGAACCGGCATGGGGGCACGGCTCATCTTCAACACCGATGTGTTCTGCTTTGCCAGCCCTTTCCATGCGGCACAGCTCCCCCCCAAGATCCTTCACCCTCTGCGGATCTTCGAAGGAGTCCGGGAAGGGGTTGAACACGGCGGAAACAAGTCAGGCATACCGACCGTAAACGGATGCATCGTGTTCGACGAGCGCTATCTCGGAAAACCCCTGGTCTATTGTGGAACAGCGGGCATCATGCCGCGGGAGATAGGAGGGGAGCCTTCCCACGTCAAGAAGGTCGTTCCCGGAGATCTCATCGTGATGGCTGGCGGCAGGATCGGCAAGGACGGCATCCACGGGGCCACCTTCTCCTCCGAAGAGCTGCACGAGGAATCTCCCACCTCGGCCGTACAGATCGGAGACCCCATAACACAGAAAAAGCTCACCGATTTCCTCATCATCGCCAGGGACAGAGGGCTGTACCGTGCCATCACGGACAACGGCGCCGGCGGCCTCTCTTCGTCAGTGGGAGAAATGGCGACAGCCTGCGGAGGCTGCCATATCGAGCTGGAAAAACCTCCGCTTAAATACCACGGACTGAGTCCCTGGGAGATCCTCCTGTCCGAGGCGCAGGAACGGATGACCCTGGCCGTCCCTCCCGGGCGCATTGACGCGTTCATGGCACTTTCATCCCGGATGGATGTGGAGTCAACCGTCATAGGAACCTTTACGGATTCAGGGTTCTTCCACTGCACCTATGAAGGGAGAACCGTGGCATACCTGAGCCTCGACTTTCTCCACAACGGGCTGCCCCCCATGGTACTGAGGGCACGGTGGTCTACGCCGGCAGGAGACGGGACCGAGACGCCAGATCCCCCTGATCATGGGTCCAAGCTCAGGGAGATGCTGGGCAGGCTCAACATATGCTCCAAGGAGTATGTGGTGAGACAGTACGATCACGAGGTGCAGGCCGGCTCGGTGGTCAAGCCCCTCGTGGGGGACCAGTGTGACGGGCCCTCGGATGCCGCAGTTGTCAGACCTCTGCTGGACTCCGAAGAAGGGGTCGTTGTGGCCAACGGCATCATCCCCCGCTATTCCGACCTGGATACCTATCACATGGCCGCCTGTGCCCTTGACGAGGCTCTCAGGAACTTTATCTGCGTGGGGGGCAATCCCGACCACTGGGCTTTCCTCGACAACTTCTGCTGGTGCGACCCGGTTGCCGGCCGGAGGAATCCGGACGGGGAGTACAAGCTGGCCCAGCTCGTGCGGGCCAACAAGGCTCTCTACGACTATGCACTGGCCTATGCCTGTCCCATGATATCCGGCAAGGACAGCATGAAGAACGACTACATAGGTGGGGATACGAAGATATCCGTCCCTCCGACCATTCTCATATCGGTCATCGGCACGATAGAGGATGTGAAGAAGGCCGTTACCATGGACATCAAGCAACCTGGCAGCCTTATCTTCATGCTGGGCGTCACGAAAAAAGAACTCGGCTGCAGTGAATATCTGGCCTCGTGGGGGAAAAAGGGTTCCAGGCTCCCTGCGGTAGACGCCAAAAAGGCCCTGCGGCGATACCGGCTTTTCCACGAGGCCGCCAGGCAGGGCCTCATCCCGTCGGCCCACGACTGCTCGGACGGGGGTCTGGCCGTATGCCTGGCCGAGATGGCCTTCTCGGGAGGATACGGGATGGAAATCGACCTCGGCAAGGTAAAAGCTGAGCGGGGCATGAGCGATACCGAGATCCTCTACTCCGAATCGGCTTCAAGGATCGTCATCGAGGTGGTACCGGAAAAGAGAAAGGCGGTCATGGACCTCTTCGGGCGGGATGCCGTATGCATCGGCTCATCCTCCCAGGCCCCCGTTCTCTTCATCAGGTCAAAGTCCGGGCAGCCGATCGTCAGCGAAGCCGTTGCCGATCTGAAGGCGGCCTGGAAGAAGACGCTGGACTTTTAACATGGCACAGATCAAGGCCTTGGTCATTACCGGATTCGGCACCAACTGCGAACGGGAGATGGCCCACGCCTGCCGCATGGCAGGCTCCCTGGCAGACATCGTCCACATCAGCGATGTGCTCGGGGGCACCTGCAAGATCAGCGACTATCACTTCCTGAATCTCCCTGGGGGATTCCTGGACGGGGATGACCTCGGCTCGGCACAGGTGGAAAGTGTTCGCCTGAAACATGCCCGGGTCCATTCTACTGGCAGGACCCTCTTCCAGGAGATCGAGTCCTTCGTAAACCGGGGCATGCTCATCCTGGGCGTGTGCAATGGATTCCAGGCCCTGGTGAAATCCGGTATTCTGCCCGGCAACCCCCTTGGCAGACGGAGGGTTTCACTCACCTTCAACGATTCAGCCAAATTCGAGGACCGCTGGGTGCGCCTGAAGGTGAACCCGTACAGTCCCTGTGTCTTTACCAGGGGGATGCAAAGCCTCATGGTGCCGGTCCGCCACGGCGAGGGCAAGTTCGTGACCGACAGCGAAGACACCCTTTCCGAGATCTCCCGTGAGAATCTCATCACGGTCCAGTATGCCGATGAGCACATGAATCCCTGCATGGATTATCCTGCAAACCCAAACGGTTCAGTTTCCGCCATTGCAGGCATCTGCGACAGGTCTGGACGCATCTTCGGCCTCATGCCTCACCCGGAGGCCTATATCCACCCCACCAACCACCCCGCATGGACCAGATTGGGAAATTTGCCCGAACAGAGCGAGGGCATGGCCATATTCGAAAACGCGGTGGCATTTCTCCGAGGGATCGTCTAGAAGGCCGGCTTACTGTGCCCTTTCATTGAAGACCGTCCTCATGAAAAAACATGTCAACACCCCGCCGCATGACCTCTGACAGGAACGGTTCGGGGTCACCGAGCAGTCTCTCCGGGGAATAGACCCCGCCTGGGGCTTCCTTGAATCTGCCGTCCAGCTCCCACAGGGCAGCTACCACGCAGGGTACAGCCGTGATCTGGCCGATATGCCCGACATAGGCGTAGGTCCGGTGCGCTGTCTTTCCCTCATGGAGGCCAAAGACATCGACCCGACCCACTGACCTGTCCAACCCCGCTGCACCGAAGATGTTTTCTATCTTGTAGAAAAATTCGGCTGCCATTTTCCTGCGGGCATGCGTGCTGAAAAGGCCCGTCTTGTCCATGAGCATGATGAGGAGAGGGATGTAGGAAGGCTGCACACCGCCGTGCAGCGTGACCTCGGTCAGCCCGGCCAGATTGCGCGGAATGGAAACACTCTCCGCATGCCCGGTGTAATACACCGGCAGTTCCCCCATGGGTAGGGGAAAGCGTACGATCTTCCTGCCCCCGCCGCTTGGCACACGGATCTCGCTGCCACGGATGGTCTGGAGCGTTGTGCCGTGAAAAATGTTGAAGAGGTGGGCCAGGTTGGCAGGGCCCGCCGCCTCGTTGGAGCCGGCAGCCCAGTGCACGTTGATGCGCCTGGGAAGTTCCATGGAATTGAACCCCTTGAGCGCCAGAGCCTGCGTGAGGCCCGGGGAATTTCCCCACCCGGTCAGGATGCGTATACCCGCCCGCCGGGCCTGATCGTCAAGGGTGATGACCTCGAGATAGGCCTCATGGTCATCCGCAATGGAGACGTACGGTTTTCCTGCGTCCAGCGCTGCCCGCGCAAGCCGCTTCTCGAAATGATAGAAGGGGCCTGCGAACCCCAGGGTTATGTCATGCTCCTTCATGAGGCCGACCAGCCGATCATGGTCTTCGACATTGACAGCCTGCGCGGAAAAGCGTGGGCCCCTCATCGATGCTTCCTGTGTGGCCCTGTCAAGGTTGATGTCAGCCACGGTCACGACCGGCTCCGCGGGTTCCATCCGGAGTTCATCGAGAGCATCCCTTGCCATATCGCCGGCACCGCCGAGCACGAGCACCTTCATGTATCCCTCCTAATCAGCGTCTTTTCTTGTGGCCGACACACGCTTCCGTCCTCCATGATAGCAGTGAAACCCTGCCCGATGGAATGGATATCCCCTTTTTGTTCATTTAATGATACTATACTGCCATGTCCTGCGGTCGTCGAGAGTAGCGCGCTCATACCATAACAAGGAGGTTTATCCATGGAGCCACGATGTTCCCGGATTTCCGGATGGCTTTTGATCTTTATCGCCATACTCATTTCTTCGGGCTGTAAACATAAACCCCCTGGCGGACCACCTCCGGGATCATATCTTGAGGACATCTACGGTAACGCAAACACAACCGCCGACAGTGAACTGTTCTGCAGATCAATGCCAGCATATCTCGATGAGCTCGACGGGCTCATGAAAAAGAACAAGTATGATCTGCCCCTGATTTTCAGGGCATCCGGGGCTCACTACGGGTACGCGTTCAGTTGTCTGGAGGACGCGGACAAGAAGGCCGCCAGCGAAATATACCTCAAGGGACGGGATCTCTCCATGGCTGAACTTCGTCGCTACAGCTTCTTTGACCAGGCCTTCGACGACACCATTCAGAAATTCAGGCAGGCCCTGCCCTATAACTTCGATAAAAGAAACATACAGCCCCTGTACTGGGCTGCACTGAACTGGTTCGGCTGGATCAGTGTCAACCTGGACACGCCGGAGGCGAGGGCGGACATACCCAAAGTGGAGGCCATGCTGGAATATGTCAATAAGCTGGACAGGACATACGGAAACGGGACTGCGCACGCCGTGCTCGCAGCTCTCTACGCGCTCCAGCCAAAGGACGCAGGCGGAGACCCTGAAAAGGCTCGACAGGAGTTCGAAAATGCCTTCCTCTACACCGGAAACAGCATCCTCGCTGTTCATGTGTGGTATGCCCGCTTTTATGCCACCCAGATCCAGGACAGACCGCTTTTTGAGAAGACACTCAAGCAGGTCGTCGATACGCCGGCCAACCAGTATGCCGACAAAACCTTCGTGAACGAGGCAGCCAGGAGAAAGGCAGCGTTGCTCCTGGCGAACGTTGAGTCGCTGTTCTCAAAGCCCGAAGAAACAAAGACGGAGGAGGGCTCGAGCCCCTAGCAGACCAGGCTTTTTTCAGAACTCGATCGAACAGCTTCTTCGTGAGGCCGACTACCCAGCAGGTAGGCCAGAGAACGACCTGTATACGTATACGATCTGATCATCTCATGCCTGAACACATGCCGAACCAGGGTTATCATGACACAGAACCTGTTGCATGAGGTGGAGCCTATACCCTATAGATGAGTATCATCTTATCCCGATGCAAACCGGCACGGTGGCATGGAAAGGCACATGAGACGGAAAAAGGTCTGTATCATCGGTGCGGCGGCAGTGGGAAAGACCTGCCTGGTCGCCAGCTACTCGGGTGAATCCCTGCATGTCGGATATCGCTCCACCCTCGGGGCCCGCATCACGACCGCCGCCGTCTCGGTGCAAGAACGCCTCAGGGGGCTCGTGCTCTGGGACATCAAGGGTGAAACTGAGTTTTATAGAATCCCTCCAGCCTATTTATATGGCTGTGAAGGGTGCGTCCTCGTGGCAGACGGTACGCGTGCGTCCACAGTGGAGCATGCAATGGATCTTCTGGCTCGAGTTGAGACCCTCTCTGGCGGCGTTCCCCATGTGATGCTCGTCAACAAGCTGGATCTCAGCGACAGGTGGGAAGTGGGCGAGGCCCTTCTTTCATCCCTCAGGAAACGGGTCCCGGAGATCTATACCTGCAGCGCGCGCGGCGGGATAACAGTCCAGACAGCCATGGAAACCCTTGCCCGAAAGATGTGGGGCATGCGATGAAACACATTCCGCCAGAACTGTCCTCCTACCTCCGCGATCTATCACTTCAGGATCGCAGCCCGGCGTATCTCCTCATCGGGAGAAACGAGAACCTTGAGGACCTCAGCGGTGACCTCTCCCCGTATGGCCTGTCTCACCTCGATCTGGGGAAGCCCGCCATCGATCAGCTCCCCTTCCTCCAGGGATTACTGCCCCTGAGACAAACATCCCTCGCGCTTTCCTGCGTGCAGATCAATGACGGTCTCTGGACCGACATCCATATCATAAGAGCCGGTCGACAGCATTGGGTTCTGTTTCTCGCTCTTACCGAGGAGGAGCTTCTCCATCATCGGCTCTTTGAGAAGGCCAACGAGTACGGCGTGCTGCGCGACAAGCACACGAGCATCCTCGACCAGTATCTGGGCAGGGAACTGGTCAAGGCCCTGGATGACGGCCAGATCGTTCTCTGTGAATCGGGGGAGCGCAGGCAGGTGAGCATCCTCTTTGCAGACATTCGCGGATTCACCTCCTTCAGCGAGGCCAATGCGCCCGAAGTCGTCTTCGCAACATTGAACCGTTACCTGGACGCCATGATACCCCCTCTCATAGAAGAATCCGCCGTGGTGGACAAGATCCTGGGGGATGCAGTCATGGGGGTGTTCGGGATCCTCACCATGTCGGTATCGCCACCCCATCAGGCAGTGGTGGCGGCGATGAAGATACTGGACGCGGTCAGGGATCTCAACCGTCGCCTGTGCGAGGAGGGAAAACCCTTTCTCGAGGTGGGCATCGGCATATCTACCGGACCTGTGGCTGTTGGGATACTGGGAAGCTCGGCACGGAAGTCCTTCAGTGTTGTAGGCCACCACGTCAATCTTTCTGCCAGGCTTCAGGAAAACGCCGTACCCCTCGAGGTCCTCGTGGACGAAAACACCTACCAGGAGATCGTTGCCTATCAGGGGGGGTTCCAGGCTACGAGCATCAAGCTCAAGGGGATCACAGACCCGGTGAGGGTGTATTCATACCGTATGTCTGGGGAGTAAGGATCGGCCTCCTCAAAAAGAAAAGATCCTCACCATTCATCCGCTATTACAAAGTTTCATCTGGGTTAAGGGCTTTGTATTGTCCTCGTTTAATTGAACGCTCTCACGAAATAATCCTTGATGGGGAGCACCAGATCATCATGCGGCAAGCGTTGTGAGAGAAACACCCTGCCCCTGGGCCGCCATATTCTATTCCTTCTATTCAGCCTTATTTAATAACAATAAGATATTATTGAGCTAAGCGACCATCGGCATCATGTTCATTTAATAGTATATATTCTTAAATATATTTTAATACTTATGGGGATTGTTTATTGTTTATAAACGGTTGTCCGTCATGATGTTTTCAAGAACTCCCAGTGTACGTGCCCGCAGTATGTGGTCTGTTTTACTCCGCGTCTTCTTCGTTTACGTACTTTGTGAAGTCCACGATTTTCTCGTCTTCCTTCATGCGGATGGCACGCACGCCCTGGGTGGACCTCGTCCTTGTCGTCCTTATCTGCGATACCGGCATCCGTATGATCTGGCCCGAGCTCGAGATCAGCATGAGTTCATCCGTATCCTTCACCACCCGAATGCCGACCAGATCTCCCGTCTTTTTCGTTATGTGCACCGTATACACACCCTTGCCGGCACGATTCTGCACAGGGTATTTGCCCACTGGCGTTTTCTTCCCAAACCCGTACTCGGTAAGGTTGATGACCATGTCGTCATCACCTGTGATGACATCCATCCCCACCACGGCATCTCCATCGTCCAGTTTGATGGCACGCACGCCCGCAGCCTGCCGTCCCATGACACGCACCTGATCGGTGGGGAAGATAATGGCCTTGCCGGATCGGGCCGCCACGATGATCCGGGTGCTGCCTGTCGTGAGCCTCGCGGAAATCACCTCGTCTGACTGCTCCAGCGTGCAGGCAATGATGCCCGTACGAACGATGTTGCGGAAATTCTTCAGCTCGGTACGCTTTATGGAGCCAAGGGCCGTTACCATGACCACCTCAGCCTCCATATCCATGTCCGCGGCAACAAGGATGGCGCATATACGCTCGTCCTTCTGTATGGGGCGGATATTGACTATGGGCACTCCCTTGAGCACTCTGTCGCGCTCAGGGATCTCGTAGACCTTGGTGTGGTACACCCTTCCTTTGGTGGTGAAGTAGAGTATGGAGGTATGGTTGTTGGCCACAAAGATGTGCTCGATGAAATCCTCCTCGCCCATGGCCGCACCCTTGACTCCCACTCCTCCCCGCTTCTGGGTGCGGTACTTGTCGATCTCGGTGCGCTTCATGTAGCCCTTCTTCGTGATGGTGACAACCATCTTCTCATCCGGGATCAGGTCTTCCACATTGAAATCGCCTATGGTTCCCTTGAGGATCACGGTACGCCGCTCGTCAGAATAGGCTTCACTGATCTGCAGAAGTTCTGAGCGGATCACCTTCAGGAGTTCTTTCCTGTCGGACAGGATAAGTTCCAACCTGTGAATTTCCTTCATGAGGGTCTTGTGTTCGTCCGCAATCTTCTCGCGCTCCAGACCAGTGAGGCGCTGGAGTCGCATGTCCAGGATGGCCTGTGCCTGCACTTCAGTGAATGCAAAGCGCTCCATGAGGCTGGTCCTGGCCTCATTCACGTTGGCGGACGCCTTTATGAGTGCCACGATCTCGTCGATGTGCTGGAGGGCCTTCAGGAGACCTTCCAGGATGTGGACTCGGTCTCTGGCCTTTCTGAGCTCGAAGATGCTCCGGCGGGTGACCACCTCCTCCCTGAAATCAAGAAAGGCCTGGAGCATATCCAGGAGGCCCATGACCGATGGTCTGCCGTTGTGGATGGCGAGCATGTTCATGGAGAACGAGGTCTGCAATGTGGTAAGCTTGTAGAGCTGGTTTTCTATGACCTCGGGCGGCGTTCCCCTCCTGAGCTCCACGACCACGCGCATGCCGTCTTTGTCGGACTCGTCCCTGATGGTGGAGATGCCATCGATCTTCTTCTCCTGCGCCAGGACAGCAATACGCTCGACCAGGTCGGCCTTGTTCACGGCATAAGGGATCTCGGTGATGACCAGGCGGCTCTTGTTCGCATCCTCCTCCTTCTCCACCTTGCCCCGCACCGCGATGATGCCCCGGCCCGTGCGGTAGGCCTTCTCGATCTCTCCGCCCTCGAGAATCATGCCGCCTGTGGGGAAATCGGGCCCCGGGATGATCTTCATGACCTCGGGAAGCGTAATGGCGGGATTGTCGATGAGTGCCACGAGTGCAGTCATGAGTTCCCCCGCGTTGTGCGGGGGTATGCTCGTGGCCATCCCCACGGCAATGCCGGCAGAGCCGTTGAGAAGGAGGGAAGGGATACGGGACGGCAGCACATCGGGTTCCACCATGGACTCATCGTAGTTGGGGTGAAAATCCACCGTGTCCTTTTCTATGTCGGAGAGCATCTCCTCGGCGATGCGCGACATGCGTACCTCGGTGTACCTCATGGCAGCCGCCGGGTCCCCGTCCACGCTCCCGAAGTTGCCCTGGCCATCCACCAGGGTGTAGCGCATGGAGAAACCCTGGGCCATGCGCACAATGGCGTCGTACACGGCCTGGTCGCCGTGGGGGTGGTATTTGCCTATGACATCACCCACGATGCGTGCCGATTTCTTGTACGGCCGGTTATGCGTGTTGCCCAGATCCTGCATGGCGTACAGGATGCGTCTGTGCACCGGCTTGAGCCCGTCCCTGGCGTCAGGTATGGCCCTGCCGATGATGACGCTCATGGAGTAATCAAGGTATGAGCGCCTCATCTCTTGGTCGATGGCAACCGTTGTCGTCTTCATCAAAGCTCCTTAGGTAGTTCTCGTGAGGTCAAGGCATCAGATATCAAGGTTGGAGACCTTAAGCGCGTTCTTCTCGATAAACTCTCGCCTGGGCTCCACATCGTCGCCCATGAGGGTGGAAAAGATCTGGTCCGTCTCCAGGGCGTCGTCAACGGTCACCTGGAGAAAGGTGCGTTGCTCAGGGTCCATGGTCGTTTCCCAGAGCTGCCCCGGGTTCATTTCGCCCAGGCCTTTGTAGCGCTGAATGGAATAACCCTTCTTGGCCTCCTCGAATATGCGGGCGGCAGCCTCTCGGAGGTTCGCCACTTCGTAGGCCGCATCGCCCTTGACTACAAGGAACGGCGGCTTGCCAACGGCCAAGAGCTGATTGTGGATCTTCTGAAGCTCCTCGAATCCCTTTGACTCCATGAGGCGGGCATCGATCGGCGTCTGTTTGCGGATTCCGTTCTTCACCGAGTGGAACAGTATGTGGTCGTCGAAGAGATCGTGCGTCACGGGGCCTATGTGCGGGAACCACTCCCGGATCACCGAGAGGATGGCGTCCTTGATCTTCTCCGGCTCGATGGGCCCCTGGATCAGGGCATCATCCAGATAGGACACGGACTGCACGATGCGCTCGTCCATCTGCCGCATCTCGTAGTTCTGCAGGATATTCTTCCTGCGTGTGATGAGCTTGAGGTAGCGGGCCAGTTCGCTGCCAGTGATCTCTATCGCCCCCTTGAGCACGATGTCCCTGGTGATGTTCCTGATCAGGAAGTCGTCCAGCACCTCCTCGTTGAGGACGTAGGACACCTTCTTGCCCTTGGCGAGCTTGAAGAGCGGCGGCTGGGCTATGTACAGATGCCCCCGCTCGATAATCTCGGGCATCTGCCTGTAGAAAAAGGTGAGCAGCAGTGTGCGTATATGCGCTCCGTCAACGTCGGCATCGGTCATGATGACGATCTTGTGGTAGCGGAGCTTGCTCACGTCGAAGTTGTCTGATCCGATGCCCGTACCCAGCGCAGTGACCAGGTTCTTGATCTCCTGGCTCGAAAGCATCTTGTCTACCCGGGCCTTCTCTACATTGAGGATCTTGCCCCGCAGCGGCAAGATGGCCTGGTTCTTGCGGTCCCGTCCCTGCTTGGCGCTACCGCCGGCCGAGTCGCCCTCGACGATGTAGAGCTCGCAGAGTGCGGGGTCGCGCTCCTGGCAGTCGGCGAGCTTCCCCGGCAGCAGGGCGTTCTCCATGGCGGTCTTGCGCCTCGTGAGTTCGCGCGCCTTGCGGGCCGCCTCCCGCGCCTGGGCGCTGTCCACGATCTTCTTGACGATGCTGGCGCCGTCGGAGGGGTTTTCGTTCAAATGGGCACCCACAGCCTCATTCGTCACGCTCTCTACCAGGCCCATTATCTCGGAGTTGCCAAGCTTGCCCTTGGTCTGGCCTTCAAACTGTGGCCTGGGCAGCAGCACGCTGATGACCGCGGCGAGGCCTTCTCGCGTGTCGTCGCCCTGGATGGTTATCTTGTTGTTCTTGAGCAAACCCTTGTCCCGGGCATAGGCGTTGATGGTACGGGTCAAGGCCTTGCGAAAACCGCTCGCGTGCGTACCCCCGTCATGGGTGTTGATGTTGTTGGCAAAGGAAAAAAGGCTCTCGGCATAGCTCGTGTTGTACTGGAGAACGCACTCCACCACGACGTCTCCCCGTGTCCTCTTGAAGTAGATGGGGTTGTGGATTGGCTTCTTCTTGGCGTTCAGATAGGCGATGAAGTCCTTTAATCCTTCCTTGTAAAGGTACGAGGTGGTGGTGTCTGTTCGCTCGTCCTCTATCTCTATCTTGAGCCCCTTGTTGAGGAAGGCGAGTTCACGTATGCGGTTGGCAAGGATGTCGAACTCGAAGGAGGTGGTTTCGAAGATGTCGGGGTCCGGCTTGAAGTGTACCGTGGTACCCCTTCTGTCGGTAGGTTCAATCTTCTTGAGTGCGGTCACCGGCACGCCGCGTTCGTATTTCTGCTGATAGCGGTACCCGTCCCTGTGTACGTCCACCTCCAGTGACTCGGAAAGGGCATTCACCACGGACACACCTACACCATGCAGACCGCCCGATACTTTGTAGATGGAGTTGTCGAACTTTCCTCCCGCGTGCAGTGTCGTGAGCACCACTTCCACCGCGGACTTTCCCGTTTCCTTGTGTTTGTCCACGGGCACGCCACGTCCGTTATCAGAAACGGTTATGCTCTCGTCCATGTGGATGGTAACCTTGATGTGGTCACAGAAGCCGCTTATGGCCTCGTCCACACTGTTGTCCACCACCTCGAAAACCAGGTGATGAAGCCCCTGGCTCGATGTAGAACCGATATACATTGCAGGCCTCAGCCGAACGGCCTCGAATCCGTCGAGCACCTTGATATCATCAGCGGTGTATTCTGGCATGGTCTTCCTTTACCTTTGCGGTGTCATCAGAATCTCATGGGCATGATGACCCATCTGCTTTCCTCATGGGAGCTGTCCATGACGAGACATGGTCCCTGGGGACCCTTGAGCATGATATCAGCTTCTCCGTCAATGAAGCTGAGACAGTCAACGAAATAACGGGGGTTGAACGAGATCTCCACCTCTTCCCCTGTGTGTTCACACGATATGGCGGTATCGACCTCGCCCTGTTCGGGGTTGTTGGCATAAACGATGGTCCTGTCTTTTTTGAATGACAGCCGTACACAGCTGGCGAGCTCGGAAACCATGGCAACGCATACCTTGAGAACTCCCATGAGCTCCTGTGCATTGATGCGGGTGACAATGGGGTATGCTTCGTTGGCCACGATACCGCGGTAGTCTGGAAACTTTCCGTCGAAGAGCCTGACCGTCGCCGTGGTCTCTTCTGACACGAAATACAGGGAATCCCTGGTAAGAACTATCCGGGCTGCCTCCTCCTTTCCATCCATGAGTCTCCTGAGTTCCTGAAGACCCTTGCGGGGCACTATTATACCCTCTCCCATGTCAAGCTTTCCCTCCACCCTGCATCGTGAAATGGAGAGTCGCCGACTGTCGGTGGTCACCATCTCTATGTACGTGTGTTTCGGTTCGTCTACCCTGGCTACGAGGAGCGCACCTCCGAGCGAATACTTGGTATCACTCTCGGAAGAGGTCGGTATGGAAAAAATGGTCCGCTCGATCAGCGGCTTCATGACCTCGACCGGGAATGAAAACCCGCTCTGAGGGACGGACAGATCGATGGTTGGAAACTCTTCCGGGTCCATGATGTTCATCTTGACCTTTTTGTTGCCAACAGAAAGGTTAGCCCGCGAATGGTCGTCTGTCCAGAAGAGGAGCTCCTCGTCGGGAAGTTCCCGTATGATATCGTAGAACCCCTTGGCATTGATGGCGCAGGATCCTGGAGCATCCACCTGACAGTCCGCCTTCACCTGAATGGAGGTGTGAAGATCCGTCGCCTTGACGGACAACGATCCCTTTGTCGACTCCATGAGGACATGGCTCAGGATGGGCAGTGTGGATTTCCTCTCGGTAAACCCTTGAACCTTTGCCAGCATGTTCTGCAGGTCACTCTTCGAGATTGTACATTTCATGACTTTATACTCCTCACAGGGATAAATCTTATACTATTAATGTCCTTGTCAATATGTCCAGATCTTATGCAACCATTTCTATTCCCTTAAGAAAAGGCAACAGCGATCACGTCGGTAACTTCCCGTTTTCTCCAATCTTCTCCATGATGTTGTTCATATGTTCATAAAGGGCTGAATGAATCATAGAGGAGATCCAGTGCGGATAAGTTCATGAACGATCCTTCCGAGTTCATCGCGTGAAGAAACCTCGATCGTGATCTTGCCCTTGTGTTTCGTCCAGGAACACGAAACCTTGGTGGAAAAAAAATCCGAGAGTTGTGAGGAAATCCTCTCCAGTTCGGAGTCTTTCCGGGAAAGCGAGGGAGAACTTGTCCTCGAACTGGTGGCACGCTGTTCTGCCTCACGAACACTCAATCCCTTGGATAGTATCTTCTGGAAGAGGGTGCGACGGCCTTCTTCCGTATCAACCATGAGTATGGCCCTGGCGTGACCCGGCGAGATGGAGCCATCCCTGAGCGCTGACTTCATATCCTCGGGGAGACCGAGGAGACGCAGGGCATTCGTAATGGTGGACCTGTCTCTCATGACCGAATCGGCAATCTCCTGATGGGTAAGCCCGAACTGTTCCTTCAGCGTGGCATATGCCTCGGACTCTTCCATGGGATTGAGGTCTTCACGCTGGATGTTCTCGATGAGAGAGAGCTTGAAAGAGTCATCGTCAGATACATCCTTTACTATGACAGGAACCCTCGTGATGCCTGCCAATCTGCAGGCATGGTATCGACGCTCTCCGGCAATTATCTCGTACCTGGAGTTGAACTTTCTAACCAGAATCGGCGAGAGGAGGCCGTGAAGCTTTATGGATTGGGCGAGTTCAGAGAGTTTTTCCTGATCGATGCTTTTTCTGGGCTGTATGGGGTTGGGACGTATCTCATCGAGCGAGAGCTCCATCACGTTGGAAGCCGCAGATGACTTGTCATCGACAGGAATGAGCGCGTCGATGCCCTTACCGAGTCGAGGCCTTGCCTTCATTGACAACCTCCCTGCTCAATAATTCCTTTGCGAGCATCAGATAGTGCTGGGCGCCCTTGGAAGAAATGTCATAGAGACAGATGGGGAGCCCATGGCTCGGGGCCTCGCACAACCTCGTGTTGCGCGGGATAACAGTGGTGAACACCTGCGAGTTGAAATGGTCACGCATATTGACCGACACCTCGTGGCTGAGCCTTGTCCTGGTGTCGAACATGGTCAGCAGAAATCCCTCGATGACCAGGGAGGGGTTCAGCCGTTTCTTTACCAGCTGGAAGGTGTTCAAGAGGCTCTTGATCCCTTCGAGGGCATAGTATTCGCATTGAACCGGAATGAGGAGCGAGTGGGACGCGGTAAGTGCGTTGAGGGTGAGAAGGCCAAGAGAGGGAGGGCAGTCTATGATCAGAAAGTCGAAGGGCGTTACGAGGCCGCCGATGGCATCGGCAATGATTCTTTCTCTCATGGAGACGTCCATGAGCTCCACGTCTGTCCCGACCAGATCGGTATGGCTAGGAGCGAGGGAAAGCCCACTGACCTTCGATACGGTGATAACGGCATCGAGGGGCTGTTGGCCCAGCATGACGTGGTACATGTGAGCCTGAAGGGTCGCCGGATCGAGACCGAGCCCTGTCGTGGCATTGGCCTGAGGGTCCAGGTCTATGATGAGCGTCTGCTGTCCCAGGAGTGCGAGCGAGGCGCCCAGATTTATGGCGGTCGTAGTCTTTCCGACACCACCCTTCTGATTGGAAATACTGATTATCCTGCGAGGCACAATCGTGAACTACCATAAAAACGGGGAAAGATGAATAAAAAGTTTCACGTGAAACAACCCAGACCAGAGCACATGGGGAGAGGGGTTTGATGGACAATCAACTGTTTGATAACGTTAAAGTATTAGAACTTAAGTCCGCCCGGGAAGAAGAGGATGACATTACAGATGAGGAGCAGGATGACGACGATCCAGGCCATGGTGATATCGCTTCTGCGTGCAACAATGCGTTCTCTCATCTGGAGCAGGCCCTGCCCGATGATCTCTTCCCCGGCAACGAGCTTGATGTCGTCGATAATGGCTGCAAAATCCTCGAAACTGTTCGGGATAAGCATATATTTTTTTGATGTGATGCCGATGAACTGTCGAGAGCCGAAGGTGATGCCGTCGATGAGCTTGATATCCTCAAAGGCGGCGGTGTTCGATCCGAAAAGGCTCTTCATGATTATGCCCGAATCGGTGATGGTGAGCCGTTTTACCAGGTTGTTCACGGTGAAGAGATAGAACAGGATCACGAGCAGAGAGGCCATTATGAGGATCCTTGTTTCATACCCCCGCTGGAACACGTCCACGAACACCGGTATGGAAATCAGGACTCCCAGGATCATCGGCGTTTTAAGGGATTTTTTTATCTTGTAAACCTTCTGCATGTCCTCTATGTTACATAAAACTAGTTTCTTGACAAGTGGAGCCATGCTGGATTTTGCCATACGCCTGGGCAAGCGGGCGGGAGAGTACCTCAAGGATCATCTCCTTCATGAGTTAACTATAGAGCACAAAGGCCGGATTGATCTGGTCACGAACATCGACCGCCAGTCTGAGAGCAGAATCGTGACCGAAATAGAACGGGCGTTTCCCGACCACGGCATATTCGCTGAGGAAGGATATCTCAAAAAGGGGGTATCGCCCTATACCTGGGTCATCGATCCTATGGACGGGACCACGAACTTCATTCATCGCATCCCGTTTTTCTGTGTATCCATCGCCCTACTGAAGGATAGGGAACCTGCTCTTGGTGTATGCTGCAATCCAATGGGCAATGAAACGTTTTGGGCACAGACGGGCAAAGGGGCCTACCGTAATGGAGCGCACCTAAAGGTCTCGCGCACAGAGCGAATGATCGATTCGTTGGTTGCCACGGGATTTCCCTATGACGGAGACGACATCGGCATGCTGATGAGGCGTTTTTCCCGTATACTGAGAAAGGCCCAGGGCATCAGGAGGCTCGGGTCAGCCGCTCTGGACCTGTGCTATGTCGCCAGCGGTTCTTTCGATGCATTCTGGGAACAGGGCTTGAAGCCCTGGGACATGGCCGCCGGGGTAGTCATTCTACGGGAGGCTGGCGGCATGGTTTCCGGCATCGACGGCACCCCCTTTGACCTGTACAGGGGTGACATTCTCGCGAGTAATTCAAGGGTTCACGAAGAGCTTCAGCGGTGCATGAACGATGGGCATAATTGACTCCCACAACCATATCCACTTCAGGGAATTCAACAAGGATCGACAGGCCGTCATGGACAGGGCGGCATCCGCCGGCATCCGGACCATGCTGGCCGTGGGCATCGATCCGAAGGACTGCGCAAGGGCGGTGCAAACGGCATGTACATACCCGGGCGTCTATGTTGCCGTGGGTATCCATCCGCAGAATGGAGGAAAGCATACCCGCGAAGATGTATTCGCCCTCAGTTCGCTGCATGCGGATAAGGTGGTCGCCGTAGGCGAAACAGGTTTCGATCTGTACCGAACGCCCCACAGCGCCGAGGACCAGGAAGATCTATTCCGTGCACACATCGAACTTGCACAGCACATGAGGCTCCCCATCGTCATACATGACCGGGAGGCTCACCGGCAGACCATGCATGTACTCGACGATACGGGTGCGTGGGGCCTCGGCGGGGTGTTCCATTGCTTCTCGGGAGACGCCGACCTTGCTCGGACCGTTGTGCGTAAGGGGTTCCTCGTTTCCATACCCGGTGTCGTGACCTTCAGGAATGCCTCTCCTTTGAAGGACGTGGTTCGGGCGTTACCCCTCGAACACCTTCTCGTGGAGACAGACGCGCCGTACCTCACCCCTGAGCCTTACCGGGGGAAAAGAAACGAGCCCCTGTACACAGTCAGGACCGTCGAGGAGATAGCCCGAATCAAGGGTGTCACCCCCGATGAGGTTGCCCGCAGGACGACGGAGAATTTCAGCAGGCTCTTCTTGGGAGGGAAACCAGCCGCTGGCAACCAAATGAAGACAGAGTGACGGGGAACGAGAGATGATCAAGAGAATCGAACTCCAGACGACCTCACGGATTCAGCACATAGACATCACAGCCCAGGTGAAGGGCATACTTCGCAACGAGGGGATCTCGGCGGGGATCATGGTGGTATTTGTTCCACACACCACCTGCGGTGTCACGATCAACGAAAACGCAGACCCATCGGTGAAAGAGGACATCACAACGCTCCTGAGCAAGCTTGTCCCTGCGGACGGGAGTTACCGCCATGCGGAGGGCAATTCAGATGCCCACATCAAGGCGAGCCTGCTCGGATCGAGCGTGACCGTCATCGTGGAAAGCGGGGCACTGATCCTCGGGACATGGCAGGGTATCTTTCTCGCCGAGTTTGACGGACCGAGAAAGAGGTCCATCCTCATCAAGGTCATTCCTGAATAGTGCATCCCGGTCGCCGCCCGGGTCTGTCCGGAGGCGATGCTCCACAGAGCGAATTTGAAGGCCATCTTGTGGCCTGGCGGGAATAGCTGCGCCTTTCCAAAGACTTCCTTGACAAGCAACAGTGTCGTATTCTATTAGAGTGGGCAATGCGGGCATAGCTCAGTTGGTAGAGTGTCAGCTTCCCAAGCTGAATGTCGCGGGTTCGAATCCCGTTGCCCGCTCCAAACGCGATTTGGGAAGCGAGAAGACAGGAACGAGGGAGGACGCGAAGTGGGCACTTGCCCACTTTTTTATTTCCTATGACGAACAGGGAAATGACAGATAGGCTGGTGAACATGGTCAGCCCGGAACTCGCCATGATGGGGTTTGAGCTCATCGACCTGGATTTCACCGGGAACAATCTGCGCCTCACCATCGACAAGCCCGGGGGGGTGTCCATGGACGACTGTGTGGCAGTGAACCGACGCATAAGCCTTCTCCTCGACACGGAAGACCCCATAGAGAGCTCATATCGCCTGGAGGTGTCGTCACCCGGATTGACCAGGAGGATCAAGACGCTACGGGAGTTTGAGCATTTCTCAGGAAGGATGGTGAAGATACGGACTGCCCGAGGGCTCCTCATACGGGGCACACTCATGGGACTCGACGGGGAATCCGTGATCGTGAACGTGGATGGAGCGGAAGTATCCATGGATATGAAGGACATCATCAAGGCCAATCTTGATTTCTAGGGAGATGGTATGGTTCTGAATCTTTCGAAGGTAATAGAGCTCATCGTCAAGGAGAAGGGCCTCCGCCAGGAAGACCTCGTGCAGGTAGTCGAAGCGGCTGTCCAGAGTGCCGCAAAGAAGGTTTATGGAGACTATGACAATATCGAGGCCCACTACAATCCGGAACTGGACGAGGTAGAAGTCTTCCAGTTCAAGGTGGTCACCGAAGACGTGGAAGATACGAACATCGAGATCCCCCTCAAGCAGGCGAGGAAGCTTGACCCCAATTGTCAGATCGGGGATGAACTGGGAGAAAAGCTCGATGCCTCAAAGCTTGGGAGGATAGCTGCACAGAGCGCCAAACAGGTCATCGTCCAGAAGGTCAAGGAGGTCGAACGGGACGCCATCTACAACGACTTCATCGACGTCAAGGGAGAGATCGTTTCAGGATTCATCCACCGCTTCGACCGCAAGGATGTCATCGTGAATCTCGGCAAGGCGGAGGCCATCCTGCGGGAAAAGGAGCAGATCCCCGGCGAGATTCTCCGGAGAGGCGATCGGGTTCAGGCTCTCGTCCTGGACGTGACCAAATCCCTCAAGATGCCCCAGGTGGAGCTCACCAGGACCCACCCCCGATTTCTGCTGAAGCTGTACGAGATGGAGGTTCCCGAGGTGGCAGAGGGAATCGTAGAGATCGTCGCGGCGGCGAGGGAGCCAGGTATCCGGGCAAAGATTGCCGTGCGATCCCATGACCCCAAGGTAGACCCGGTGGGCACCTGTGTGGGGGTCAAGGGGGCGCGGGTCCAGAACGTTATCCAGGAACTTAAGGGGGAGCGGCAGGATATCGTGGTGTGGTCCGAGGACCCGGTTCGGTTTGTCTGCAATGCCCTTTCCCCTGCCCGGGTTTCAAAGGTCATCGTGGACAAGGCAGACAGGAGCATGGATGTGGTGGTGTCTGAAGACCAGTTGAGCCTTGCCATCGGCAGGAAGGGACAGAATGTGAGGCTCGTGGCCAAGCTCACGGGATGGAAGATAGATGTGAGGGCTGAGGGCTCCGAGATGGTCGTATCCTCCGAAGACAAACGGTCTCTGGAACGGCTCTCAGATATCGATCCCGGCGTGGTCGAGGTCCTGACTGAGGCGGGGTACAAGACACTGGATGACCTTGCCAAGGCGCGGGAAGAAGACCTGCTCGAATTTGAAGGAATCGATGAGGCCTTGGCCAAGAAGATCATAGCCCAGGCTACGGTAGGAGTCAGTGAAACGTAAGCGTGGACCATACAGGCAGTGCGTGAGCTGCAGGAAGGTCTCTCCCAAGAGCGAGCTCCTTCGCTTTGTACATGACGGGACAGGGGAGACGTCCTTCGATGAGCGGCAGAAGGCAGAAGGCAGGGGTTTTTATCTTTGCCCAGAAGAGCGCTGTTTCACCGGCGCGTGGAAAAACAGGAAGGTTCGGTCGTTCCTCAAGGACGAAGAAGCGGGGGAGCGGCTTTTGAAGTCGGTGAGGGCGGGGCTCCTCCGGTCGGTGGAAGACCTTGTGTATGCAGGCCGTGCCGATTGTCTGGACGAACCGCTCGAGCAGGGGGATATCCTTCTGATAAGAGAGGAAAAGGGAGGACGGCAGCTGGAAGACCTCCTCGATGCAGCACAGGAGCAGGGGGTTCTTGTTATCATGGTCCCACGGGCGGCGCTCCGCGATGAAGTCACCGTGGCCATCACGAAGAAGTCGCCGAAGATCCTACCGGTATTGAGAAATCTTCGGTTTTATGAAAGGTTGTCTTCCAAGGGGCGAGCGCTATGAAAAAGATGAGGGTTTTCGAACTGGCAAAAGAGCTTTCCATAGATGCCAAGGAGCTTCTCCGCATTGCCAAGGACCTTGCCATATCGGTGGAGAGCACCATGAGCGTGCTGGATGTCCACGACATGGAGAGGATCAGGAAGCGGCTCGAAAAAGACACTCAGAAGAAGGATGAACAACCGGCCCAGGAGGTCTATGAAGAGAAGCGGGTGAGCACGAACATCATTCGCAGGCGCGCCAAGGCGGTTCCTGCTCCTGAGCCCGAGGAGGCCCAGGAGAAGCCGGCCGAGGAGGTCACCGCCGAGACAGGACCACAGGAGAAGCCCGAAGAAGAGAAGAAAAAGCCAGCGAAAAGGAAAGAGGCGGCGAAAAAGGACAAGGCTCCATCTGCTGAGGCAGCATCCGAAGAACCCGTTCAAGTCGAGGCTGTGCCGGCAGAACCCGAGGGCATGAGAAAAGGGGAAGAGGTCACGGGCGAGGAAGCCGGAGCAAAGGTCCCCGCCGAAGAGGCACCTGCCGTAGCCGGCGTGAAGGTGAAACCACAGGAAATAGAAAAAGAGGAACAGAAGGAATCCAAGAAAAAGGAAAAGAAGAAGGGGAAGAGACCCCCGAAGGCCATAGAGATCCTTCAGGAAGAAGAAGGCCTGGAAGAAGACGCCGAAGTCGCCGCGAAAAAGGACAAAGCATCGATCCCCGAGCAGGAGCAGCAGCCGCAGCAGGTTCAGCCCCCCGAAATGGAAGTCTACACGCAGACCGACCTCTATGGAGCAGGGAGAGGGGCTGCGGGAAAACGGATCAAGAAGAAGAAAGACAGGCGTGCCATACAGCAGGCACAACCCGCAAAGAAGAAGAAGCTCAAGATCGGCGCCACGATAACGGCGGGGAATCTCGCCAAGGAGATGGGGGTCAAGGTGTCCGAGGTCATCAAGATCCTCATGAACCTCGGCGTGATGGCCAGTCAGAACCAGTACATCTCACCCGAAGAGGCGACCTTGGTTGCCAATGAACTCGGTTTCGAAACGGAAGAAACCCGGGACACCATCCATGAGACCTTCTTTGCAGAGCCTGTCTATGCAGAAGAGAATCTGGTCCTGCGTCCCCCGGTCGTGACGGTAATGGGCCATGTGGATCATGGCAAGACGTCCCTGCTCGATGCCATACGGTCAGAGAACATCATAGACAGCGAGTTCGGGGGGATTACCCAGCACATAGGGGCCTACCAGGCTCATTGCAAAGACAAGCTCATCACCTTCATAGATACCCCCGGACACGAGGCCTTCACCTCCATGCGGTCCCGCGGGGCTCAGGCAACAGATTTCGTCGTCCTTGTCGTTGCTGCGGATGATGGGGTCATGGACCAGACCAGGGAAGCAATCAACCACGCAAAAGCGGCAAAGATCCCGATTCTGGTCGCCGTGAACAAGATAGACAAGCCGAATGCCAACCCCATGCGGGTACGGGAACAGTTGTCCGAACTCGGGCTCGTACCTGAAGACTGGGGAGGGGACACTATCTATGTGGATGTCTCGGCAAAGAAACATGTCGGCATAGAGGATCTTCTCGAGATGATACTCCTCCAGGCGGAGATCATGGACATCAAGGCACAGATGGACGGCCCTGCCAGGGGAGTTGTCCTTGAGTCAAAGCTGGACAAGAACAAAGGTCCCATGTGCACCCTGCTCATTCAGCAGGGAGAGCTGAAGAAAGGGGATGTTTTTGTCATCGGAACGAAATGGGGCAAGGCCCGGGCGATGTACGATTTCCGAGGGGCACCCATTGACCGGGCGACACCCGCCACGCCGGTGGAGATTATCGGCCTCACCGAACCCCCGTCTGCAGGGGACACCATGTTTGTCGTGCCCGGTGAAAAGAAGGCGAAGGAGATCATAGAGTATCTTCAGGACAAGGAAAAGATCTCGCGCCTCCAGGCCCCCGAGCAGAAGGTGCAGGTCACACTGGAAGATCTGTATAGCCAGGTGCAGGATGGCAAGCTCAAGGAACTCAACCTCATCATCAAGGGGGACGTACACGGAACGGTGGAGGCTATTGTCTCTTCCGTAAAGGGTATCGACGCAGGACAGGACATGAGGATCAACGTGATCCACTCGGCCGTCGGCGGCATTACGGAAAATGACGTGCTCTTGGCATCCACCTCCATGGCCATAATCGTCGGGTTCAACGTGAGACCCGAACCCAAGGTCAGGGATATGGCCAAGAAGAACAATATAGACATCAAGCTCTATACGGTCATCTACGACCTCATAGAAGACATCAAGCAGGCCCTGCGGGGCATGCTCGAACCGGTATACCAGGAGGTCATCCAGGGTCGCGCCGAGGTGAGGGACATCTTCAAGGTGCCCAAGGTGGGGATCATTGCCGGGTGTATGGTGACCGAAGGGGTCATGCAGCGCGGGGCCCAGGCACGACTGCTCAGGGATAACGTGGTCATCCATGAAGGAAAGGTGGAGTCGCTGAGGAGATTCAAAGATGACGCCAGAGAGGTTCTCACGGGCTTCGAGTGTGGGATCGGACTTGGCAACTACAACGATATAAAGGTAGGCGACATCATAGAGTCCTTCACACAGGAGAAAGTGGAGGCGGCCACCACGTGGTGATAGGCGCCTGCAAGGTGAGGCTCAGGATTCTCGGGGCCCGATCCCTGAAAGAGAAGCGCAAGGTGCTGAAGTCCATGAAAGACCGTCTTCTGCGGATGAATCTGTCCGTATCCGAGGTGGACGACAACGACAAATGGCAGGCGGCGACCCTCGGCCTTGCCCTGGTAAGCAACGATGCCGCTTTTCTGAATTCGGTCATGGACAGGATATTACGGGAAATGCAGGAAAACGACGAGGTGGAGATCCTCGCCGTGCAGACCGAGATGGTGCACATATGAAGATGCTCAGCATACGACAGGCCAGGGTGGGTGACCTGATCCGGCAAACCGTCGCTGAGCTCGTGCAGCGCAGGGTCAAGGATCCACGGGTGGAGGGGATCACCATCACCGGCGCCGATGTGAGCGTTGATCTCAAGGTGGGGCATATATTCTTTTGCGTCATGGATCCATCCCGCAAGGAAGAGGCGTTGGAAGGGCTCAGGAGCTCGGCCGGCTTCCTCAGGCATGAGCTCAAGAAGACCCTGCGCCTGAAGACGGTGCCAAGTCTCTCGTTCTCCTATGACGAATCCTTTGACTACGGATCGAAGATAGATGAGCTGCTCGATCACATTAACAAGCACGAAGACTGAGCATGAAGACCAGGATCGCTGAAATAATACGGGATCACCTCACGTTCGAGATCATCACGCACGAGAGCCCGGATGAAGATGCCGTGGGCTCTTCAAAGGCCCTGGGCCTTGTTCTTGCCGCTCTCGGGAAGACCGTAAGCCTTGTCTATCCGACCCCTGTCCCCGAATCGCTGTCCTTCACCGAAGGGCCTGAAGAGAGCATGATGGACAGCCCGGAGATATCCATCCTCATCGATCTCTCGGACGAGATCATGCTGCGGGAGGTCCGGCCACGGGGAAAGGTGGTGGTCATCGATCATCACAGGACCGATGGCTCGTACGGCGTTGCCTCTTGGATAGATCCGGAGAAATCATCTTCGGCAGAAATGGTCTATGATCTGCTCGTGGAACTCGGGGAGGTGATCACGCCACCCGTTGCGACGAACCTGTATATGGGAATCTTCGGCGACACTGGTGGATTCATGCATGCGAACACGACCGGTCGGGTGCTGGAGATCGCTCATGAACTCGTTTCATGTGGAGCCGACCCCCATAAGATCGCCTACCAGATCAAGAAGACAAAGGCCCTGGCCTTCTATCGGCTTCTCTGCACGGCCATGAACCGCATGGTTGTCAGGGGGGGCATTTTCGCCAGCTATGTCAGTCATGAGGAGATCAATGCCTCCAACGCCAGACCGGAAGATTCCTCGGGCATCGTCGAAGAAATGGCCTCCTTGGCCGGCGCCGACCTCATCATCTTTCTCAAGGAGGTGAAACAGGGCACCGTCAAGGCGTCGATCAGGAGCAAGGTTCCCGATGCAGCCCTGAAGACGGCCAGCGCCTTCGGGGGAGGGGGACACGGCCTTGCCGCGGGCTGCACCCTTCATGGCAACCCCGGGGAACTCATCCATGCCTTGGTTGAAGAAGGAGCCAAGTGGATACCCACGGCATAGTCCTCATCGACAAGCCCATGCACATCACCTCCCGCAAGGCAGTGGACAGGGTGATGTCGATCCTCAAAGCAAAGAGGGCGGGCCATTTCGGTTCTCTGGATCCCTTCGCAACGGGGCTCCTGTGCATGGGAATCGGGCAGGGGACCAAGCTCCTCCCGTTCCTTCAGGATCAAGAGAAGGAATATTTAGCGGTTGTGGGCTTCGATCTTTTCACAGACACGGATGATTTTACCGGAGAAGCGACGAACCGATTCGACAACGTCGTGGTCGACCGGGAAGAGATCGAACGGTGGTTTCTGCAGAACAGGGGGTGGATCAATCAGCTCCCTCCAGAATACTGTGCCCAGAAACAGGGGGGGAAACCTCTGTACAAGCTCAAGAGGGCAAACAAGGAAGTATCCCCCAGGCCCAAGCAGGTTCGGCTGATCGACTCAGAGATTTTGGACAAGGGAAAGGATTGGGTTCAGGTGAGGATCGTGTGTTCCCGTGGCACCTACATCCGCTCCATTGCCCGTGACCTCGGGAAGCACCTCGGCGTGGGAGGGTATCTGCGTGAACTGAAACGGACGAAAAGCGAAGGGTTCACTCTCGAGCAGGCCCATACCCTTGAAGACCTCGAGCGGATCGGGGCGCGGGCCATCATCCCCCTCATCGAGTCACTCCACATCCCCAAGGCTCGTGTGACCAGGGTGGGAGAGGCAGGAATCCGTGACGGTCTTCCTATACAGCTCTCATGGGTGCTTGATGATGTGGTGGCGCCTGAGGGAACCAGTGTCGCGATGCTTGACGGGGCGGGGACGCTCCTCTGCATTGCCCGGGTGAAGAGGGAGGGCGGTATATGGGGTTATATCGAAAGGGGATTCAAGCCTTATTAGCTATTTACAGCACAAAACAAGGTGTGCTAATGTCCAGATCTCGTCTAAAGGCACGAGTGTGTCGTTTCGCTGAAGACAAGAAATAACGAGGACGTACCTATACCAGGAGGATAGAAGAAGTGGTGTTGCATGTAGAGGAAAAGAAGCAGATCATCGAACAGTTTAAGCGGCATGAGCAGGATACCGGGTCTCCCGATGTCCAGGTAGCCATACTCACCAAGAGGATCAACGACCTCACCGAGCATTTCAAGGTTCACAAGAAGGACCATCACTCCCGGCGCGGGCTTCTCATGCTCGTCGGGCAGAGAAGAAGGCTGCTCAACTATCTCCGTGACCACGATATCAAGCGCTATCGCAATCTGGTTCAGACACTGAACCTCAGAAAGTAACACGGAAAGCACGAAAACTATGAAAATACAGGCAAAAGGAACAGGAACACCTCTTATATTCGAGGTAGGGACCGTAGCGAAACAGGCAGACGGCGCCGTGCTCGTACACCAGGGAGACAGCGTGGTTCTTGTCACCGCAACGGTTGCGAAGGAAGAACGCAAGGGCGTTGATTTTCTCCCCTTGGTTGTCGAGTACCAGGAAATGAGCTATGCTGCCGGGAGGATCAAGGGCGGTTTCATCAAGCGGGACGGCAGGCCTGGTGCACTGGAGATCCTTACTGCCCGGTGCATAGACCGACCCATCAGGCCCCTCTTTCCGCACAACTTTCACAACGAGCTCCAGATCATTGCCATGGTGCTCTCTGCGGATCCGGCCTGTACGCCTGACGTCATGGCCGTCAACGGGGCATCGGCGGCATTGCATATATCGAGCATACCCTTCATGGGCCCTGTGGGGGGTGCACGGGTCGGGCTTATAAACGGTGAGTTCATCATTGACCCGTCCGTGGCCCAGCTGGAGAACAGCTCCCTGGATCTGCTGGTTGTCGGCACAAGAAATGCCATCGTCATGGTGGAGGGAGAGTCCAACGAGGTTTCCGAAAGCACGGTCATACAGGCGATTTCCTTTGCTCACAAGAGGATCATAGAGGTTGTGGATGCCATCGAGGAGCTCGGAAAGGCCGCGGGCAAGGAGAAGATGAAGGTCGCAGTGCCCCAGGAAGATGCCGCCCTTACCGAGGAAATCTTCAGGATGGCAGCTCCGCGGTTCGAGCAGATCGTTGCGGGCGGACATACGAAAAAGGCCCGGAATGAACTCATCGAACAGCTCCATGATGATGTGCTCAAGGCCTTCGCGGAGGACAGCGAAGACAGGCAGTCCATGGCCAAGGCGGCCTTCTCGGAGGTGGAGAAAAGGACCATCAGGGCGATGATGAAAGCGAAGCGGACACGCATCGATGGCCGCGGATTCAACGATATCAGGCCCATAGACTGCAGGGTGGGAATTCTTCCCCGTACCCATGGGTCGGCCCTCTTCACCCGTGGAGAAACCCAGGCCCTGGCCACGACCACACTGGGCACGCCCCGTGACGAGCAGCGGGTTGAAACCTTGCTCGGCGAAACGACCAAGTCCTTCATGCTCCACTATTCGTTCCCTCCCTTTTCGGTAGGCGAAGTCAGGATGCTCCGGGGACCGAGCAGGAGGGAGATCGGTCACGGGAACCTGGCCGAAAGAGCGCTCAGCAAGATCCTGCCCGAAGAAGGCAGCTTCCCTTACACGATCAGGCTCGTCTCAGAGATCCTCGAATCCAACGGATCCTCATCCATGGCAACGGTATGCGGAGGTTCGCTGTCTCTCATGGACGCGGGGATTCCTGTGAAAAAGCCGGTGGCGGGCATAGCCATGGGCCTCCTCAAGGAAGGCGACGAGTACATGGTGCTCTCGGATATCCTGGGAGACGAAGACCATATCGGAGATATGGACTTCAAGGTGGCTGGGACGAAAGACGGCATCACCGCACTGCAGATGGACATCAAGATATCGGGTATCCCCGAGGAGGTCCTGCAGGACGCCCTTGAGAAGGCCAGGATCGGCAGACTCTTCATCCTGGACAAGATGAACCAGGTCATATCCCAGCCGAAGCCGGCCATTTCACCCTATGCCCCGAGGATCTTCACCCTGCATATAAACCCCGAAAAGATCCGCGACATCATCGGCCCAGGCGGCAAGGTGATCAAGGACATCACCTCCAAGACAGACACCAAGATAGAGATTGACGACTCCGGCAGGGTCGATATCTTCTCGCCGGACGAAGACCATGCAAAGCTGGCTGTGGACATGATCCAGTCGCTCACCAAGGAATTGGAGCTCGGAAGGGTCTACAGCGGCAAGGTGGCCAAGATCATGGACTTCGGTGCCTTTGTCGATTTCCCCACCGGAGAATCCGGTCTCGTGCATATCTCCCAACTCTCCAACGAGCGTGTCCAGAATGTTCGGGACGTGGTCAAAGAAGGGGACGAGATCATCGTCAAGGTGATCGGCATTGACAGCAAGACCGGAAAGATCCGCCTCAGCCGCAAGGAAGCACTGAACGAAACGAGTCGATAAGAACCCCATGATATCGGCCACTGTTCTGTCCAACGGGGTCCGGATCATCACGGAGCAGCTTAGCGGTGTGCGGTCCGTTTCGCTCGGGATCTGGGTGAATGCAGGTTCCCGCAACGATCCCCCCCGAGGGAGCGGCATCGCCCATTTCACGGAGCACATGCTCTTCAAGGGCACCAGTCGCCGCTCCGCCCTGCAGATCGCCAAGGAGATCGATGCCTTGGGCGGGCATCTCAATGCCCAGACCGCCAAGGAGTATACCCTGTATTACACCAAGGTGCTCGATGAGCACCTCTTAAAGGCGAGTGATATCCTCTTTGATCTGTTCCTGAATGCAGAGATCAATCCGGAGGAACTGGAGAAGGAAAAGAAGGTGGTGCTCCAGGAAATCCGCATGACCGAAGACACGCCGGATGACTACATCACCGATCTCTTCGCCGAGGCCTTTTTCCATGATACACCCCTTGGCATTTCCATCCTGGGGTCCATTGACCACGTCAGCGCGTTCAATCGTGACAGCATCGTTGATTTTATCCGCACTTCCTATTCGCCGGAGTCCATCATAGTCGCCGGGGCCGGCAATCTCGAGCACAGGGATCTGGTCGAGCTCGCCACCCCCCTGTTTCACGAGATCCCAAAAAGAAGCGGGCGGTATAACAAGCAGGTGAGCGATCGACTCAGCGGCGCCAGGAAGGTATGCTACAGAGACATCGAGCAGGTCCACTTCACCCTGGGGGCTACCGGGTCTGCCATGAACGATGACAGGCGATGGACCTATATCGTTCTGAACACCATCCTCGGAGGGAGCATGAGCTCCATGCTCTTTCAGGAAGCCAGGGAGGTGCGCGGCCTAGTCTACTCCATCTATTCCTATCTCAACGCGTATCGTGACTGTGGAGCGCTTGCCGTCTATGCCGCCTGCACGCCCGAGAACGTGAACAGGACGCTGGAGGTCGTCAGCGCCCAGATTGCCCGTCTCAAGACCGGGGATATAAAGGACGTAAGCATGGAGGACATCAAGACCCAGATCAAGGGAAACCTGCTCCTGGCAAGGGAGAGCACGGTGAACAGAATGTCGTCCATGGCAAAGAATGAAATGTATTACGGGCGGGAAGTCACCATGGACGAAGTGATCGAGAGGATCCAGGCAGTCAGCAGGGACGATGTGGTCGATCTTGCCGGAGAGATCTTTCTTGAAGAAAACCTTACCCTCGTAGCCCTCGGGAGGATTAAGGAAGAAGATCTGGTGTGGCCTCCGGTATCCTGACCTGCCTACAAGGACGCATGACTGGTGGCCTGAGGCATTGACTCCCGCTGCCTGACTGCACAGATTTTTCGCCACGAGGCCCGATGTTTCCTGGCGATGGTGATGCCTATCCGGTAGGTAGATTCCTCGATGGTATACCAGGAAAGGATTCCATCCAGCAGCGTGTTGTCAATGCTCACGGATAGCTGCGTGTCGAGCATCTCCATGAGATTGGCATGTATTCGACTCGACGGGATTGTACAGGCCATGCCGCTGCCGGATATTTCGTATATGGAACTCTGGACATAGTTCTCCCCTAGCCTGCATCCTGCAGCCATGGAGTCAACCCGAACAACCTTTGATCCCCACCCGAATAGATTCATGATACCCCTTGCCTCTATGATTTATATTTTCTATATCTTTCGGCAGGAACAGGACCTTTCATGAGAAATATCAAATGCGTAATCGCCTATGATGGTTCTGGCTTCAGCGGCTGGCAGGTCCAGGCGGGAGCAAGGACCGTCCAGGGCGTGGTGGAAGACGCCGTGTCCACGATTGTGGGCCATCCTGTCCGGGTCACTGCCTCGGGCCGCACCGACGCGGGTGTCCATGCCTTGGGGCAGGTGATACATTTCCCCACGGGATCTGCCGTTCCACTCGAGGGGTTGGTACGAGGGGTCAATTCCGTGCTGCCCGGCGATGTCGCTGTCCAGAGCGCCGTGGACGCACCACTCGACTTCCATGCACGATACATGGCGCGGAGCAAGACGTATATCTATGTCATGGACACCTCCCCGCTGAGAAACCCCTTCCTCGACCGGTATGCCTTCCATGTGGGAGCGCCGTTGGATGTAGATGCCATGGGCGCTGCAGCGAGCCTCTTGAAAGGGGAGCACGACTTTGCCTCCTTTCAGGCCACGGGAACCGAGGTCAAGTCCACGGTGCGAACAATAACTGCAGCAGCGGTGTTCATGAAGGGATACAAGGTATATGTATGGATGCAAGGTAGCGGTTTTTTACGGCATATGGTAAGAAATATCGTCGGAACGTTGCTGCTGGTGGGCCGGGGTAGAATTGATCCTGCGGGTATGCAGAGGATCGTGGAACAGCGCGACAGGAGCCATGCAGGTCCCACGGCACCCCCCCAGGGCCTCTATCTTGCTGGAGTTGACTATTGAAAGACAAGGGGAAAAATCCGATGACAAAGGTTCTGCTGACAGGGGGATGCGGTTTCATAGGGGCGAACCTTCTTCGACATATCCTCGAACACAGACCCGGCTGGAAGGTCGTGAATCTCGACCTGCTCACCTATGCCGGCAATCTGGAAAACACCGCCGGACTGAGCGAGACCTATCCTGACCGGTATACCTTCGTCAAAGGTGATATCGCCGATACCCCGTTCATAGAGAAGCTTTTCGAACGCGAGGGATTCGACCTGCTCATGAATCTGGCCGCCGAGAGCCACGTGGACAGAAGCATCGATGGTGCAGGGGTGTTCATACGGACCAATGTCGTGGGCGTCCAAGTGCTCCTCGACGCTGCAGTGAAGTATGGGTTGAAGCGGTTTGTCCAGGTTTCCACCGATGAAGTATACGGCAGCCTCGGCAGCGAGGGCAGTTTCCACGAGGGGCTCCCCCTGACGCCCAACAGCCCGTATTCGGCTTCCAAGGCTGCAGCAGATCTGCTGGTGAGGGCCTACATACACACCCACGGACTGGACGCCGTCATCACCCGCTGCTCGAACAATTACGGCCCCTATCAATTCCCGGAGAAGCTCATCCCCCTCATGGTGGTGAATGCGCTCAACGAGAAGGAGCTGCCTGTATATGGCAACGGCAGGAACGTGAGAGACTGGATCTTCGTGGAGGATCACTGCAGGGGCATCGTAACGGTGGCAGAGAGAGGGAGCACCGGGGAGGTATACAACCTGGGAGGCGGCTCAGAAAAAGAGAACATCGAGATCGTCCGCACCATCTGCAGGCACATCGGCCGGCCCGAGACACTGATACGCTTCGTAAAGGACAGACCCGGCCACGATTTCCGCTACTCCATGGATTATTCGAAGATCTCTCGGGAGCTCGGATGGGCTCCCCAGGTCGACTTCTACAAGGGCCTTGCAGAGACCATCGATTGGTATCTGGCCAACAAACCCTGGTGGGAGCGCATCATCTCGGGAGACTACCGGAATTACTATGAAAGGATGTATGCGGGCCGATGAGGATTCTGGTCACCGGAGCCAGAGGAATGCTGGGCCAGGATGTCGTCAACACCCTGGAGATGAACGGGCATGAGGTCTGGGGGACCGATATCGTTTCAACCGAGGAGACACTGGATATAACCAGGCCAGACCAGCTAAGGTATGCCATCGCCTCCTTCCGCCCCGAATGGATCGTCAATTGTGCCGCATACACGAATGTGGACGGCGCTGAAGGTCATGAGGAGGAAGCCTTCCTGCTCAATGCCAAAGGCCCGGACATGCTGGCGCTCGCATGCAGAAAGAGCTCTGTCAGGCTGCTTCATATCAGCACGGACTACGTCTTTGACGGCACCAAGAATGCCCCCTATTCAGAAGAAGACCAGCCTTGTCCCATCAATGTCTATGGCGTAAGCAAGCTCGCGGGAGAAAATGCCATACGTCACCAGATGACAGAATATCTCATCGTCAGGACGCAGTGGCTCATCGGGCATCATGGAAGGAATTTCGTGTCTACAATCCTTGCCGCGGCCCAGATGAAGGAGAGCATTCAGGTTGTCAATGATCAGTGGGGTTGTCCGACCTTTTCTCATGACCTGGCAAAGGCCGTGGCTCTGCTCATGGAGGTCGATGCGCGCGGTATATTCCATGTGTGCAACCGCGGCAAGGCAACCTGGTATGATCTCGCGTGCAAGGCAATAGAATACGTCGGTCTGGGAACGAGGGTTGTCCCCGTGGATACGGCTGCATTCCCCCGTCCGGCACAACGACCCCTTCATTCCATACTTTCTACGAAAAAATTCACGAAAAAAACGGGAAAGGTCATGCCCCTGTGGCAAGCCTCCCTGGAGACGCACCTTCGGGAACTCCTCCAGCATGCAAAAGGCTCGGCATAGGGTCGTTCCCATACCTGAGACAGAGAGGCTCGATGCACGGAGAGAGCCTGGCGGGCGTGCGGATTTTTGAATAGGTATGAGTACCAGGCACATGCATGATACAAGAGAATCGGCTTTAGGAAACCATACAATTCTGTTAAAGAGTGCTGTGAGGAAAGAGCAGCGCAGGGTGCCACTGGAAAAGACGCGGCGCCCGCAAAGGAGAGAGCTTTGATTCGCGAGAGAAGGAAGAGCGTAGCGAGGGACTGGGCAGAGGCACTCGTAGTGGCATTCGTGATCGCCATGATCATCCGGGCGTTCATTCTCCAGGCCTACAGGATCCCGTCATCTTCCATGGAAGACACCCTACTCAAGGGCGACCACATACTTGCGACAAAATTCACCTATGGACTCACCGTTCCGTTCACCACCAAGAAGTTGTGGGGGGCGGACAGGGTACCGGAGAGGAATGATATCATCATCTTCACCTTTCCGGTGAACAGATCCATGGATTTCGTGAAAAGGGTTATCGGTCTGCCCGGAGATATCGTTGAGATCAGGGACAAGAAGGTCTACCTCAATGGCAAACGCTATGAGGTTCCCCAGGAAAAATACACCGACCCCTTTTCCCTGCACCAGGGTCAGGGAAAGGTGAGGGATTTTCTCGGGCCCATCAAGGTCAGCCCGGGCCATGTCTTCGTGATGGGAGACAACAGGGACCAGAGCTACGACAGCCGCTTCTGGGGGCAGGTACCCCTGGATAACATCAAGGGCAAGGCCTGCATCATCTATTTTTCGTGGAGCGGAGAAAAGCCCTGGGTCCGCTACTGGCGCATTGGAAAACTCATTCATTAGGAGACGGCTATGGCTGAGATTCCCAGAGACCCGACGCAGGTTCAGGCAGTGCTCGGAAGGCTTGCCGATGAGCTAGAGGCCTCGATGCCGGCCTGGGACCCGGTCGCATTCATCGGCATCCGCACGGGGGGGGACCTCATAGCAAAGAGCTTGGTAAGGCTCCTGGAGGAGCGGATTGGAAAGAAGATCCCTGTGGGCGTCCTCGACATCACCCTCTATCGTGATGACATAACGCGAAGGAAGGCCTCTCCGGAAGTCAAAAGCACAAACATCCCGTTCGCTGTCGATGACAAGGACATCATCCTGGTGGATGATGTCCTGTACACAGGGCGCTCGATAAGGGCCGCCATCGACCACATTGTAGATCTGGGGCGCCCGGGGCGGATCTATCTGCTGGTGCTGTTCGACCGGGGAGGGCGAGAGCTTCCCATACAGGCCGATTTTACCGGCATGAAAATCAGCCTGCCTGACGAACAGGTCATAAAACTCGAGCCCGACGCAGACAAGGAGTCGATCGCGGGTGTCCTCATCAGCGAGGTGAAGCGATGATCTGGCCGCACAAGGACCTCGTTGCCATTTCCGACCTGACAAGGGATGAGATCTACACTATCCTGGACATGAGCACGTCCTTCAAGGAGATCAGCCGGCGTGACATCAAGAAGGTCCCGACGTTGCGGGGCAAGACCGTGGTGCTGCTTTTCTACGAGGCATCAACGAGGACCCGCCTTTCCTTCGAACTGGCGGCCAAGCGGCTCAGCGCTGATACCACGGCCCTGTCGGCGTCGGGGTCGTCCTTCCAGAAGGGCGAGACCATCATGGATGCGGCGCTGAATGTCATGGCCATGGCACCGGACTGCATCGTGATCCGGTACCCCTATGCCGGACTGCCCAGGAAGCTGGCAAGGGAACTGCCGTGCTCCATCATAAATGCTGGAGACGGAACCCATGAACATCCCTCTCAGGCTTTGCTCGACATGTACTCCATGCGTGAGCATTTCGGCACCCTCGAAGGGCTCCACGTGGCCATCGTTGGAGACATCGCCCATTCGCGGGTTGCACGGTCCAACGCGTACGGGCTCAAAGAGGTGGGGGCCCGCGTCACGGTGGTGGCGCCGAAGACCCTGCTTCCACCGGGGGTGCAGACTTGGGGAGTGGATGTTTCGTGCGACTTCGATCAGGTTGTGAAAGACGCCGATGTCGTCATGATGCTCCGGGTCCAGAAGGAAAGGATAGAAGAGAAGTGCTTCCCGAACGAGAGGGAATACTCCTTCTTTTACGGTCTGAACAAGCGCAGGGTGGACATGATGAAGCCGGGCGCCATTATCATGCACCCGGGCCCCATGAACAGGGGTGTCGAGATCACCCATGACGCCGCAGACGGGAATCGTTCCATCATCCTGAATCAGGTTGAAAATGGTGTGGCCGTGAGGATGACGCTGCTGTACCTGTCGCTCGGAGGGAACGTCAATGGTGATTAGGGGCGGGCGGGTCATTGACCCTGCCAACAACTTCGATGAGCTGGCCGATGTCTCGGTCAGGGACGGGCGCATTGAGGACATTCTTCCATCGGGGACATCCTCTCCCGAAGGAGAAGACGTCATCGATGCCACGGGGTTCTGGGTAATGCCCGGGCTTATCGACATGCACGCGCATTTGAGAGAGCCCGGGTATGAATACAAGGAGGATATTGCCACCGGGAGCATGGCGGCTGCGGCAGGGGGCATCACAACCGTTGTCTGCATGGCCAATACCGATCCGGTCAACGATAATCCTTCAGTGACCCAGTACATCCTCAGGAAGGCCTCAAGTGTCGGCCTGGCCAGGGTTCTTCCTGTGGGGGCCATCACCAAAGGGCTCAACGGACGGGATCTCGCGGAAATGGGGCTCATGAAGCAGGCAGGTATTGTTGCAGTCTCCGATGACGGCCGGCCGGTGGAGAGTGCGGCAGTCATGTACCGGGCACTGGAATATGCCGCCACGTTCTCTCTTCCCGTACTCCTGCACTCCGAAGACACGAGCCTCGCTGCCAGAGGAGTCATGAATGAAGGCGCCCTCTCTTCCCGCCTCGGCCTGGCTGGGATTCCGGCCATAGCGGAAGAGACCATGATATCACGGGATGTCCTGATTGCCCAGTACACGGGTGTCCCTGTCCATATAACCCACATTTCCACGAAAGGCAGCCTCGAGATCATCCGGGGGGCCAAACAGCAGGGCATAAGGGTCTCCTGTGACACCACCCCGCACCATCTTCTGCTCACCGAAGACGCCGTGGCGTCCTATGACACGAACTATAAAATGAATCCGCCCCTGCGGCACGAGGATGACCGGCATGCCCTCATCGAAGGCATAAGGATGAACCTCATCGACTGCATCGCCACGGATCATGCACCCCATGCCGCCGATGAGAAGGCCCTGGACTTCGATCTGGCCCCGTTCGGCATCATCGGGTTCCAGACCCTCCTGCCGGCCCTCATGAAAATTCACCTCGAGCATGACATAGACTTCTCCCAGCTCCTCGCCTGCGTGAGCAGGAATCCCGCCAGAGTCCTCGGTATCGAGGGAGGAACCCTGGGCAGGGGATCACGGGCTGATGTCACGATCTTCGACCCGAAGGCCAGCTGGACGCTTTCCGAGGAGATGATCCTCTCCAAGTCGAGGAACACTCCCTTTATCGGGTGGACCTTCACCGGCCGGGTAGTGCGCACCATACTCGAGGGCAAGACGGTATACCGAGCCGACTAGAGCAGGCCACCCTCCTCGAGCAGGGTTCTCACCATGTCCCCGATGGCCAGGCAGCTCGTGAGGCCTGGCGATTCGATCCCGATGAGTGAGATGAGTCCAAACAAATCCCTGTCCGCCTCGTGACTGATCACGAAGTCCCTGACATTACCGCCCGGAGGCTGTATCTTCGGTCGTATCCCTGCCATGTCGGGCTGCAGGTCATCTTCGACCAGAAACGGCAGCAAGGTGCGAACACCCCTGATGAAATCAGCTGCAAGGGCGGGATTCACATCGTAATCGATGGTATCCACATACCGTGCATCCGGGCCAAGACGTACGGATCCGGAGAGGTCCTTGGTCACGTGGATCCCCAGGCCGGTGAGTTTCTTTTCCGGGCTCGGGTACACCAGTCCGTTCACCAGGGATTGCTTTGACCCTCTCACACGGAAGTAGTGACCCTTGACCGGGAAAATGCGATAGGCAGCCTTGTCGATATCGATGCCCGCAAGGGCGGCGACCGTGTCTGCCTGAAGTCCGGCCGCATTGACAACGGCAGAGGTCTGAAAAGGGTATCGCTCGGAAGCCGGCCCCTCGACCCAGCATGCATATCCACCGGGAGTCCTCTCAATGCCCGCAAGTCTCGTTCGGTAGAGTATCGAGCACCCCCTGCCCAGCGCCAGTGCCTCCAGGCGCTTGATGAGGATGTGCGTGTCGATGATGCCGGTATTCGGTGAATACAGGGCGCTTAACCCGTTGACGTAAGGCTCCCGCTCCTTCAACTCCTTCTTCGTGAGCATTGACAGTCCTTCTGCACCGTTTCCCAGACCCTTTTTCAAGAGTTTCTCCACTGCCTCTTCCTCGTGTGAAGTTGCAGCCACGATGACCTTGCCGATCCGCCTGAACGGTACCTGGTGCTCCTCGCAGAAGGCATAGAGCATGCGGGCCCCCTCGACACAGAGGCGGGCCTTGAGAGACCCGGAAGGATAATAGATCCCTGCGTGGATGACTTCCGAGTTGCGGGAGCTTGTCTGTCTGCCCGGTCCGGGCTCCCTGTCGATGAGCACCACCTGCCTGCCCCTGCCTGAAGCTGCACATGCAGCGGCAAGACCTATGACGCCGGCCCCGACGATGGTGATGTCCACGTGAAGCATGGCGCACCTATAGCAGGAAAAGGAAACCGGAGGAAGTGAAACGGAAAGAAGTCCCATGGTTGGCCGCATTGCACCCAGGCAGACATAAGCGCTTTCCCTCTTGGTTCTCCCTGCAAAAAGCGCGCGTACCCTCTTGAGAGGCAAGGAGCACCACGCTCGAGAGTTCCTTGCCTGACTGTGAGGTATCTGCTATACAATCTATGTTCACGCACACCACACAACACTTTTCGCGGAGGAGGCCATGGATATCAGAGACAAGGTTCCGGTCATCAGGGTAGCCATCAGGGGTGCCAACGGAAGGATGGGCCTTCAGGCCATCTATGCATCTATGGAGAACAATGAGGATATCCTCGCCAGGGCAAAGACGAAGGAACTTACCGATAAGGATGTCTGGATCGATGTCGTGTTCGGGGCGTTTACCGCGGACATCCCTACCGTGCAGCAGCTCCTGGCAGGGGTCATGCGATCGGAGAAGTCCAAGATCCTGGAGGGATACGACAAGAATGGCAGCCCCATTTACAGGCTGAAGGCGGACGGGAAACACGAGCTTCGGACAAAATACGTGGAGCAGACCCTCGATGAAGAGCCCCAGCGCGACCATGTCATTCCCTTTGACCGCCAGGAGCTGATAGATTCACCGGAAGGGCTGCCTGCGATCAAGATCCTTTCTCACGACAAACAGGAAGTCCTCTCGGTGATACGCCATGCCAACATCCGTTTGGGGGAGCTCTCTGCCGAAGCCATCATGGACAGGGTCCTTGACACGGCCCATGAACTCGGTACCAATGTACTCCTGGCCTGCGTGGGAGACACGGCCAAGAAGGCTGACCGGATGCAGAAGTGGCTCGACAAGATCCACGAGAAGAAATATGCCATGGGGTATCTGGAGTCCGCCCCTGCAAAGGGTTGGGAGAAGAGGATGCTCTCCCGCCAGGACGAGATCAGTGTCCTGTGTTCCAGGAACTACAGCCCCACGGGAACGCTCTTCAGAACGGGCATCGCCCTGAATCGGCCGCTGTTCACCTATAACAACTTCGAGTTCGGAAAAGCCGCGGACAGGTTCAAGAAGATCTTCACCCGCATTGTTAGCCAGATCATAGCTACGGATGCTTTCAAGGAATTCGCGCAGATCCTCAAGAAGGCGCCCTCAACGATCAGGGAGATCGATGGCCAGAAGATCCTGGTGAATCTCCCCCCGTCGTTTCTCACGATAACTTCTCCAAGCTACATCATCTTCAGCTTCTACGAGGACAACGAGTACGGGTTCATCTGCGGTGCCTTGATCCCCAATCTGAAGGCCCTGGGGCTGGTCTATCGGGACCTCGCCCTGGTGAAAAAGGCACGTGGCGACGGCCTGAAGTACGAAGCGGTCACCAATATCCCTGGACTCTTCGGTACGGACTGGATGATGAGTGCCCCCGAAGAGATCATCAAGCGAGGCGGTGCCATGTCCACGAGTTCTTGTACCACGAACGGCAATATCATGGGCGATACCGTCATGATCCTCGCCCTGCACTGCTATTTTGATTTCTTTGCGGATACCCTGAAGGATTACTACACCTGTATCGATTCTGCCAAGAGGGGCAAGATCGAGGAAAAGATAGAGAAGAAGTTTTCCGAATTCAAGGGATATCTGAACAAGATCCTTTCGCACAGGGCTCAGTTGATCAAGACCATCTTCAACTTCTATTACGATCAGATCTCCTATATCAATACCGACATGCAGCACGGCCTTACGCGATCAGAGTCCCCGGAGGTTCTGGATTTCCTGAGGGAGACATCTTCGGGTTCCCAGACGGAGGTCCCCAAGCTTCTCTCGCTGCCCGGTCGAGAGAAGGACTATCTCACGGGCCTCAAGGACATGGTGGCCGAGCAGCTTGCAGCAGAGAAGGACGATCGGGAAAAGGCAGCCCTTGCCGAGCAGCTCAAGAAGATCGAGGACAGCATCAGGACCATTGAGAAGAGTATCAATATCGTTGATATCCTCGAGAAAACGGAGGGCAAATAGGCCTTGACACCCCGTTTTTATTTGGACTATGAACCCGTGAGAGGGCCCATAGCTCAATTGGTAGAGCCACCGGCTCATAACCGGTAGGTCCCTGGTTCGATTCCAGGTGGGCCCATTGCTGGGCCAAGGGAAAAAGGGTGAGAAAGGGAATTGTACAGGATCACTGTTTCAGAATAACAATCGGCCGAAAGGTCACAAAGGGGTGCTCTTCAGCAGCATCCCTTTTTTATTTATGAAGCTCAGAGACGTGATGACCGTTCTTGAAAGTATTGCCCCGTTCGATGCAGCTGAAGAATGGGACAATGTAGGGCTCCAGATAGGAGACCCTGGCAGCGAGATCCAAGCGGTTTTAGTCGCCCTTGATCCATCATATGACGTGATCAGGGGAGCAGCGAGATCAAAAACTGATCTTATTCTCACCCACCATCCCCTCATGCTCAAACCCTTCTCCCGGTTGGATCTGAGCCGGGGCGTAGGAAAGAAGCTCGCCATGCTCATCCGTGGGCGCATGAATCTTGTGAGTATGCACACGAACCTCGACAAGGCCCCAGGTGGCGTTGCAGATGAACTTGCAGCAAGGCTGAGTCTTTGTGAGGTAAATTCTCATGGAGCACTGAGGCTGGGGACTCTCAGGAAGAAGACGCCTCTGAGAGACTGGATAAATGGACTGCCGTTTCAGACAGGACGTATATGTGATGCGGGAAGAGATGTCTTGAAGATAGCCGCCTGTCCGGGCAGCGGCATGGAATACTGGCGTCAGGCAAGGGAGCTCGGGTGCGATACCATGGTAACAGGAGATGTACGCTACCATGCGGCCCTCGACGCCCTGGAGGATGGCATGAACGTGGTGGACCTTGGACATTTCGGGACGGAGGAGGTCATCCTGAAGCCACTTGCTGCAAGATTGAGAAGGGAACTGAAGGGAGTGGCGGTCCGTGCCCATAAGGGCAGGGACGTTTTTTCCTCTATCTAGCATACAGACAAGGAGATACAACGTTGAAAGATTTACTTGCTGATCTGATCGCGCTGCAGGATGTGGAACTCGAGATATTCAAGGCCGAAGAGGGACTGAGAGAACTCCCCAAGGATATTTCCGAGATAGAGAGCATCATGAACGCCCGCCGGAAATCACTGGATGCGGTGGATGAAGAAATCTCCTCGTATGAGCAGCGCAAGGCGCCGCTGGAGGCGGAACTGAAGGAGAACCAGGCCATTCTGGACGCAGCGGATGCGAGGATAAAGCGCATCAAGACGAACAAAGAGTTCCTCGCACTGCAGCGCGAGATCGACCTGGCCAAGAAGCGGAAATCGGACCTCGAAGAGCAGATTCTGACGATTATGGACAAGATCGAAAAGAAGAGCTTGGAACGGGAACGCATCCGCACATCGTTCGAGACCGACAAGGTTATCCTGGATGAACGGAAGGAAAAGGTTGTCGGACAGATGAAGGATCTCGAGGCGGTTCTGGCCGAGTATAAGGGAAAGGACAAGAACCTGCGCAAGATTGTCGATCCGTCGCTGCTCTCGAAATATGACCGCATCAAGCAGGGAAAGAAGGGCCTGGCTGTGGTGGAGTGTCATGATGGGGTGTGCAGGGGATGCCACATGCACATCCAGCCCCAGCTCTACAACGAGCTTGTAAGAGGGGACAAGCTCATCATCTGTCCTTCCTGCCAGAGGATACTGTTCGTGAAGCCCAAAGGCGGTGAAGAATAGGGCTGATACCCGGTGAACGGCCTTCTGCAGACAAGGGGGCATTCTCCCCTTGAAAATGCCCCTGAACCGTGTATCATGGTAGTTGAATTGTAACTGAAGATAGAGAAGATCACCTCTCGAACCTCATCGCTGCAATGCCCTCCGGATTTGATGCAATTTCTTGAAAACATATATGATAATTTTTCTCTCAAGTATTTTTATCTGGTGCCGTATATATACTGTGGAATGAAAATTCGTATGCTTGATGCTATGACTCTTACCGGCCGCCGGGCAGCAAGGCTTAATTATATCTTAAGCGATTCCACTAACCAAAAGGAGGAATGAGGCTATGTTAAAACTGTTCAGATCAAGCAAAAAAGGTTTTACGCTTATCGAGTTGATGATCGTCGTGGCGATCATCGGTATCCTGGCGGCCATCGCTATCCCGGCATACAGCAATTACACCAGGAAGGCGAGACTGACAGAAGTCACCCATGCCATGGGTGCAGTGGGCAATGCGGCCATCGAAGTGTTCCAGGCACAGGGGACCTACCCCACAGCAACAAACCTTGCCATGGTGCAGACCTCCATGGGAATTACCGTTCCGACGACGTATGTGTCTGATGCTACGGTTACGCCGAACAATGCGGTAGCTCCTTTCTATGCTGACATCCAGGTCACCTTCAACGGGACGATCCAGCAGGATTGGAATGGTCGCGTTCTCACGCTGAGGGTAATGCAGGGTGCACGTTCAGACTGGAACCCGGATAGCACCGATACCCTCCCGACTGAATTCATCCCCAGAGAGTAGTAGTTCCATCTCCACCGAAGCTACAGGGGCTTGGTGCCGAGCACCAAGCCCCTTTTCCTTTGTTGATACAACGGCAAGCAAATATCAACATACTCCACCCCTCATAGCTGTGCACACGAGGGTTTGGATGGATTCCTGGAGTATGCTACTACAGCAACATGATGCAACGAATTATGGCCTCGCTAGGTGCTTTTCAGAGAGATATCCTTGAATATCACCGACTGCATGCCAGGCCCATGCCATGGAGGGAAACAAGAGACCCCTACCGCATCCTCGTCTCCGAATTCATGCTCCAGCAGACCCAGGTCGAGCGGGTCCTTGGCAAGTACCCCTTGTTCATAGCGTCATTCCCTGATTTTCAAACGATATCCTGCGCTTCTCTGAAGGACGTCCTGTTGCACTGGCAGGGACTCGGGTACAACCGCAGGGCCGTGAACCTGTGGAAGACCGCCCAGGCGGTCGTTGAGGGTTTTCATGGTGACCTTCCCGAAACCCGGGAGGAGCTGATCCGCATGCCCGGCATCGGCCGGGCGACGGCCGGGGCCATCCTTGCCTTTGCCTTCAACAGGCCCGTTGTCTTCATCGAGACCAACATACGCAGGGCCTTCATCCATCACTTTTTTCAGGACAGGAAGGATGTCCGTGACAGCGAGATCCTTCCCCTGGTGGAGGCGACCCTGGACTACGAGAATCCCCGACAGTGGTACTATGCCCTCATGGATTATGGTTCCATGCTGGGGAGGCTCTCATCGAACCCCAACAGGAGAAGCGCCCATTACACCAGACAGGCACCTTTTCATGGATCCGACCGGCAGGTGCGGGGAAGGATAATCAGGGTGCTTCTCGAAAAGGGCACGATCACAAGGAAGTCCATCATCTCACAGCTGAACATTGAGGCTGACCGGATGCGAAGGATCCTCTCAGGGCTTGAATGTGATGGCCTCATAGTCCGAGAGGGAAACAGCTTTCGTCTCCCCTGAGATGGAATTGTTTTCAGGGAACCGGCGAAACAGCATCTTCCAGATCCTGCCAGAACCTCTTCCTCTTTTCCGAATCTGCAGGGGACAGGGCGGGCAGCTCGAGGAAGGGTGTCGTAATACCTTCCCGAGCCAGTTCCTCTTCCAGGATCTCGGCCATGATCCCCCGGAGCACCGGATCTTTCGGATCCTTTCCATACTGCTCGTCCGGGTTGGGAGATTCGGTCCCGTACCGGTTCACCTTGTGCCTGCCCCAGTGGATCCCGCAGGTGGGGCTGTTCTCCAGGCCGATGAAGCAGCACAGGCGGTAGCGGTTCTTGAGGAATTCCCTGACCATGAGCATGGGCACCTGGAGCAGCTCCTTGCAGTGGTTGCGGAAGAAGATGTTGTCGTACTGCTGGCGGCCCTGGGGGTTGCGCATGAGCCCCATGGCCGTGGTCTCCGGGCAGGGGTACTGGATGATGCCCACGTTCTTTCTCAGCAGGTAGCCGGTCACCTCCAGGGAGAGAGGGAAGTTCTGTCCCAGGATGTGGACCCTGCAGTAGGGGTTGACCAGACACTGGCAGATCAGGATGACCCTTCGCTCTTTCCTGCCCATGGGACCGCTCCTTCTGATGATAAGTATAGTCACATCCAGGGATAATTCAAAGCGAATATTCCTGCGATGAGACGTTTGACGTGCATTGATGCCTGAAGAAAGAGGTGGTACCA
>JAGOOG010000055.1 GCA_017992605.1 Deltaproteobacteria bacterium
AGCATGTACGGCGGGAGGTGCTCCGGCAGGATGATGCGGTCGTTGCACAGCACGAACGCGTGCTCGATGGCGTGCTCCAGCTCCCGCACGTTGCCGGGCCACGGGTAGCTCAGGAACAGCCGCATCACCTCCTCGGAGACGCCGTTGATGATCTTCCCGAACGTGCCCTCGAACACGGTGCAGAAGTGTTCCACGAGCAGGGGTATGTCCTCCAGCCGCTCCCTCATGGGCGGCAGGCTGATCTCCACCACGTTTAGCCGGTAGTACAGGTCCTCCCGGAACTCCCCGGACTTCACCTTGTCCCGCAGGTTCCGGTTCGTGCTCGCGATCACCCTGGCATCGACCTTCCTGCTCACCGCGTCGCCCACGCGCTCGTAGGTCCTCGCCTCCAGGACCCGCAGGAGCTTGGCCTGGATGCGCGGCGGTATGTCGCCTATCTCGTCCAGCAGGATGGTGCCATCCTTGGCCAGCTCGAACCTGCCCTGCTTGTCCCTGATGGCCCCGGTGAACGCGCCCTTCACGTGCCCGAAGAGTTCGCTCTCCAGCAGGTTCTCGGCCAGGGCCGCGCAGTTCACCTTCACGAAGGGCCTTTTCGCCCTCTTGCCCGAATAGTGCAGGGCGTTGGCCACGAGCTCCTTGCCCGTGCCGCTCTCCCCGGTGACGAGGACCGTGGTGTCCAGGTCGGACAATGCCTCCACCAGCCTGAAGATGCTCTGGACCCTGCCGCTCCTGCCGATGATGTTGTGGAACCGGCTCCTGTCGCGCAGCTCCTCCTCGAGGTCGTGGAGCCTCGTGATGTCCCTGACCACGAGCACGGCGCCCATGAACGTGCCCGCGTCGTCGGTCAGGGGGGAGCAGGAGAGGAGCACGACCTGCCGGGGCCGCTCGTGGTGTTCGCACTCCATCCGCAGTTCCCGGATGGGCTTCTTGCTCTTCAGGGTCTCCCGGATCACCTTGGAGCAGTTGTGGCTGCACCTCGTGAAGCAGTCGTCAAAGGCCTTTCCCACGACCTTCCTGACGGACATGCCGCTTATGGTCTCGATCTGCCGGTTGGCATCGATCACGCGCATGGTCTCGTCCACCGTGATGATGGCATCGTTCACGCTCTGGAAGATGGCCTCGAGATTGGTGCGGTACTTCTCCTTCTCCCTGGTGACCAGCTCCTTCTCGTCGATGAGGGCCTTGTGGCTGATGGCCAGCGCCGCCGCGCGCAGGAGGTCGTCCTTGCGCACCGGCTTGATGAGGAAGTCGAAGGCGCCGCGGCGCAGCGCGTCGGTGGCGTTGTCCAGGGTGGGCTTGCCGGTGATCATGACCACCGGGAGCTTGAGCAGCAGCGACTTGAGCTGCTTGAGCAGGTCGAGGCCGGACTCGGCCCCGAGCACGATGTCGAGGAACACGAGGTCGAGCCGGGTGTGGAACAGGATCTTCCGGGCCCCCTTGAGGTCGGACGCGGTGAAGACCTCGTAGCCGGCCTCTTTCAGAAAATGGGAGAAGGTGTACCTGATGCTCTCCTCGTCGTCCACGACGAGGATCTTCCTCTTCGGCTGCATCTTCTCAGGCTCCTGCATGACGCCCCCCCTGCCGGCCGGCGGGCAGATCGATGACGACCTTCGTGTACTCCCCGACCATGCTGTCGAACCACAGCCTGCCGCCGTGGTTCCTGACGATGCCGTGGCTGATGTTCAGCCCCAGGCCTGTACCTTCGTTCACCGGCTTGGTGGTGAAGAAAGGTGAGCCTATCTTGTCGAGAATCTCCCCGGGGATGCCGGTGCCGTGATCGCACACGACTATCCTGAGCGCATTCCTCTTGTTCAGCCTGGTCTTCTCCGCCCTGATCTCTATGATCTTGTTCCGGTGCCCTGCCCGGTACTTCTGGTTCAGGGCATACCTGGCGTTGCTGATCACGTTCAGGAGCACCTGCTGGAGCTGCTGGCTGTTGCAGTAGATCTTCGGCAGCCCGGCGTCCGTGTCGACCTTCAGCCTGATACCGTCGCTGGAGAGCTGTTTGGCCACGAGCCCGAGGCACGCGCCGATGACCTCGTCGGGCGAGGTCTGCACGAATTCGTCCTTCCTCACCCTGGCGAAGGAGAGGAGGTTGTGGACGATGCCCGTCACCCGCTCGCCTTCCCGGAAGATGCGCAGGAGGATCTCGCGGTCGGTGGACTCCCTGCCCGCCTTTTCCAGGAGGATCTGCACGTAGTTGAGTATCCCGTTGATGGGGTTGTTGATCTCGTGGGCCACGCCGGCGGCGAGCTCGCCCAGGGAGGCCAGCTGGCCGACCCGCACGGCCTCCGCCTCGAAGGCCTTCTTCTCCGTGGTGTCCCTGATGAGCTCAAGGATCAGCTCGGGCGAACCGTCTTCGAGCCTGGTCACCACGCTCGTCGTGCTCCAGAAGTCCATCTTGCGCCCGCTCGAGGGGATGACGATGCTGCCTTCCCGTTCGTGCGCGATCCCGTTCCTGAAGCACTTCTCGCCGATGCATTCCGCGCAGTGGGTCGTACGTCCGTGTATGGCCTGGTAGCACCTGCCGCCCATGAGGTTGGGAAACTGCGACAGGGCCCTGTCGTTGGCCCACACGACGGCATACGTCGTGTCTATGATGACCATGTAGTCCATGACCGAGGCGAGGATCGCCGAGAGCTTCTCTTCGCTTTCGCGGAGCGCCTTTTCGGCGCGGACGGCATCCGAGGTGTCTATCCCCACCCCCACCTGGTACCTCTTCCCTCCGATATGGGTCCGCACCCCTGTGAAATAGTGGGGGGTCTCACGCCCATCCCTGCCTGCAACGACGGTGTTGGTGAACGCCCGGCCCTTGCTGAACACCTCGTGGATCTTCCGGGCTATGTTCCCCTTCTCCCGCTCCGGGAAGAAGTCCAGGGCATGGACTTCCTTCATCTCGTCCTTCGAGTACCCGCCTATCTCCTCGACGTGCCTGTTCCATTTGACGAAGCTGCCGTTCTTGTCGATCATGTAGAAGATGCACGGCAGCGACCGGATGATGCCCTCGGACAAGTTCTTCTGCTTCACCAGGTCCTTTTCAGCCTTCACCAGGTTGTCGATGACCCTGGTGAGCCTCCTGTTGGTCCTGTCCAGCTGGGAGGTCCGCTCCTGCACGAGCTCCTCGAGACGGTTCTTGTACCTGCGGAGCTCCGTCTCCTGTTTTCTGGCGTCCGTGACGTCCCGCACGATCCCCCTGAACCCGGTGGGCCTGCCCGAGGCGTCCCTCATGAGGGACACCGAAAACTCCACGAGCCGTTCGGAGCCGTCCTTTCTCACGACGGCCCACTCGAGGGCCTTGATGGGTCTGCCTGTCCTGAAGACCCGGTTGTACATGGCAAAGATCTTCGTCGTGTACCTGGCGCCGGCGAACCGCTTGTACGACATGCCGACCATCTGTTCCTTGGAGTAGCCGATGATCCTGCAGAAGGCATCGTTGAAGAAGATGACCCGGCCCGCGAGGTCGACCTCGTAGTATCCGTCCTCGATCCGGTCGAGGATGATCCGTGACTTCTCCTCGGAGATGATCAGGGCCTCTTCCACCTCCCTGCGGGAGGTCAGGTCCTGGAGCGTCTCCACCGCGCCCATGGTCCTGCCGTCTTGGTCCTTCAGAAGGGACGCCGTGCAGTAGAGCCACTTCCCCTTGGTCCCGAGATGGGGGAAGAAGAGCTCCACGGCATAGGTATCGTCCCTGCGGGTGATCCTGCGTGACTCCTTCCCGTAGTAGTTCTCGATCCGGGCCCTCGAGACGTTGTCGACGACAAGATCGGCCAGCGTCTTCTTCCTGCGTTCATAGAACGGTACCCACTGCCTTGCCGTGCCGAGGAGGTCCTTCCGGGCCGCCCCGGTGAGGGTTTCGTACGCGGCGTTCACGTGGGTTATGCGGTGCCTGTGGTCGATGGCAAAGGTCGCGATGGGGATGGATTCGATGATGTCGAGAAGCTCGCGTTCTCTCCCCTTGAGCTTTCTCAGCGTGAGGTGTGCCTCTCGAAGCTCGTCCTCAAGCCTGCAGATCCTGTCTTTCTTCGTGATGAGCGTGGGCCCACCCATACCCACCTCCTTCTGACGAGTCCAAGGGTCTGTCCGTGCAGGGGTTATCCGACTGCCCGGTTAGTGTACAGCATTTTTTGCAAAATATCATGGACTATTGTCCTGCACGACGACGACACCGCAGAGACCGGTCAAGCCCCCAGGGGTCTTGCAGGGATTTCACCCCCAAGCCTTGACAATGCACCGGCCTCTTCGTACATCTAGGTCACTGTGCCATGAAAGGAGGTTTCACAATGGCAGAGGGAAATCCGGCCCGGTCGAAGATGGGCCTCATCGGCGTCCTCCTGGCGAGCATCGTTGTCCTGACCGTCGGCAACCCGAAGAGCGGGCTGCCCATCATCCTGAGCGGGGAGAGATAGACGCCGGGGCGTGACTGTCCGGCACCTCCCCGGACCATATCCTATGGCAGCCCATCAGAACAGCAGCCGGTCGAGATCCCTGCTGAGATCCCTGAGATCCAGGAACTACCGGCTTTTCTTCAGCGGCCAGAGTGTGTCCCTGATCGGCA
>JAGOOG010000012.1 GCA_017992605.1 Deltaproteobacteria bacterium
GGAGATGCTTGGTTATGACAGGGGTCTTCCCCTTGACAATGCCCTGATTCAGGAGCTTTTCCGGCTGGACATGGCGGTAGACCTCGATGGCCTCCTCCGGGGACGGGAACCCCATTTCCATGAGGCGTAGCGATCTCCGCTCGTAGGACGTCTCTTCCATGGTGGTCTTCATTTCGTACATGACCGCTTCGAGGATGGACGCATAGAGTTCCTGTTCGTGGGTGAACAGCATGCTCAGCATCTCCTTGATGAAGTGGGATCTGTCGTCTTCGTTGATGACGCGATAGAAGTACGTGTTGTCCAGGCTCTCGAACCCTTCGTCGAGGAGGTCCGGTATGTGTTCGTCCGTAGGCCTGACGTGCACCACCTCGATATAGTCCTGGAACAGGAGCACGAGGATCTCGAGATCGAGGGTCTCAAAGGCCTGGATCAGCGATTCGGAGGATGCGCCGGAGAGTTCCATGAGCCACTCCATGAGGGAATCCACAGACAACGAGTCGCGCTCCCAGCAGTCCAGGTCGATGAACCGGCAGACCGCCTCCGCAGGAACGTACTGGAGCAGGATCTGGCTGTCCATGCCCCAGGATTCCTTGATGACGATGTATGCTTCCTGGGGCGGGAGCTGCTCGAGGATCTGCTTGGTATAGGGGGAATCAATGATACCCCGGGCCCGCTCGGACAATGTGCACGCGAGAACCCTCGATATCTCGTCCTTGAGGGTCAGCTTGTTTGTCATGCCGATGTGGTTAGCACACAAGAAGGCGCGCTATCAAGACCGGGTACCGGTGGTTTGTCAACCGTCGGAATGCGTGCGCGGGATCAACGAGAGGGGAATGCCCCGGGCCACTATCCGGGGCATTCGTCGGTTGTTAAGACAGGTGTCTCAGAGGGTACCCATGGATGCGCGTAATGCCGCCATGGCCCTGGCCTGATCGGCCCGGGCGGAGATCAGGTTGTTCTGAGCCTGGGCAAGCAGTGCTTCCGCCCGGAGAACATCGGTTGAGGTGGAAACCTGGAGGTTATAGCGGTCTTTCTCGATCCTGAAGTTCTCCTGTGCCTGGGCGATGGTCTTATCCGCCACCTGGAGCCGGGCCTGCGCCTCCTGGATATTGAGGTACGAGTTCTTGACCTCGAGGGTGACTTGATTCTTCAGGCTTTCGAGGAGGTATCCCACCTTGGCGCTGGTGTACTTGGCCCTGTTATACTCCCAGTAGCTGCCGCCGCCCTGGAAGAGGTTCCAGTTCAGGCCGAGACCGGCCTGCCAGGAATCGTCCTCCACATCCGGGTCCTCGCCGGACCTTGTGTATGTGTAGGTTGCCGCAACGCTCGGCATGAATGCGGAGCGGGCAATGGTTATGCCTTTCTCGGTGTTGTCGAGCTGGAGCTTGGCGGTCCTGATCTCCTGCCTGCTCTCAAAGGCGGTCTGCAGGGCCTGATCAAAGGAGATCTCCATGGTGGTTAGCGGGATCTCCGTGTCTATGCTGATTTCTTCGGATAAGTCCCTGACGAGGAGGAGGTTGAAGTTGGACTCGGCAATCTTGACCGCGTTCTCTGCGGATATGAGGTTCTGCTCGGTCTCAGCGTACCGCACCTGGGTTTCGAGAAGGTTGTTTTTGGGGATCATGCCCTGGTTGAAGAATGCGTTCGAGACATCGAGCAGGGACTTGACGGAGGTCACGCTTGTCTTTGCCACTTCCATGAATTGCCGAGCCTTTATTACTCCGTAGTATGCATCGATGACCAGGAGCTTGAGCCGCCTGATGGTCTGCTCGCGATCGATCTCGGCGGCGAACTGGTCGTTTTTCGCGACCAGATAGCTGTTGTACAGGGCGCCGCCCGCGAACAGGACCTGCCTTGCGTCGAGGTTCATCTCGTAGTTGTCCTTGGTGCCTATGACGAGAGTGCCCAGGTTGGGGAGTGTCATCGAGGGAGCCTCGTTGAGCCGGGCATACCCATAGGACAGGTCGGCGCTGGGGAGCATCTGGGAGAACCGGGACTTCTTCTCCATCTCCTTGATGAAGACCTCCTGGTTCTGGGCCTTCACCTGTGGATTTCGTTCAATGGCAACCTTCAGGGAGTCCTCCAGGTTCATGTACTCGGCCGCCTGAACGCCGAACATTCCAAGACACAGGATGCAGATCACGGTCAATAAGACTATTTTTCTCACGATGATACCCTCCCTAGGAATTCCTCCAGTATACCGGCGATGAACTCTGCCGGGGCCTTTTCCAGTATACCGAGAAAATACGTTTGAGCAATGGTGTGAATGATGCCCATGAGCATGATGGATTTGAGCTCCGGGTCGCCCAGGTACCCTTCGCGGCACGCTTCCATGAAGATCTCGCGGGTAATGCGGAAGTTCTCGGCATGGATTTCGCGGATGTATCCGAGGATACGCTGGGTGACATCGGGGATGGGGGCGGAATAGATCTCGTAGATGAGCCGGTGGAATCCGGGGTTGTTCTCTATCCACCCGAGATTGAATTCAACGTATATCGTGAGCTTATCCTGCCAGGGGTTCTTTCTCGACAGCAGATTCCTCAGGGAGAGCATGAAGGCGTCAAGGCCGCTTTTGATCACCTCGGTATAGAGCATCTGTTTGCTGGCAAAGAACTGGTAGAGGGTCCCGACCCCGAATTCGGCCTTTGCCGCGATCTGCGCCATCGTCGCGTTGAAAAACCCCTCTTTTTCAAATACATCTCTGGCTGCATCCAGAATGGCATCGCGCCGGAAGGCCGACTCCCGTTCCTTTCTGGTCATGGGGCTAGAATTATGATTCATATTCTGAATCATCGTTCAAACCTAGAACAATCATTCTCTTGTGTCAAGTGGATGAGTGCTGTCCTACGAGACACGTTCACGGCACAGGCCACTCGTGCTATTCGAGGGAATGAAAGACGAGCCCCGTGGGAGCCTTCGGGTGAAAATAGGTTGAGTTGAGCGGCATTCTCAACCCTGCATCGGCAATTTCCATCACGTCCTCGATGGAGGGTGGATTGAGGAGGAAGGCAATGTCCGCCTGCTCCTTGGCAACCATGTCAAGCGCCTCCTCCGCCCTGCTCGTGAACATGATCCTCTTGTTCTCGATGTTGGTCCCTATGCCGAGGATGGGATCGATGATGCATTCATGGAGAATGGTCGCGTCGTGCCTCTTGAGAAGGGTATGGGTATCCGCCGGGAGATACTTGTCGATCTCCGGCTCTTCTGAGAGCTGGATCAGGTAGAATCTGGGAATACCCTTGACATAAAGGCCGAGCGTACCTTTCCCCCCCTTGTTCAGAGCCGCGATGAAACCCTTGCGGTTGTCGAAGGGGACCATGTTGAAGATCTCCTTGAGGCGATACTCCAGGTCAACGAGACCTACGCCCATGCTGTCGATGACGATCCGATGCATGGGCAGGATCTTGATCCCTTCCTCCACGTTTATCAGGTACATCTGGATGAAGTCGAAGTTCTGGTTGCCGTCGCTCTTTCCGGTCGCCGCTCTCATGCGGTCCCGGTATATCTTTGCCGTCTCGTAGCGGTGCTGGCCGTCGGCGATGATGATTTCCTTGTTCTGCATCATCCTGACGATCTTCTCGATCAGGGGCGTTTCGTGAATGACCCAGAGCCTGTGGGTTTCATCACGGGAGGAGAATTCGATCACAGGGGATCCGAGCTTGACCCGGACCTGGTTCTCTAGAACCTTCTTCGTGTCGGAATACAGGCCGAAGATGGAACTGAAATTGGTCCTGACCTCGCTCATCAGGCGGAGGCGGTCGAGCTTGGGGCTCTTCATGGTGTGTTCGTGGGGCCTGATATTCTTCTTGTCGTCGTCCTCAAGGCGAACCGATGCGATGAAGCCTCTCCTCGTGTACGCCTTGTCACCGATGGCATAGGTATGTTCATGGTAGTACAACGACGGCTTGGCTTCCTGACACAGGGCCCCTTCATCCAGCCATTGCCTGAAGAGGTCGCGCGCCCTCGTGTAGCGGTTGTTGTCCTTGTTGTCCTTGGGAAACTGCTTCCCGAGCACGAGTCGTACCGCGTTGTAGGGACTCTTGGCGTAGTAATCCTCCACCTGTTGCGGCGATATAATATCATAAGGAGGACAAACAACGCTGGCGAGATCAACGCGGTCAGGGTTATACCTGATACCCCGAAAGGAACGGATCTTCGGCATTCACGGCTCCCTTCATGGCCTGCATGTCAATAAAAGACACAGAAAGCGGTATATATACGGGGTTTTGAAAAATATCAACTGCAATTTATGATGCACAGGCCAGCCAGGAATCAGTGAAGAGCCATCTGCCAGGAAAGATTGATCTTCCCTGCTGATTCAGGGTATAAAGACGCCATGCGGTATCTGAGCATAGTGCTGTCGCTTCTCTTTCTCCTCGCAATCATCACCTTCTGCGTGAACAATACGCAGGAGTTCACCCTGAGCTTCCTTGGCTACCGCCTTGTGGTGCCGCTGCAGCTGTGGGTGCTCATGGTGACCTTCTTCGTGGCGGGCATGGTGCCCATCGTGATGGTGGAGATCCCCGTCCAGATAGCCAGGTTTTTCAGGAGGAGGGCCGTGAAGGCCCGGATCCGTGAGCTGGAGGGTTCGCTCGCCCGCCTGGCACCTTCAGCGGGTGAACCTGGCAAAGAGGTCCCGGATAAAACGTAGCAGCCGGGGCGGCAGCCACAGTCGGCTCAGGGTCTCACCCCGGGAGCAGCGTTGCCTGTCATCGTGGGTGAGCAGGCCGGGGTTGAGCCTTGCCTTGACTTTCAGGTAGCCCATATGGTCGATGCCGCAGAGCAGCTTCCAGAGGGATCCTTTCCAGGGCAGGTAGATACTCGATGCAAAGTCAACCAGGTATGGTTTCCCTTCATCATCCATGCCATAGTTCCTGCGGTTTCGCATATCCAGATGGATGACCCCGCGACCGTGGACGGTTGTGATAAGTCGCTCGAGGTTCTCGAAGTAGGTGTTGTCAGGGATCCTCTCCCTGGTCTTGAGGTTGTGCCCCCCCATGAAGGTGGTGGTGAGGGTGTACGGGTCATCGCTTGGAACTACCGAGGGGATGCCTGGCAATCCCTTCAGCTTCAGGTAGACGAAGGTCTCCCATTTCACGAGCAGACGCCCTGCCATCCTGACCGGAAGAGGCCTTCTCCGGTAGGTCTTCTCCACCAGGGCATGGTCTCCCCGGTCGACAAGATGCACATCAGGGCCATAAAGGCGCTTCTTTTTGAGGGGGGTTTGCGGTGTCGTCATGTCCTCTGCCTCACCCTCTATCATTGCATGTTTCGCCCGGAGGATGGTAGGGTTTTTCACCAATGAGGGGAAAGACGAAGGCGCGGGTCGTGGGAAGGATCTCCTGGAATCCCAGGGGGTATGCCTTTGTAGATGCACGGGGCCTTGATGAGGGCGTCTTCGTGCCGCTGGAGGCCATGAATGGGGCGCTCCCGGGCGATCTCGTGGAGGTCGCTGCCTGGCACGACAGGAAAGGCCTGCGCGGCAAGGTGATATCCATTGTCGAACGCACCAAACTTTCCGTGACGGGAAGGTATGTCAGGCATCGGGAATATGGCGTCCTGGAGCCATTGCAGCCCATGCCCTACCCCATTGTCATTCCTCTGGGATTCGAGGGGGATGCCTCCCACAACGACATGGTGAGCGTCATGGTCATGCCTCCCAGGTCGGCACAGAAGGTGAGCGCGCTGACGGCCAGGGTGGAGAGGTCCCTCGATGTCCCGGCAGGGGCGGGGGAAGACCTCAGGTACGTCACGGCCAAATACGGCCTTTCCTGGCGATTCCCGGAAGAGGTCGAGGAGGAGGCCGCCAGGGCGGCACGGATGGACATGGCATGTGAGCTCGGTCGCCGGAAGGACCTCAGAGAGCGTGTGCTCTTCACCATCGACGGCGTCAATGCAAAGGATTTCGACGATGCCGTGGGGATCGAGAAGCTTCAGGACGGGACCTTTCTCCTGACCGTGGCCATCGCGGACGTGGCACACGCGGTCAGACCGGGAACCGCCCTGGACAGGGAGGCACGGGAGCGGTCCTTCAGCGTCTACTTCCCCGAGATCGCCATCCCCATGCTTCCCGAAGCTCTCAGCAACGGGGCCATGAGCCTGAAGCCCGGCCTGGACAGGCTCGCCATGGCGGTCGAGATCGTCATCGGTCCGCGGGGGAGGGTCATATCCTCCCGGGTTTTCGAGGCCGTCATCCGATCGGCGGCCAGGCTCACCTACGAGGAGGTGGGGCCGTTCCTCGAAGGCACACCGGATGCAAAAGGGTATTCCCCGGTCGTTGCCTCAGGCTTGAAGGACCTTCACCGGCTCTCCATGCATCTGATGGAACGAAGGAAGAAACAGGGCAGCCTCGACTTTGACATCGCCAAGGTGCAGATCGAGGCAAATGCCGTCGGGGAGGTTGCATCGATCGGACGTATACGGCACGGGCCTGCCGAGCGGCTCATCGAGGAGGCCATGCTCCTGGCCAACCGGACCGTGTGCACGTATCTCCTGAAACATCACATGCCCGTGCTCTTCCGCGTGCACGAACCTCCCCGGCAGCGGGATCTGCTCGATCTCCTCGAAACACTTGCCGAGATAGGATTCTCCTCGTCGCTTTTGGCCGGGCTGAAAAAGGCTGCATCGTCGGGGGAGCACATCCATGAAGCGCTCCAGGCCATTGCCGATGCATGCAGGGGCAGGCCCCTGGAGCACTTCGTGAACATGCACATCCTCAGGTCCCTTCAGCGTGCACGGTATTCCAGCGAAGACCTGGGCCACTTCGGGCTGGCCTTCACGGGGTACCTCCACTTCACCTCGCCCATCCGGAGGTACCCTGACCTGGTCGTGCATCGGCTCGTCAAACAGGCGCTCACATCCGGAGGTTTTTCCGTCAAGGAGAGGGAGCGCTTTCAGAAATATCTGAAAAAGTTGGCACCCGAGGTATCCGACCGTGAGGAACTCACGGACACCGCCATGATGGAGGCCCTCAAGATAAAGACCGCTGCCTACATGGTTTCGCACCTCGGCGACGAGTTCGATGCGGTCGTCACGAGCGTGAAGCCCTACGGCATGTTCGTGGAGGTCATGGACCCGCCAGTGGATGGGCTCATGAGGGGTGATGGGGCAGTGGGGATGCCTGCACGGGGAGGCAGGAAGTCCCGCTCACCGAGAAGGGCCATCGGGCAGACGGTGCGGGTGAAGCTCGTCAGGGCGGACAGGACCAACGGGCAGCTCGATTTTGTCCCGGTGTGAGAAGGGTTAGGAGTTCCTTTTCAATGCACTCCCACCCAGGTATGCCTCCTGGATCTTCTCGTCGGCCTTGAGAACGCCTGCAGGACCTTCGGCTGCGATCCGGCCGTTCTCCAGCACATAGCCGCGGCCGGCGATGCCCAGGGATTTGTGGGCGTTCTGCTCCACCAGGAGGATGGACGTGCCCTGGGTGTTGATCTCGCGGATGATGTCGAAGATCTGCTTGACCAGGATGGGAGCAAGGCCCAGGGAGGGCTCGTCGAGCAGAAGGACCCGTGGGTTGCTCATGAGTGCCCGGCCGATGGCAAGCATCTGCTGCTCGCCGCCGGAGAGCGTACCGGCGAGCTGGCTGCTCCGCTCTTTCAGTATGGGGAACAGGGAGTGGACCCGCTCCTTGGCAAGGGCTATCTCTTCGGTGTGCTTCCTGCGGGTGAACGCGCCGAGGTTGAGGTTCTCCTCCACGCTGTGGGTGGGGAATACCCGCCGGCCCTCGGGGGAGAGGGATATACCCAGGATAACGATCTCGTATGCGGGGACCCTGTTCAACGTCCTGCCTGCATAGGTTATGGTACCGCCGGCAACGGGGATAAGCCCGCACACGGCCTGGAGCAGGGTGGATTTGCCCGCGCCGTTGGCGCCGAGCACGGTAACGATTTCACCTTCGTCGACATGGAGACTGATCCCCTTGAGGACCTCCCGGGCTCCGTACTTGATACGGAGATCGTCTATGCTGAGCAGGGCAGGCATCCTATGCTCACTCCTCGTCCTTGCCGAGGTACGCCTCGATGACGTCCTGGTTGTTGTAGATCGCTTCCGGACCGCCCTCGGCGATCTTCTTGCCCTCGTCCATAACCACCACCCAGTCCGAGATGCCCATGACCACGTTCATGTCATGCTCAATGAGCAGAATGGTGAGGTCCTCGTGACGGATGAGGTCTCTGAGGAACTCCATGAGGTCGTGGCTTTCCCTCGGATTCAGGCCGCTGCTGGGCTCGTCCAGGACCAGGAGCCGGGGTTGTGTCGCCAGGGCTCGGGCGATCTCCAGCATCCGCTGCGATCCATAGGCGATGTTCTTGGCCAGTTCGTCTGCAAAACCTGCAAGCTCCACCTGGGCGATCCGGTCCTCGGCGACCTTCCTGATGCAATCCTCTTCCTTCCTCATGGCAGGCGTTCTGAATATGGAAGAGAAGAGCCCGGATCTCGCCCTGCAGTGCTGGCCTGCCATGACGTTCTCCAGGCAGGTCATGTCCGGGAAGAGCCGGATGTTCTGAAAGGTCCTAGCAATTCCTGTGGAAACTATCTGGTGAGGTTTCCTGCCGGTGATTGTCTCTCCCAGGAAGATGACGTCGCCGTGCTCGGGTTTGTAGATCCCGGTCACCACGTTGAACACGGTGGTCTTTCCAGCTCCGTTCGGCCCGATGATGCTCAGGATCTCCCCCTTGTGCACGGTGAGGTCGAAATCGCTCACCGCGCGGAGTCCGCCGAAGATCTTGGTGAGTCCTCTGGTGACTAGGACCGCCTCGGATGAGGCATGTTGCCTAGTTCCCCCCATCACCGGCATCCTCCATGAGGGGGTGGAGCGCTACGCCGCCGCGCTTTCTCGGCCAGAAGCCGCCCGGGCGAACCATCATCATGATGATCATGATGGATCCGAACACGAGCATGCGGTACATGGCAAAGGGCCTGAAGACTTCGGGGAAAAGGCTGATGAACGCCGCCCCGATGAGCACGCCCGGGATGGAGCCCATGCCTCCGATGAGCACGATGCAGAACATGAGGCATGACTCCCAGAAGGTGAAGCTCTCGGGAGAGACGCACATGAGCTTGCTGGCGTAGATGTTGCCCGCCACCCCGGCCAGTGCCGCACCGATGACAACGGCAAGGAGCTTGTAGTTCCGCACATTGATACCCGTCGACCCGGCTGCTGTGCTGTCCTCCCTGATGCAGTTCCAGGCCCTGCCGATGCGTGAATGCTGGAGGCTGATGAGCCCCACGATGGACAGACCCACCACGATCCAGATGAGGAAATAGTACTCGATGGATGAATCGATGACGATGGAGGGGGTAAGCTTCGGGAATTCGATACCGAAGACCCCGTTGGGTCCCCCGGTGAGGTCGAAGGGATTGTTGATGAGACCGATCCTGACTATCTCGCCTACACCGAGCGTAACGATGAGGAAGTAATCCCCCTGGAGGTGAATGACCGGCGAAAAGACGATATAGGCGAACAGTGCCGCCGCCAAGGCGCTGATGGGCAGCAGGACGAGGATGGGGACACCATAGCGTGTGTTGAGGATCGCGGTCACATACGCGCCTATGGCGTAAAAGCCAGCGTGACCCAGGTCGAAGAGCCCGACCTCACCCAGCACGATGTTGAGACTCAGGCCCAGCAGGGCATAGATCCCGAAGAAGAAGGCGATGTCGATGAAATAGTCGCTCACGAAGAACGGGTATACGGCGATGAGAGCGATAAAGCCTACGGGAACGTACCACGGCGTGGTGGTAAAGATCCTCGAGAATGCCGTCTCCTTACCGCTCATGGCCCTATACCTTCTCGGCTGTCTTTTCCCCGAACAGGCCGGTGGGCCTGAAGATGAGCACGAGGATAAGGATGATGAACACGAACACGTCCTTCCAGGCAGCCGAGATGTATGCCGCGCCCAGCATTTCGAGGACGCCGAGTATGAGTCCGCCGAACATGGCCCCGGGGAGGTTCCCGATGCCGCCCAGGATGGTTGCCGTAAAGGCCTTGAGCCCGTAGTTCCAGCCCATGGTGAAGCTTATCTGGCGGTAATACATGCCCACCATGACCCCTGCCATGGCGCCCAACGCCGGACCCAGGGTGAAGATGAAGAGGATGACCTTGTTGAAATTGATGCCCATGAGGGAAGCCGTGTTCCTGTCGTGGGCCGTTGCTCTGACGGCAGCGCCGAAGGTTGTTTTCTGTATGACGTAGTAAAGCACGGACATGAGCAGGAAGGACAGCGCAAGGATGATGATCTGGAGCAGGGTGATGTTGATCTGGCCGATCTGGAAGCGCATGGCAGGGATGAGTTCCGAGGGATATGCCTGGTAGCGCGGTCCCCAGATGACCATGATGGCGTTCTGCAGAAAGATGGATGCCCCAAGCGCCGATACGACCGCGGGGAGGCGCCCCGCGGGATAGACTGGCCGATACGCGATGCGCTCCACTATGATGCCCACGATCCCCAGGCTGATGGCGGCAACACCAAGTGCCGCCATCATGCCCACCCATGGTCCGAAAAAGGTGGTCGCTGCACCCACGCCAAAGACCAGAAGGGTGTAGCCGAGATATGAGCCCAGGGTGAAAAAATCACCGTGGGCGAAGTTGATGAGCTTCAAAACGCCGTAGACCATCGAGTATCCCAGCGCGATGAGCGCGTAGAATGACCCGATGGTCAGGCCGTTTATGAGCTGTTCGAGCAACAGTTGCATGATCTTCTGAGGTGCAGCACCTGCCCTGTTACTTCGAGATTACTATTTTGCCGGCATCGTCTACCACGTAGAGATAGAACGGGACGCCTTCACGGTCGCCCTGGGCGGTAAAGCCGATGGGACCGGTGATGCCGGGCACGCCGTTCACGCTGTTGCGCAGGTAGGCGGCCAGCTTGTCCGAATCCGTGGACTTGGTCTTGTCGATGGCATAGGCGATAATGTTCACGGCATCGGCTGCATAAATGGGCCAGGGGCTCGACGGGATCTCGCCGTACTTTGCCTTGTACGCTGCGAGGAATTCCTTGGCCTCCTTGTAGGGAAGGTCGCCGGGCAGGGGCTCGTTGGTCATGTAACAGCCCTTTGCCAGTTTGAGGCCCGCGATCTTCACGAACTCGTCGTTGATGGCCGCATTGCCGCCCACGAAGGGACATTTGACGCCGATATCCCTTGCCTGGGTCACGAGCAGCGCCGCCTCGGCGTAGTAGCCGGTGAAGTACCAGACATCGGGTTTGCTCTCGCGCAGGTTGGTCAGCGATACCTTGTAATCCTTTTCCCCCGGGGTGATGGCATCGAAATACACGAGCTCGACCTTCTTGGCCTTGATCATGGGATCCAGGGCCTTTTTCGTGTCCTCGGCAAGGCCTTTGCCGAAGGCGGTGTTGTCATGCATGATGGCGATGCGCTTGGCCTTGAACCTGGCAGGAACGGCATCGGCGAAGAACTTGCCCTGCGAGTCGTCACGGCCGCAGGTGCGGAAGAAGTACTTGAAGTTCCGCTCGGTAAGTCTCACCGCGGTCACGCCGTATCCGATGTTCACCTTCTTGAACTTCTCGTAGATGTTGGAAGCCGGTTCGCACACCGATGATCCGTAGGTCGAAACTGCAGCAACCACGTCCTTCTGGCCCACGAGCTTCTGGGCTGCCAGTGCGCCGGTCTTTGGTTCACCGGCATCGTCTTCAACCTTGATGACAACCTTGCGGCCGCCCAGGATGCCGCCCTTCTTGTTGATGAGATCCGCCGCGATCTCGCATGACTGCTTGGCCATCTGGCCCTCGTAGGCCCAGGCACCGGTGATGGGGCCCTGCAGGCCTATGACCACCGTGTCCGAGGCTGCCTGTGCCTGAGGCTGGCCGAGTATACAGAACAAACCGCACACCAGTACAATGAACAATCCCTTGATCTTCATGAACGACATTCCCCCCTCTGTTAAGAGATGTGTATCGTGGATGGGTTTGCAGGAAGCGAAACCACCACAATCCCCCTATCGTGAGGATAGAAGGAAAAAAAGTATAGTTTTGCCATGGTGGGGTGTCAAGGAGAAAGTACTTACAGGCTTTCTGTCTCGGAAAGCCTGGGCGACGCACGCTTGTGACCTTACGGCGCGTTCAATGCCATGAAAAAAGCAGCCGCCCTGCGGGCGGCTGCCATGCACTTGGGATAACAGAATTGATGAGCAGGCGTTTTAACGAAACATCATACTCCCGACGCTAATTCAGCCAGGCATTCACCTTGTCCGGGTTTTCCTTAATCCAGCGCTTGGCCGAATCGTACGGATCTGCACCGTCGGCGTTCCATCCCATTACCAGACCGATATCTGCAAGGGTCCAGTGGAACTTGTCCAGGAACCGGTAGACATCGGGCTTGTCCTTGTCGAGTCCCTTGCGGACGATCGTGCGGATCTCTTCGGAGCCGCCATAAATATTCTTGGGGTCCTTGAGATATTTGAGGTCCCACCTGGCGAATTTCCAGTGGGGGGTCCATCCGGTTACCACGACCCATTCCTTCTTCTTGATCTTGTCCTTCAAGACCGCCGTCATCATGGCGCCAGAGCCTTCCATGAGCTTGAAGTTCGTCATGTTATAGTCCTTGAGGGCCTTTTCGGTCAGGCTCATGATGCCGGCACCCGGGTCTATACCGGTGATCTCGCCATTGAATTTTTTTGCCTGGGCATTGAGTTCTTCAATGGAGTCAATGGTGACATAGGTCGGTACCACCAACCCGATGGCGGCACCTTCACAATTTATTCCGAGATCCACCACCTTGTCCTTGACCTTTTCCATGTAATGCTTGTGGGTGTGGGGCAGCCAGGCCGTCGTCAGACCGTCGACATCACCCGATGCGACTGCCTGCCACATGGCGGCTGCACTGACAGGAAGGAGGTCGACCTCGTACCCCAATTTCTGTTCCAGCACTGCCTTGACGACATTGGCGCTGGCTGTGGCGCAAGCCCACTCGACGTAGGCGATTTCGACCTTGCCCTTTGCGGCTTGTGCGTTGGTGATGAAGCCAGTGATTGCAAAGATACAGATGAATACGACCAGTAAGCCAATTCGTTTCATAGAGATTCTCCTTTCAGTGTGTGGTTGATCGAGACAGGACACGGGCACCACTATTCGGCGTGGACCATTCCCCTGCTTTTCCTGCCGACGCCCTGCATGACCCTGTCGAGGATCATGGCTATGATCACGATGGCGATTCCCGCCTCGAATCCCTTGTCAGGCTGGAGGCGCTGTATGGCCTTCCAGACCTCTCCTCCGAGACCTTTGGCTCCGATCATGGATGCAATGACCACCATGGACAGGGCAAGCATGATCGTCTGGTTGATGCCTGCCATGATGGTGGGTGTTGCCATGGGGAGCTGGAGCTTGAACAGCTTCTGACCCTTGGTGCTCCCGAAGGCGTCCGCTGCCTCCACCAGTTCGACGGGCACCTGTTTGATGCCCAGGCAGGTGAGCCTGATTGCCGGCGGCATGGCGAAGATCACGGTGGAAAAGATGGCACCAACAGGCCCCAGGCCGAACAACGGAATGGCCGGGATCAGGTACACAAAGGCCGGCATGGTCTGCATGACATCCAGGATGGGCATGATGACCCGGTAGGAATTCGTGCTGAGTGAGGCGAGGATCCCCAGGGGCAACCCTATTGCAATGGCGATGAGTGTTGATATGAGGACGAGGGCGATGGTGCTCACCGTAGGTGCCCAGAGCCCCATGTTCCAGATCAAAAGGAGGCCTATCAGCGTAAACAGGGTGATGCCCTTCTTCCTGCTCAGGGAATATGCAAGGGCCGTAAAGAATCCTATGAGGACCCATGTCGGGAAGAACATCATGCCGTTGACCAGGATGTCGATGCCATTCTCCGTTATCTCGGAGAAAGCCTTGGTAATGAAGGACATGTGCTCCGTGAAGAGGTCTATTGCCAGTTCGATGGACTTCCCTATGGGTATTCTAATGATTTCCATTGGCAGTCACTCCTTCCGACAGGGCTGCGAGCAGGGAACCCCTCACGATCACACCCATGAGCCGGTCTTCCTTGTCCACCACGGCCAGAGGACTGCTGTTCACCAGCAGCGGGAAGAGATCGGTGGCCGGCGTGTCCGGAGACGTCTTCTGGAGGTCCTGATTCAGGATGCGGGACAGGTCTTTTTCCCCTCTCTTCAGGGCCTCGGTCGCGTCATCCGCGGTCACTATCCCGACGAGCTTGCCCTTGTGCTGGACAAATATGCTCGATATGCCGGCCTTGTTCATCTTCCACAGGGCTGCACGCGGCCCGTCATGTGCATAGCTCGCAACCTCGAGGGGGTTCTTCATGATTGTCTCGGCGGTGAGCACCTTCGATAGGTCAATGTCCTCGACGAATTTCTCCACATAGGTATTGGCAGGGTTGGTGAGTATTTCTTCTGCGGTCCCCTCCTGCACTATGATGCCGTCTTTCATGAGGATGATCCTGTCACCGAGCTTCAGTGCCTCATCGAGGTCATGGCTGATGAAGATGATGGTCTTGTGCATCTTTTCCTGGAGTTTGAGGAGCTCGTCCTGCATGTCACGTCGAATGAGCGGGTCCAGCGCGCTGAAGGCCTCGTCCATGAGCATGATGTCGGGGTCGAGCGCAAGTGCCCTGGCGAGACCGACACGCTGCTGCATGCCTCCGCTGAGCTGGGCGGGGTATGAATGTTCCCACCCCTTCAGCCCCACCTGTTCCAGGGCTGCCATGGCCCGGTCTTTCCGGGAGTTCGGATCAACCTTCTGGATTTCGAGACCGTACTCCACGTTCCTGATCACGGTCCGGTGGGGAAACAGGGCGAAATGCTGGAAAACCATGCCGAAGCGTTTCTGCCTGATATCCCGAAGGTTGTCTTTTGAAAGGGATGTGATCTCGATGTCTTCAAGAAAAACCTTGCCCGCGGACGGTTCGATGAGACGGTTGATGCAGCGGACCAGTGTGGACTTGCCGCTCCCGGACAGACCCATGACCACGAGGATCTCCCCTTCGTGTACGGTGAAGGATACGTCGGCAATTCCCACGCTGAGTTTGGTCCTCTTCATGATCTCATCCTTCGAGACCCCATCCCTGAGCATCTTTATGGCCCTGTCGGGTTGAGGCCCGAAGATCTTGTAGAGGTCCTTGACGATGATCTTTTCAGTCATGTTCTGTCTCACTTACGGGAACAAGGCTTGTCCCCAGTCTTGATCCAAACAATGCCAAGATCCTTCCTGATGATGGTTAATCCTAGGCTGTATAGCGAGGGAACGATGGCGCTCGATCCTACTCCTTTTCCTTCATCATGCTGAGCATCCTCTCCAGGGAGAGGGCTATGGAAACCTGCTCAAGTTCAGGCATCTCAGAGATGGCATGTATAAGCCTTCCCTGGAGAGGCAGAGGGGCCTTGGAGCTCAGGGCTTTTCCTTCCTCTGTGGTGGAAATGAGGACCTTTCTGCGATCGTGGAGCTGGCGTTCCCGGTGCACGAGTTTCTTCTGCTCGAGCCTGTCGACGATGCCATTGGCCGTACTCATGCTCAGGCTCACCTGTTTCCCGAGATCGGACAGGGTGAGGGGGCCGTTCTTCACGATGGCATAGAGACAGACGAGCTGTGGTCCCGTTATCTGGTACTCGGTGGCGAGTTGGCGAGAATAGCTGTCCACGTAGTGCATGATATGACGAAGGGTCATGAGAATACGAAAACCGTAGCTTTCCTGGTGGTCCTCCCTGGGATAGTCACTTTCGAGAGGACGAAAAGGCTCCTCCAGGTCTTGAACCAGAAGGACAGGGGGTATTTCTGCCGTCCCGGGCATGGCATCCGTGTCCAAGGGCTCTATTTTTCGAGGAGCCTCAGGTGATTGTGTGATGTCGCTTGTTTTATCTGGGATGTTGGCCATACAAAAGTTCTTTCGACAAGAATATTTCTTGCACGAAACATTCTTACACAAAAGATATCCTGTGTCAATGTACGTCACGCCAGGGGGCATAACTATTGGAATGGTATGGTCAAATAACAGAACAGGATGAGGCTGAACAGGGAACAGGTTCTCCTGAGGGGATTGGGAGAATCACCCCTGGAACATCTCGCCCTGATCTGTTGATCGGCTCCGGATGGCCTCGGGGCTGAGTTCGTCCTGCTCGCGTTCCCTCTGGAGTAATATGATGGCTGCGAGGACAGTGATGCCCCCTGCGATCTGCAGAGGCGCGAATGCTTCTCCAAGGAGGAAAAAGGCCAGGAAGGCAGCGGCAATGGGCTCAAGGGTTGCAGTTATTATGGTACGGGTCGACCTGATGTAGTTTACGCCTGTGAGGTACAACCCGAAGGGGATCAGCGTGCCGATGATGACGATGTAGCATACGGCTGCCCAGGAGACGAGAGTGAATGACTGTGTCATTACGCTCAAGGGGCGGTGTACGATATTCAGTGAAAGAGATGAGAACAAGAGACCATAGGTCAGCGCTGTCCAGGGATTGTATCTGTGCATAACCTTTTCTCCAAGCAGCGTGGTGGATGCAAAGGCCAGGGCTGACATGAGGCCCCATGCGATACCGGCCCGGTTCAACTTCAGCAGGGTGATGTCGAATCCGCCCACGACGAGATAACAGCCTATGAGCGACATGACGAGAGCAGCCAATTTAAGGGGAGTGACGCGCTCTTTCCAGAAGATAAATGAATAACATGCTACCATCGATGGTGCGAGGTACTGGAGGAGGATGGCCGCGGCCACATGGATCCTGCTGATTGCCATGAAATATGACAGCTGCATGATTGCGAGGAAGAAGCCACCGAAGAGCATCAAGTACCCGGTGTCGCGAAACTTTATTCTGAGAAGAGAGGGTCTGAACAGGATGAAGGCAATGAGGAGAATCGCTGCTGCCAGCGTCACCCGAGTCTGGACAAGGATGAACGGTGACAGTCCGGCGTTGAAGAGTGCCTTGCCCACTGTTCCGCACGATGCCCACAGGATGGCGGCAGTGGTGACGCTCAGATATCCTTTCCAGGACACTGTATTCATGGTGGCGGCATCTCCCTGTTCTGGTTCAGGGGTCTATTCCGAAGGTTCTATATCAGAGCTGCGACGCGATGACCATCTTCTGCACGTTTGCGGTTCCATCGATGGCCCCCATGAGCCGGCTGTCATGGTAGATGCCGGACAGCTCGTTCTTCTCAGTTACTGACCGGTATCCGATGATCTCCACGCCGAAGGCAGCGACATCCATGAGGGTCTGTGCGGCATGGAGTTTTGCCATGGAGGCCTCCATGGTGAAGGGCCTGCCTTCGTCGATGCGGTTCAGGGCATCCCGATAGAGAAGCCTTGCGGCATGAATCTCCGTGGCATGCTCGGCCAGGCTGAAGGAAATAACCTGAAAAGAATTGAGTGAATTACCGAACTGTTCGCGTTTCTTCGTATACTCTATGGTGAGGTCGAGGGCCTTCTGTGCCTCCCCGGTGCAGCTCGCCGCCACCAGGGGCCGGCCTTTGTCCAGGGTCTCCATGAAGAGCAAATAGCCGCTTCCTGCTTCTCCGAGAAGGCAAACATCGGGGACACGCACGTCATCGAACACCACGGAGCCCATCACGCCGCTGGAGAACCCGATCGTGTCATAAGGATCTCCCCGTGATATCCCTGGGAGATTCGCATCCACGACAAAGGCGTTCAGCGATGCCCTGCCGGCGGCCGGGGGCATGGCTGCGAACACGATGAGGGTCTGTGCGATGGTATTGTTGATGACGATGCTCTTTTTGCCGGTGATAATGTATGAATTCCCCTGCTTGTAGGCCAGGGTGCGTACGGCTGTTATATCCGAGCCCGCGGATTCCTCGGTCAGGCAGAATCCCGCCGGATCGTGTTCACGGGCGATGGCCTTCAAGCGGTCCTCATGGAAGTCGTTCTGTGCGCCGCTCATGATCATGAAGGCACAGTGGGCCGAGGTCAGGGGGCCGTAGAGCGTGCCTGGAAGTTCATAGCTCAGGGTCTCATAGATGATGCCCGCACTCAGATGATCGATTCCCTTTCCCCCGAAGTGCCTGGGGATCAGCAGGGCATGGTATCCCTTTTGCGCGAATGCGGTGAAGATGGATAGTGCCAGGGCTGTCTTGTCCAGCGGTTTATCGAGCAGGGGACGTATCTCCCTCGCAAAGGACCTGGCCCGGTCCACCCGCTTGACCTGCATTGCATTGAGTTCAGCCATGATGTCTCCTCCATGCAAGGAAGTCGAGATAATCTTCGAGGTCCTTGAGCTCGTCGCCCTCCATATTCGTTATGCGACGGATGACCCGATCCCTCGCGGGCGTTGACGTGCCTGCAGACCCTGCGTTTTCCGCCCCGATGAAATACTCGAGGTCCTTGCCCAGGGTACGGGCTATCTGCTCGATCTGGTGGAGATAGAGCCTGCGTTTGCCCAGTTCGTAGTTGGACAGTCCCGCCTGGGTGATGCCCAGGGCCTGGGCGAGCTCCACCTGGGTGAGCCCCTTGTCTTCGCGTGCCTGCTGGATCTTCTTCCCGATCTCCTTGAACCCCATACCGATCTCCCATGTAGAGGACCGCCCGACGGAAATGCAAGCCCATTCTCTACAACAGGCAAGGCCCTTGACAGGAATATAACAAAAAAGGATAATATTACAACAAATCGTTATAACCGATGGAGGCCGACATGTTCGATTATATCATGACCGATGCGCAGAAAAAGCTCCGCGACGAGGCCAGGGCCTTTACCAAGTGGGTCCCCAAGCAGCTCATCCTCGATATGGATGCGGAGAAGATACAGTTTCCCCGTGAGTACCTGGAGGAGGCGGGCAGGAGAAACCTGCTGGGGATACGGCTTTCGAAAGAGCTCGGCGGCAGGGGGCTCACCTGGGTGGACGATTCCATCGTAGCCGAGGAGATCGGCGTGGCGAGCTACTCCCTGGCCTGCCTCTGGGGAGTTGGAGCCGACATCGTGTGCGAGGCCGTTACCCTGTTCGGCAATGACGAGCTCAAGCAGGCCGTCGTCGTCCCCCTGCTCAAGGGGGAGACCTTCGCGGCAGAGGGCCTCACCGAGCCAAGGGGCGGCTCGGATTTCTTCGGGGCAACGACCTATGCGAAAAAGGACGGCGGGGACTGGGTCATCAACGGCCAGAAGCGGTTCATCGTGGGCGCCCAGGGGGCGGACTGGTTCCTCGTCTATGCGGTCACCGACCCCGACGCACCCCCCCACAAGCGCATGACCGCTTTCATGGTGCCCCGGACAACGGGCGTGGAATCGAAGTACATCTACGGCCTCATGGGGGTACGGGGCGGCGGCGCCGGCCGGCTCGTGCTCAAGGACGTGAGGGTTCCCGAGCGCTATGCGCTCAACGGCATCAACGGCGGCTTCGACGTGTTTGTGCGCATGATGATCCCCGAGAGGCTCGGCACTGCGGCCATGACGCTGGGTTCGGTGCGGCCGGCCATCGAGATCGCGACCCGCTATACCTCGAAGCGCAAGGCCTTCGGGTTTCCCATCCAGATGTTCCAGGCCGTGGGGTTCAAGGTGGCGGATGCGGTCATGCTCCTGGATGCCGCCCGTTCCATGGTATACTCCACCTGCCTGGCAGTGGATTCAGGCCGGGCACACCCCAACCGGGTGCGGCGCCTCGTCTCCGAGTCCAAGAAGTTCGTCACCGAGGCAGCCTGGGAGATCGCGAACAAGTGCATGCAGGTGGTGGGCGGCATCGGCTACACCAATGTGTACCCCCTGGAACGTATCGTGCGCGACATCAGACTCTCCATGATCTGGGTCGGCAGCAACGAGATCATGCAGCTCATCGTGCAGAACGAGTGGTACAAGGAATACTTCAAGACGCTTTCCAAGGAGGATGTCCGCGACGTGGAGGCCGACGCCGTCGGAGCGGACGCCGAGGAGGAGAAGATATACGAATAGCCAGCACAGGCGCTGAGGGCCTCTGCTGGACCTCAGTCCCGGGCGCCGGTGCCCTGGTCATGGAGTCCTTCACACCCCACCAGGGAACCGGCGCCTTTTCCCTCCAGGCCAGATCAGTCCTTCCCGTTGTTTATCCTAGATAAAATCCCGCTTGCCCCCGTGGGCAAAAAATGCATATATTAGTATTGTAATACAAACATACATATGTCACGGAGGTTCTTGCCATGATGGATTTTCCCCTGCTGCTCAGGACGTTTCTGCTGCGGTCTGCCAAGTATTTTCCCAAGAAAGAGATCGTCTCCGTCTTTCCCGAGATCGTGCACCGCTACACCTACGCAGATTTCTACAAGAGGACGTGCCAGCTCGCCCATGCCCTCAAGTCGCTGGGTATAAAACGGGGTGACCGGGTGGCGAGCGTGGCGCTCAACGACCACCGGCACCTGGAGCTCTACTTCGGCGTGCCCTGCTACGGTGCGGTGCTGCACACGGCCAACTTCAGGCTGCCGCAGAACCACCTGAGCTACATCCTCAACCATGCCGAGGACCAGGTGATCTTCGTGGACGAGGACCTCCTCATGTTCGTGGAACTGGTGCGCGACCGGCTCGAGACCGTCAAGCACATCGTCGTGCTCTCCCACACGGGCAAGAAACCGGCGTCGAACCTGCCCGGTCTCATCATGTACGATGAGCTCATCTCCCAGTTCCCCGAGGAGTACGACTTCCCCACCGACCTCTCCGAGTGGGATCCGGCCATGATCTGTTACACCTCCGCCACCACCGGCGACCCCAAGGGGGTGGTGTATTCCCACCGGGCCCTCGTGCTCCACACCTATGCCGTGGCCGTGACCTTCGGCGCCAGCGAGGCCGACTGTGTCCTGCACATCGTGCCCATGTTCCACGCCAATGCCTGGTGCGGACCTTTTGCCGCGGTCGGTGCCGGCTGCAAGCAGGTCCTGCCGGGAAGGGAAGTCATCAACATGGAGAAGCTCTGCAAAACCATAGCGGAGGAAAAGGTTTCATTCACGGCAGGGGTTCCCACCATCTGGCTTCTCCTGCACGACTACCTCGAGAAGGGAGGGTGGCACGACTTCAGCTCGCTCAAGACCATTGCCAGCGGCGGAGCGGCCATCCCCAGACAGCTCCTCATCGATCTCAATGAAAAGTACGGGTTCCCCATAAAGCAGGCCTATGGATCCACCGAAACCACGCCGCTGGCCACGGCGGCCATCCCCAAGAGCTACATGAAGGACTGGCCTGCAGAGAAGCTGTACGATCTCAAGACGAGCATAGGCATTATCGCCATGGGCCTCGAGATGAAGATCGTGAACGACTCGGGTCAGGAAGTGAAGATGGACGGCAAGGAGTGGGGCGAGATCTGCCTGAGAGGGCCGTGGATCGCCAATGAATACTACAAGGACCCCGAGCGGTCCAGGGAGACCTTCGGGGACGGGTGGTACCACACGGGTGATGTCGGGACAATCGACGAAGAGGGTTACGTGCGCCTCGTCGACCGGAAGAAGGATCTGGTCAAGAGCGCGGGCGAGTGGATCTCGTCGGTGGACCTGGAGAACCTCATCATGGCGCACCCCAAGGTCATGGAGGCCGCCATCATCGGGGTGCCCCACCCCAAATGGCAGGAACGCCCGCTGGCCTGCGTGGTTGCATCCCCGGGACAGAGCGTGAACGCTGACGAGCTCAAGGATTTCCTCAAGGACAAGGTCAAGGCCTCCTGGTGGATACCCGACGAGTTCATCATCCTGCCCGAGTTGCCCAAGACGAGCGTGGGCAAGTTCAACAAGCGCGAGCTCAGACGGCTCTATGCCGAGGGCCAGTTGAAGTCACTCTAGCGTGAAGTGGGGAGGGTTCATGTCATTGCTGGACAAGTATTATACCGGGGAGCACCAGATCTTCCGGGAATCGGTGCGGCGCTACTTCGAAAAGGAGGTGACGCCCCATGCGGATCTGTGGGAAAAGGAGGGGATCGTCCCCAAGGATGCCTGGAAGAAGTTCGGCTCACAGGGTTTCCTCTGCCCCTGGCTGCCCGAGGAGTACGGCGGCTCCGGAGCGGATTTTCTCTACTCGTTCATCCTGGCAGAGGAACTCGCACGGACGCACTGCGGCGGATTTTTCTTTCCCCTCCACTCGGACATCATCGTGCCCTATCTCTTCACCTACGGGAACGACGAGCAGAAGCAGAGGTGGCTTCCGGGATGCGTCACGGGTGACTGCATCACCGCACTCGCCATGACGGAACCGGGGACCGGGTCCGACCTTGCCGCCATACGCACCACGGCGGTCAAGGACGGTGATTCCTACGTCATCAATGGACAAAAGACCTTCATTTCCAACGGCATCAACTGCGATCTGGTCATCGTGGCGGCCAGGACCAACCTCAACGCGGCGTCCCCCTACGAGGGCATGTCGCTCATCGTGGTGGAGGACGGCACACCAGGATTCGAGAAGGGGCGCAAGCTCGACAAGATCGGCCTGCATTCGCAGGATACCTCCGAGATGTCCTTCGTCGACTGCAGGGTCCCGGCGAAGAACCTTCTGGGCGCCGAAGGGCACGGGTTCTACTTCCTCATGGAGAAGCTCCAGCAGGAACGTCTCGTGTGCGCCATGGGATCACAGGTGGGGGCCGAAGAGGCCCTCCGCCTGACCATCGAATACACCAAGACCCGGGAGGCCTTCGGGAGGCCCATCAGCCGCTTCCAGTACATCTCCTTCGAGCTCGCGAAGATGGCCACCGAAGTCGAGGTCGGAAGGGCCTTCCTGGAGAGCCTCCTCATAGACCACCTGGAGGGGAGGAAGGACGTCAAGAAGGCCTCCATGGCCAAGTACTGGATCTGCGAGATGCTCAACCGGGTGGTGGGACAGTGCGTGCAGTTCCACGGCGGATACGGGTACATGGAGGAATACCCCATAGCCCGCATGTTCAGGGATGCCCGGGTCCAGACCATCTATGCGGGAACGTCCGAGATCATGCTGCTCATCATATCGCGGCAGCTCGGTCTTTAGGGAGAGAGGCGGCTGGGTTGGAGATTTCCGACTTCTGATATGCCGGACGGGCCGGTCGCCTGCGCGCGTGCATGGGGGTGAACGGCCCGTCCGTATGTCCTCCTGATACGATCAGCACGGTGGAGGATACATCAAGATAATCTGGAGGGAGTATGGCAAGAAAGGCTGAAAGATCGAAGACGGGAAAAAGGATCGCGATCATAGACGGGTGCCGCGTGCCGTTCCAGAGATCGGGGACCGGGTACTACGACATCATGGCGTGGGAACTCGGCAGGTATGCGGTCAAGGGGCTTCTGGCGAAGACGGGCGTTTCGCCTGAAGACATAGACCACGTCCTCATGGGGTGCGTGGCAACGGACATCGCAACCACCAATGTCGCCCGCGAGGTGGCCCTCGGCGCCGGGCTCCCCAAGAAGGTGCCCGCGCATACCTGCACCATTGCGTGCGTATCGGCCAATGCGGCCTTCACCAACGGCGCCAATCTCATCGAGACAGGCAATGCCGACGTGATCGTCATCGGCGGCGTGGAGAGCTTCTCGGATGCCGACATCAAGGTCTCCAAGCGCTTCCGCAGGTTCATCCTGGACATGACCATGTACCACAAGCCCAAGAGTTTCAAGGACACCCTCAGGCACCTCAGGGGCATGACGCCCCTGGACTTCGTGCTTCCCGAGCGGCCGGCGGTTTCCGAGTATGCCACGGGCCTGCTCATGGGGCAGACCGCAGAGATCCTGGCCAAACGCATGGGCATATCGCGCCAGGAGCAGGACGAGTTCGCCGTGCTCTCCCACCAGCGTGCCCTCAAGGCCCAGGAGGACGGGGTGTTCAGGAAAGAAGTCGTACCTGTCGTGGTGCCGGGAAAGGATGCGGTCGTCAAGACGGACAACGGCCCGAAGAAGGAAACCACCATGGATAAAGTTTCCAAGCTCAAGGGCTCCTTTGATAAGAAATACGGCAGCGTCACCGCCGCGAACTCCTCATTCCTGACCGATGGCGGCTCCGCGGTGCTCGTCATGAGCGAGGACAAGGCAAAAGATCTCGGCCTGAAGCCCAAGGCATTCCTCGCGTCCTATGCCTATACCGGCCAGGACCTCGTGGAGGAACTGCTCCTCGGACCGGCCTTCTCCATCCCGGCTGCCCTGGGCAAGGCGGGCCTGAGACTTTCCGATATCGGGGTCTTCGAGATCCACGAGGCCTTTGCTTCCCAGATCATCGGCAATGTCAGGTGCCTTGCCTCGAAGGAGTTCGCCCGCGACAAACTCGGTCTCGACGATGCCGTGGGCGAGATCGACTACGACAGGCTCAACATCCATGGCGGTTCGCTTTCCCTCGGCCACCCCTTCGGCGCTACGGGCGGCAGACTCATCACGACGTGCGTCAACCGCATGATCGACGAGGACCGGCAGTACGGCGTCGTGGCCGGGTGCGGAGCCGGCGCCCTGGGCAATGCCATCATCTTTGAAAATGCCAACGCATGAGGGAGGCGGACGTCATGAAGAATCTGAGCTTTGAAAAGAAAGACAACGGTGTGGCGGTCGTCACCATCGACTGCCCCGACTCCAGGGTGAACAAGGTCAGCAGCGGCCTGCTGGCGGAGATAGCTGGCCTGCTCGATGAGGTCGGCAGGGACGGGACCATCAGAGGCATGGTCATCCTGAGCGGCAAGGACGACAACTTCGTGGTGGGTGCGGACGTGGACGAGCTCAACGCCATGAAGGGCAAGGATGAGGTTATCGCCTACATCACCAAGGCCCACGACGTCCTGAAACGGATCGAGGCGCTCCCCTTCCCGGTGGTATGCGGGATCCACGGGAACTGTCTCGGCGGCGGGCTCGAGCTCGCCCTGGTGGCGAATTACCGGATCGCCACCGACTCGCCCAAGACCACGCTCGGTCTTCCCGAGGTGCAGCTCGGCCTCATCCCGGCTGCAGGGGGAACCCAGCGGCTGCCCCGGCTCATCGGGCTCCAGAACGCCCTGCCGCTCATGCTCACCGGCAGGAACCTCAGGCCGAAGAAGGCACTCAAGATGGGCCTCGTGGACGAGGTGGTGATGTTCCACGGCATGAAGGACATAGCGGTCAAGAAGGCACTGGACCTTTCGTCAGGCACGGACCCTGCAAGGAAGAAAAGGCAGGGTCTCCAGCAGAAGGTGCTCGACGCAACCCTGAAACGGTTTATCGACGAGACGCCCGTGGGGCAGCGCATCGTGTTCAACCAGGCCCGCTCCCAGGTCCTCAGGCAGACCATGGGTCTCTATCCGGCCGCGCTGGCCATCATTTCGTCAGTGGAGTTCGGGCTCAAGCACGGCGTCGCCAAGGGGCTTGAAAACGACATCAGGATCTTCGGCGAGCTCGTCATGGACGGCAAGTCAAAGGCGCTGCGGAGCCTCTTCGACGGCATGACGGCGCTGAAGAAGAATCCCTTCGAGGAGATGGCCAGGCCGGTCCGCAAGATCGGCGTTCTCGGCGCAGGCCTCATGGGACACGGCATCGCATCGGTATCCACCGGGGCGTGCGATACCATCCTCATCAAGGACGTCTCACTCGAGGCGGTGGCCAAGGGGATGAAGGAGATCTACAAGGGACTCGACAAGCGGTCTCGTTCCGGCGGCATCACGAACTTCGACCGCGACGTACAGTACGGCAAGGTCATCGCATGCGACGACTACAGCCTGTTCGGCAGGACGGACATCGTCATCGAGGCGGTGTTCGAGGATCTCGCCCTCAAGCGTCGAATTCTCGCCGAGGTGGAGGCCGCCACGGGCGAGGATACGATCTTCGCGTCCAATACCTCGGCCCTGCCCATAACCCTCATAGCGGAGGGCAGCGCCCGCCCGGCAAACGTCATCGGCATGCACTACTTCTCTCCCGTGCCCAAGATGCCCCTGCTCGAGATCATCACCACCGAGGCAACCGCGGACTGGGTCAAGGCAACGGCCCTCGAGTTCGGGATCCAGCAGGGCAAGACCTGCATCGTGGTAAAGGACTGTCCGGGGTTCTACACCACCCGCATCCTGATACCCATGCTCAATGAGTCCATGAAGCTCATCGAGGAAGGCGCCGACATCAAGGCCATCGACACTGCCATGAAGAGGTTCGGGTACCCGGTGGGCCCCGTCACACTGGTGGACGAGCTCGGCATCGACGTGGCCGCCCACGTGGCCAAGGGCGAGGTGAAAAAGCTCTTCGATGCGCGTGGATTGAAGGCATCCGAGGGATACACCAAGCTTTTCGAGAAAGGGTACAAGGGCAGGAAGAACAGGAAGGGATTCTACCTTTACGAGGAACCCGGTAGAAAGGGGCTGCTCGCGTTGAAGAGGAAGAAAGGCGGCAAACCTGTCAACACGGAGGTCTACGAGATCCTCGGCGGAGCGCGCAGGGTATTTGCCGAAGAGGAGATCCAGGACCGCCTCTCCCTGGCCATGATCAACGAGGCGGCGCTCTGTCTCCAGGAGGGCATCCTGTCCTGTGCCCGGGACGGCGACATCGGGGCCGTGTTCGGGCTGGGATTCCCGCCGTTTACCGGGGGGCCTTTCAGGTACGTCGACGCGGTGGGCGCCAAGACCCTCGTGGAAAAGATGAAACGCATGGAGCAGGGGTTCGGTGCCCTGTACAAGCCGGCGGACATCCTTGTCGACATGGCCGCCGGGGGAGCGAAGTTCCACCGTTCATAGGGCGTGACACGTTCGGTCCGTACCCGGTCTCCGTACGGCCTGAGAAACGAAGAGCCGCCGTGATGCTCATCACGGCGGCTCTTTCACAGGAGGGTACTATATACTCAGGAGACCGCGAGGGCCTTTTTCAGGGACTTCTTGAGATAGTCGATATGCTCGACGATGGCTGCGCTGGCCATGTCCGCGTTTCGCGCTTCGATGGCCCCGTAGATCGCGTGGAGCTGGTTCACGATGGTGCGGGAACTCCCCTCGATGGATGAGAGCTTCTTTCTGCTGTAGGGGAGCGCACCGATGAGGATCGAGTTCACGGACTTGCGGATATGCATGAACAGGGTGTTTTTCGTGGATGCCAGCAGGGCGTTGAAGAATTCAGTATAGAGCTTGCCGCCCTCCTGGACGTCGTGGAGCACCCTGTCTTCGCCGATGGCCACCGCGCGGTCGTAGACCCGACGGAGGCCATCGAGGTCTTTCCTCGTCGCATGCCGGCAGGCGAGCCTCGCCGCCTCGGAGTCAAGGATCCTCCGCACGCACAGGAGTTCCCAGATCTTGGCGTGATCCACCTGCAGGATATCCTCGATGGTGCTCCTCGAGGATTGGGACGGGGAGTTGGCATACTTGCCTTTCCTGTGCCGCGATACCACGTAACCCTTCGCCTCGAGCAGTTTCATGGCCTCCCGCAGGGATATACGGCTGATGCGGAAGCGTTCGGTCATTTCCTGTTCCGAGGGGAGCCTGTCTCCCGGCTTGATCTTGCCCCTGCGTATAAGGTCGATGATCTGCTCAGCCACCAGCGTGGGTATGGCCGGTGACTTGCGTATGGGCGAGATGAGGTTCCCTTTTGTTTCCATGATCGGTCCAGACATGTTATCGTATTATTGACATACTATAATACAAAGTGAAACGAGAATCAACCGAAAAGCGAACACCGTGAAGATATATCGCAGTCGGACATGAAGACCTCGGTCCTGCCTGTCAGCGTGTTCGGAAATCTTCCAAAGAATGTCCTTGTGACATGAATATCCTTGGTGTATTTTCTATCCCGCACTGAATCGATCATGTCTTGCACAACGGATTTCCTACCAAGGGAATGACATCTGCGCGGGGGAGTTATGGCTTCACGGATCGGCTTCGACAACGAGCGTTATCTGCAGGAACAGACGCGGTGTATCCTCGAGCGGGTACAACGGTTCGACAACAAGCTTTACCTCGAGTTCGGGGGCAAGCTCATGTACGACTACCATGCCGCACGGGTCCTGCCCGGCTATGACCCGAACGTGAAGATGAGGCTCCTGCACGGGCTGCGAGACAAGGCAGACATCATCCTGTGTATCTTTGCGGGTGATATCGAGCGCAAGAAGATCCGGGCCGATTTCGGTATCACGTACGACTCCGATGCCATGAAGCTCATCGACGATCTCAAAGGATGGGGCATTCATGTGGTCGGGGTCGTCATCACCCGGTTCGAGGGCCAGCCTTCTGCGAACCTGTTCAAGAACAAGCTCGAGCGGAGAGGCATCAGGGTCTACACCCACCGCTACACCAAGGGATATCCCACGGACGTGGACCTCATCGTGAGCGAGGAGGGATACGGTGCCAACGAGTACATCGAGACCGACAAGCCCCTGGTCATCGTAACGGGTCCCGGACCAGGCAGCGGCAAGCTTGCCACGTGCCTCTCCCAGTTCTACCACGACCACCAACACGGGGTGCACTCGGGTTATGCCAAGTTCGAGACCTTCCCCATCTGGAACCTGCCGCTCAAGCACCCCGTCAATGTGGCCTACGAAGCCGCCACCGCCGATATCGGGGACTTCAATCTCATCGATCCCTTCCACCTGGAAGCGTACGGAAAGACCGCGGTGAACTATAACCGCGACGTGGAGGCGTTCCCCGTACTCAGGCGCATCCTTGAGCGTATCACCGGCATGGAGGCCTTTTACCGTTCACCTACCGATATGGGCGTGAACCGGGCCGGGTTCGCCATCATGGACGACGAGGAGGTGCAGGAGGCGGCCAGGCAGGAGATTCTCAGGCGCTACTTCCGCTACCAGTGCGAATACGCCCTGGGCTTCGCCGAGAAGGGGACGCTCCAGCGGGTTGAGCTCCTGGTGAAGGAGTTCGACCTCAAGCCCGAAGACCGCAGTGTCGTGGGACCGGCGCGGGAAGCAGCCACCAGCGCCGTGCACAACCCGGAAAAAGGCAATGAAGGGATCTACTGCGGTTCGGCAGTGGAACTCAGGGACGGCACCATCATCACGGGGTGCAACTCTCCCTTCATGCATGCGGCATCAAGCCTGATACTCAAGGCAGTCAAGCATCTGGCGGAGATACCCCCCCGGCTTGACCTGCTCCCGCCCGTCATCACCGAGTCGGTGCGCAACTTCAAGACCGAGATCCTCAACGAGAAGAGCGTAAGCCTGGATCTGGAGGAGACCCTCGTGGCGCTGAGCATCTCCGCCACCACGAACCCGGCGGCGCGGCTTGCCCTGGAAAAGGTCAAGGAGCTCAAGGGCTGCGAGGTGCACATTACCCACATGCCCACGCCGGGAGATGAGGCCGGACTGCGCAAGCTCGGGCTGAACGTGACGAGCGATCCCAACTTCGCCACGAAGGACCTGTTCATATCGTGATGCGAAGGGGGAAGAGGTTATTTCTTTTTTTTGTCCAGGGCCTTCTGCAGCTTGTCTCCGAGGGAGCTGAACGACCCCTTTGACTCCCCTGTCCTGGTGAACCTGGTCCAGTCCCCCTCCTCGTTTCTGTCGCCCGGGGCAAGGGAGATCTTCCGCTGGTCGGCGTCGACCCGTTCGACGGTAACGGTGATGGCATCGCCCTCGCGCATTTTGTCCAGCGCCGCCGCGTCATGGTGCTGGGCCATGACCGATCTCGGCAGGAGCCCGGTGACGCCGGGTTCGAGCCTGACGAAGTAGCCGAAACGCTCCTTTTTCTCCAGGACTCCGGACACCACCTGCTCCGGCCTGTACCTCTGCGCGATGCCGATCCACGGGTCTCCCTCGGCCTCCTTCATGGATAGGGAGATCTTTCTGGATTCCGGCGAGATGTCCTTGATCATGACGTCCACCTCGTCACCGGGGCCTACCAGGTCTTCGGGCCTTTTCACCCGCTTCGTGTAGCTCATTTCCGATATGTGCACGAGGCCCTCGAGGCCGGGGGCTATCTCCACGAACACCCCGAAGTCGGCGATGCGGGTGACCTTCGCACGCAGGCGGTCGCCGGGTTTGAAACGGTTCAGCACTGTGTTCCATGGGTCTTCCTCGAGCTGCTTCATGGACAGCGAGATCCGTTTCCTGCCGGACTTCTCATCGTCCTCCACGGAAAGGACCTTGACCTCGATCTTCTCCCCGATATGGAGGATGTCCTCGGGGGAGAGGGTCCTGGACCAGCTCATCTCGGACACGTGCACCATGCCCTCGATCCCTTCCGCGAGCTCCACCAGGGCGCCGTAGGGCATGATCCTGGATACCGTCCCCTCGAGCACGGCACCGGCCTGCATGGTGCCGAAGAATGCCTCCTTCGCCGCCAGGCGCTCCTGCTCGAGCAGGGTCCTGCGGGAGACGATTATGTTGCTGGCGTCTTCCTCGAGTTCGGTGATGAGGAAGAGGTATGTCCTGCCGACGTGTATGTTCGGGTCTTCAACCCGGTACAGGTCCATCTGGCTGAAGGGGCAGAATGCCCTTCTCTTGACCACTTCCACCCGGTAGCCGCCCTTGACCTGTTCCAGAACCTTGCCCTCGATGGGCACGCCTTTTTCCAGGGCTTCCTGGAGAATGGCCAGCCCGCCGATGCCCGAGATGGCCTTGCTCAGCCTTATCTCACCGCCCTTCTTCGACATGACGAAGGCATCGATGGTGTCGCCGACCTCGAAGGGAATGGACCCGTCCTCGCCCGCCAGTTCGGCACGCTCGATGACTCCGTCGAGCTTATGCCCGGTATCAACGAAGATGTGCTCCCTGCCGATGGACAGTATTCTGCCCTTGATCCGGTCCCCCACCTGGATGGATGCCTGCTGCTCCCTGTCATAGGCCTCGAGCAGCTCCGCCATGGTTGTCGTGTCGTCGTCCGAATGATTGTCCTGTGTCATATATGACCTCGAGCGTCTCCGGTTTGATCAGGTAGAAGGATGGTATAGAGGAATTCTCCACAGGAGTAAATGGGAAACTCGAGCGGTTTCGGAAGATCGGTGGGCGAGGTGTCCTTTCAGAGAATGGTGAGCCACCGGTATTCCCGGACATGGTCCAGAAACTCGTATATGAGGTCCTGCTTGTCGGTGGAGCAGGCCCGGCTGGAGAAGACAAACCGCCAGCAGGGGAGCATTTCACCGCCCAGCATGTCGACGAGAGCACCGCTTCGAGTGATCCTGCCCTGCGCTCGCGCCACCCTGACAAGATGGGAGAACCGGATTGTGTACTCGCTGTGGGCATGGAGCCGTATCTCCCTGGGGAAGGAATCCAGCGAGAGGCCCCGGGCAAGATACGGCATAGCATCGGGTATGATGGGGTCACTCGAGTGCTCGCTGATGAAGACGGGGACACCGAAACTGCACAGGGCCTCCACCATCCTGATGGCGCCGATATTCAGATTGAAGGGTTTTTCTCCGGGCATGTCCAGTCCATAGGCATCTACGAGGGAAAGGGCATCGGGCGGCAGGTCGTGGGGATCGATCTCGGTCGCCGTATCGAGATCGCCGATGACCTCGTTCACGATGATGAGGTCGAGGCTTCCCCTGACAACCGGCATTTCATGGACGTCCGCCTGTATGAAGGCAACCTTTTCCGAATGGTCTCTCAGCCTCTGCCGCTGCCTTTTCAGCAGCCGGGGAGAGAGGTCCATCATGAAGACCCTGTGTACCAGGGCGCCGTGGGATGAGAGGAGTCCCTCCATGAGGCTGCCGTAGCCGCCCCCGATTTCGAGGATCGTCGCCCCGGGGTTGAGCACCCCGGATTCCAGGAGGGAATCACCCAGCATGGCCCCGTAACTTTTTGAGTATCCGAGGGCCCGGGCATAAGGGCTGGCAGGGCTCGCCAGGGTTTCGCAGATGGTGAGTTCCTTCATGAGGTCAACGGGGATCTCTCTATGGAAACCGCGGGTGCTGTTCATGCCCATGGCATTCGATCTATACAGGAATTGACCCCATTCATTCAAGTACGAATGCATTGATAGCCGGTGTTTTCTGTGTTATGTGCGCACCAGGAAAAGGAGGGACAGCTATGGCGAGGACGAAGGTGTGCGTGGTCTTCACAGCCCTGGTGTTCTGTATCTCAGGTATCGCTTCAGCCGAGCAGCCCAACCCCTATGAGGGGGACTGGGTAGCCGATATCGCGGCGGAGGTTCTCCCCTCGGTGGTGAATATATCGTCCATGAAGACGGTGGCGCAGCAGTCTCCCCTCTTCTCGGATCCCTTCTTCAGGGAATTCTTCGGCGGCGGAATACCACGGGAGCGGGTCCAGCGAGCCTTGGGCTCGGGGGTCATCGTGTCCTCGGACGGCTATATCGTGACCAACAACCACGTGGTGGGAGGCGCCGACAAGGTGGAGGTGAGACTGTCCGATGCCAGGGTCTTTCAGGCTGTCATCGTGGGAACGGACCCCAAGAGCGATCTCGCCGTCATCAAGATCAGCAAGACAGGGCTGCCGGCCATCAAGATAGGAGATTCTTCAAAGCTGCGTATAGGTGATTTCGTCCTGGCGGTCGGAAACCCCTTCGGTCTTGAACAGACCGTGACCATGGGCATCATCAGTGCACTAGGGAGATCGGGCCTCGGCATCACCGACTACGAAAATTTCATCCAGACCGATGCTGCCATCAATCCCGGCAATTCCGGAGGGGCCCTCGTGAACATGAGGGGTGAGCTCATCGGGATCAACACGGCCATTCTCTCCCGCACCGGGGGCAACGTGGGTATTGGGTTCGCCATTCCAGTCAACCTCGCCATGAGCATCAAGCAGAGCATCGACAAGTACGGCAAGGTCGTCAGAGGGTGGCTCGGGGTCATGGTACAGGAGATTACCCCGGAGCTTGCCCAGTCCCTGGGCCTCGCTTCCGTCAAGGGTGCACTCATCAACGAGGTGATGAAGGGGTCGCCCTCGGAAAAGTCGGGCATAAAGAGGGGAGACGTCATTGTCGCGATCGACGGTCAACCAGTGAACAACTCGGCAACCATGCGGTTCCTGATTTCCGAGGTCATGCCTGGTACCATGGTGAAGGTGAAGGTTATCCGGGACGGGAAGGAGAGGGTATTCCCGGTGGTCATAGGCGACCTCGCCAGGGCCCAGGTGCCAGAACATCAGATACTGATAAAGGACAACCGGTTTCTGGAAGGTGCCACGGTGGCCGATCTCTCTCCGGCCACGCGGGAGACCATGGAGGTCGATGCGAAGGTGCAGGGTGTCATGGTGATCGATGTGGCCAACAACTCGGCTGCCGCTAGGACGGGCCTCAAGCCCGGCGATGTCATCCTCTCCATAAACAGCAGGAATACGAGGAACCTCAAGGAATTCGAACAGGTCATCGGCACCCTCAAGGGTGTCAAGATGAGCATCAGTATTTACCGGGAAGGCATGGTCATGACCATGACCATCATCAGATAGTGCATGAGCGCAAAGGAATAGGCGCCATGAGGGCCGTTGTCCAGAGGGTGACGAGCGCCGGGGTGACCGTGCAGGGTGTCGAGGTCTCCCGCATCGGAAGGGGCCTGTGCTGCCTCATCGGCATCGAGGTCGACGACGGTCCCGACGACCTTGACTATATCGCCAGAAAGATCGTGGGACTGAGGGTCTTCGACGACGCGGCGGGGATCATGAACTGCGATATCACTGCGGCGGCAGGCGACCTCCTGCTCATCTCCCAGTTCACGCTGCTTGGCGATGCCCGGAAGGGCAGGAGGCCCTCGTACTCACGGGCTGAACCCCCCGAAAGCGCCAGGAAAAAGTTCGAGGATTTTCTCGCGCTGGTGAAAGGAGTCTTTGCAGGAACTGTGGAGACCGGACAGTTCCAGGCCATGATGGAGATCTCGATCGTCAACCATGGCCCGGTCACTATCCTGCTCGACAGCAGAAAGCTCTTCTAGGAGTGCCGGCTCATCCCTTTAGGGCGTTGATGCGCTCGATGAGCCGGGCCTCGGGCATGGCCCCGACTATGTCGCCCACCTTCTGGCCGTTCTTGAAGACCAGGAGATTGGGTATGGACCTGATCCCGAACTTGCGCGCCGTGTCAGGGTTCTTGTCCACGTCGAGCTTGGCGAAGACGATCTGGCCGGTATGCTTCTTGGCCAGGTTCTCCAGGATCGGCCCCAGCATTTTGCACGGCCCGCACCATTCGGCCCAGCAGTCCACCACGAGGAAGGGGTAGGTTGTCAATGCCTGGTCCAGGTCCTGATCCGTCAGGGTAATGGGGTGGTCAGGATCCTTCACGAATTTCTCATCAGCCATGGTTTCCTCCTGTCTTCATAGTATCAGGCCTTGTATCCGCCGTACGATGTCCCCTTGAGCCCGCTCACGTACTCGTTTGCGGCGAAGGCTGCAGTGGCACCGTCGCCACAGGCGGTCACCACCTGGCGAAGAAGCTTTCTCGTGCAGTCCCCGCAGGCGAAGATACCGGGGACGGATGTCCTCATGTGGGCGTCGACCGTGATATATCCGGCATGGTCCATGTCCACGAGACCTCTGAAGACCTCGGTGTTGGGGATGTTCCCGGTGAATATGAATACGCCGTCGACGTCCAGGGTCTTTATGCGCCGGGGATCGTGCACATCCCTGATCCTGATGGATTTTACTGCGGAGTCGCCGGCGATCTCCTCCACGACCGAATTCCACGCAAAGGAGATCTTCCCGTTGGACAGGGCCCTGTCCTGCAGTACGGCAGTGGCCCGCAGCCTGTCTCTGCGGTGGATGATGGTCACCTTCGCGGCGAAGTTCGTCAGATACAGGGCCTCCTGGACGGCCGTATCCCCACCGCCCACCACCGCGAGCGCCCCGCCCTTGTAGAAGGGGCCGTCGCAGGTGGCGCAGTAGGACACCCCCCTGCCAGTGAATTCCGCTTCCCCGGGGACGTTGAGGTGGGCATACTCGGTGCCGGTCGACAAGATCACGGACAGGGTCTTGAACTCGCCCGAGGAGGTGCTCATTTGCCAGCCCGCATGGCCGTCGACCCTGGTCGCCGCGATGGTGGAGAGATCGTCGTCCATGATCTCGGTGCCGAACCTGAGGGCCTGCTGGGTGAAGCGCTCAACGAGTTCGAACCCGCCGATCCCTTCGGGAAAGCCGGGATAGTTCTCGATGAGGTCCGTGGTGGTTATGAGGCTCGGTTTGAAGGCGCTCCTGATGAGCAGCGTCTTCATGTTCGCCCGTGATGCATAGATGCCTGACGTCAGACCGCCGGGGCCTCCGCCGATAATGATCACATCATACATATGCGATGCCTTTCGTGATGGTATGGTGCTGTGGTAATATCATGTCAATCCCATGCAATGGCTGTGGTATAATAACAATAGAAACGATCTCACCGGAGGTCAAGACATGAAGAAGATTATTTTCTCATCGATGGTATTCCTGCTCTTCCCCGTTATGTCCCACGGGGCCGGGTATGTCCTCGCCACGTACGGTTCAGGGGGCGAGGTCGACGGACCCAGCTACGGTATCGAAATGGGGGGCATCTTTCTTTCCCCCTATCATCCAGCCGGCGGCGCCTTCAGCGTGGGGCTCGGCATCAGCGTTGCTGACACCGACGAAGACCCCCCCGATAGGATCACGAAGACGTACAACGACGGCAATGAACAGGAGGTCCATGCGACCTTCGGGGCCGAGATCACCCCTGCCTTTTTCGGCGTTGCGGGCATCGGGTACGCAAGCCAGGACACCGTGCAGCCGGACGGGTTGGGGGGGAAGGACTCCGAAACGGACAGCCATGCCTCCTGGTTGCTCGGGGTACGCTACGTGATGGAGTGGTTTAATATCGGTGTGGGGTACCACAATCGCCGAGGGGTCATGGCCGGCCTCGGTATTGCGTTCTGAACGGGCCGTCTTTTCCCCGGTGCTTCAGGTGATCCCCTGAAAGGGGGTTTCTTTCGCGGAGAGGGCGTTGGTACTACGTGAAGATATCGAAGAGAGCGACTTTCACCGTTCTTTGCCTCCTGATCGCGTGCAGCGGCTGCTCGAGCCTCCAGAACTATACCCTCAAGGCGGCGCCGGCACGTGCATCGATCATGTCCGGGGACTACGGGACCGCGCTTTCCGTTTTCCCCGAAGAGACGGCACGAGGCGGCAACGAGGTCCTGATCCGCATGGAACGGGCAACCATTCTCCAGGGCCAGGGCCTCTTCGAAGAGAGTTCCCTCGAGTTCGAAGAAACCGCCAGCAGGATCAGGGAGCATGAAGACAAGGCGGTCATTTCCGCCAGCAGGACCGCCGCCCAGGCCGGCACCCTGCTCATCAACGAGCAGGTCATGCCCTATGAGGGCGAGGACTTCGAAAAGATCATGCTGCATGCGCTCAATGCGGTAAACTATCTCATGAGGGGTGATCTCGATGGTGCCCGTGTAGAGGTGAGACGGTCCTACCAGCGGCAGGAGGAACTCTCCGCCAGGCATCAGAAGGAACTCGAAAAGGCGCGTACCGAGGAGGGCTTCAACCAATGGGAGCAGACCCTGGAGCAGGCGGATAAAAGCGGATACGACACCCTGAAGGAGAACTCGGACAGGGTCGTCAGTGTCTATCACAATGCCCTTGCGTCCTACGTTTCGGCCCTCGTCTATGAGCTGAACAATGAGCCGGATGAGGCGTATATCGACATGAAGAAGGCCTACGAGGCGTACCCCTCATCCCGCTCCATCCGCATGGACCTGGTGCGGTTGAGCAGGAAAGCCGGTTTCAAGGAGGACCTCGAACGCTGGGAAAAAGCGTTCGGGAAAGCCGAACACGCACCCGAAGGGTCAGTGGATGTGTTTGTCCTTTTCAGCCATGGTCTTGCCCCGGTCAAGGAACCCCTGAGCCTGCCCATACCCATCAGTCGGGGGTTTGTGGTTGCATCCATGCCGGTGTACCGATTCAGCCCGTCGGGGATCTCCGGCGCAGTGATCAGGGCGGGCGCAGAAGGGGAAGAGACCGCGACGGTATGCGACATCGATGCCATTGCGGCACGCAACCTCCTGGACACATTCCCAACCCTGTTCGTGAAGCAGGTTGCCAGGTCTTACCTGAAGGCACGGGCCGTCGGCGGTATGGCCCGGGAGCACGGCGGTACGGGGGCGCTTCTGGGATCGCTGTTTTCCATGGTGACCGAGCAGGCCGACCTGAGGACGTGGTCCACGCTGCCCAAGCAGATTCAGGCCGCCCGGCTCTTCGTCCCCCGCGCCGTGTCGGAGATCTCCGTCCAGGCCTTCCCGGGAACCCGGCCGGAGACCATCGCGATTCCCCCTGGCGCGCGGCACGTGATCGTACTGGTCAGGCACACGGATGCGGGATTGAGCATCCACACGAAATCATATTAAAGGAAAGGAGGCACACCGATGAGTACCCATAAGGCATTTCTGGTGCTGATTGCAGTGATGGTGTTCGCCTGCGCGGGCACGGCGCCGAACATCCTGTCCGTTCAGGCGGGACCTGCAGGCGTGAGCTCAAGGCAGATCGAGATCAACGACAGGTTCATCGAGAGGACCGTCAGCTTCGGCGAGGTGAGCATCAAACCCCTGGCCGCGGCGGGGATGTACGAGGCCCAGGTGAACCTCGCCAATGGAAGCGACCGTGACGTGGCCTTTGAATATCGTTTCATCTGGTATGATGCGCAGGGATTCGAGCTGTCGCAGGTGACCTCATGGCTTCCGGCGGTCCTGGGGGCAAAGGAGGCGAAGTGGTTCCGCTCTTCAGCACCCGCGCCGGATGCCGCATCGTTCAAGCTCATGGTCCGCAAACCCCACCCGGTGACCTCCACAGGGTCGTAAACGGGAAACAGGAGGGAGATGAAGCATGAAGAAGACAATAGTGATCCTTGGTCTGGCAGCGCTCGTGATAGTGGCGGCAGGGTGTGCCAGCACCCCGGCCGTGAGTTACGGCAGCCCCGACCAGGTGGAGACCGTGACCACGGATTTCGGATCGACGGACCTGCAGATGATCGCCGAGAAGATGGTGAATTCGCTGCTCGCAAGCCCGATCCTCGCCTCTGGGAAACAGCCGGTATTCTACGTGCAGACCGTGCGGAACAGGACCGACGAGCACATCGACACCAAGGCGGTGACCGACAAGATCAGGGTGACCCTGCTCAGGTCGGGCAAGGTGAAGTTTACCGCCATCGCCGAGGTCAAGGACGAGCTGGTGAATCAGCTCGAGTTTCAGGCGAGTTCCGGAATGGTGGACCCCGCCACCGCCCGGTCCATCGGTAAGCTCGTGGGTGCGGACTACTTTCTCTATGGAGAGCTCGCCTCCATCAGAAAATCTGCGGGCCGCCTCAAGGATGTGTACTACAAGTTCACGCTGAACCTCGTGAACATCCAGAACGGCCTCATCGAGTGGGCCGATGAGAAGGAGATACGCAAGCAGGCAAAGAAGCCGCTCCTGGGGGGATGACAGGTTTGGCTTGACGTGGTGCAGCCGAAACGGATACAAAGCGATGTCGATCGCAGATGGGGAGGTGGTGCCAATGGATATGGAGCGTAAGCTCGAAAAGGTTACCAGCAGGACAATGGTACTCTTCGGGACCATTGCGCTGCTCGTGCTCTTCTCTAACCCCAGGTGGTGGTCCTGCCTGATCGGCTTCATCCCTGTCGTCGCTGGAGAGGCTCTCCGATTCTGGGCCACCGGTCATCTCCGGAAGAACGAGGAACTCACGACATCCGGTCCCTACGCCCACCTTCAGTCACCACTGTACCTGGGCAGCTACATGATCGGCACGGGACTGTGCATCATGGCCCTGAATCCGGTCGTGTGGATACTGGCGAGCCTCGTCTTCTTCATATCCTATGTCCCCAGAAAGCAGGAGATTGAATGGGGGAGGCTGGAACGGAGGTTCGGCGAGGAGTTCCTGAAATACAAGCGGGAGGTCAGCTACTTCTTCCCCCGGCTCGATCCCTACCCTGAGGGGAGCAAGCATCTCTGGTCCTTTGCCCAGGCCATCGAGAACACCGAGCATCAGACGGCTCTCGCAGTCATGTTCATCGCATTTCTCATCGTAGCGAAACTCTTCTGGTGAGACAGGTGCAGGAGCAGTTCATGCAATGAAGGCCCGCCGGGGTACATCGTGCCCCGGCCTCAATACGTTCCGCTTCATCGCTCTGGCATCTGCGTCTCGGATAGGGTATAGTCAAGGAAGCATCTTCATAGTTGATCTTTCGTGTGCTGCGAAGTTCGTATGCATTCCCTCCTTTGTACAAGCTGACGAGTGACCGGGAGTCACGTCGTTGAGATGTGGAGGGAGCACATGATGTTCTGCCCGAAGTGCGGCGGTTCAGTAACCCGAGCCGATCGTTATTGCCGTCTCTGCGGGGTCGACCTTCCATCACATTCCTCCGGCGCGGAGAACCGCCTCGTGACGATTCTCTGCACGGATCTGTGCGGTTATTCCCCCCTTGCCGAACGGCTCGACCCGGAAGACCTCAGGGAGTGCATGGCCAGGATCATGGGGGAGGTCACAACGGCCATTACCCGCTATGGTGGCACCATCGAGAAGTACATCGGCGATGCGGTGGTCGCCATATTCGGCCTGCACAGGGTGAAAGAAGACGATCCCGTCAGGGCGGTTCTTGCAGCCCGGCAGGCGCACCGGGCGGTGGAGCACATCGATCTTCCCCGGGGCCTGCGGCCCCCTGCCCCCCTGAGACTGCACACGGGCATCAACACCGGGGAAGTTATCGTGGATTTCAATGTGAGCGCAGCCTCACCCCACGGCACCCTCGGAAGACCCATCAATATTGCGTCCCGGCTCTGTGACCTCGCATCCGAAGGGGAGATACTCATCGGTGAAGCCTTGGTCTCCACCGTGATGAGGTATTTCAATATCGAATGGAAGGGAAACCGGATGTTCAAAGGCATCCAGACACCTGTCCACGTGTACAGCGTGCTGGACGAAAAGAAGACGCCGGTGGCCGTTCATCGTGAAGGCGGCCTGACCTCGCAGCTGGTGGGGCGGGAGCATGAGCTTTCCATCCTTCTTTCTGGGGCTCGAGGTATCGCCGCGAAACGGAAAGGGGTGATCTGTATCAATGGAGAGGCAGGAGTAGGCAAGAGCAGACTCATAGGGGAATTCAGAGATCGCCTCGGAACAGGCTCGTCCTTTCTCATGGCATCATGCGTCGACCATGCGGGATCCATCCCGTACTTCCCCCTCTACAAGCTCATTCCGCCTGCAATGGAGCTGGTCGGCCTAGGCAGGAAGGTGAAGGAGAATTCGTGGAGTACCCCGGGCGGTGCTGAGCATGCCGATCACGTCAGGTGCCTGATGGCGGTCTTTGGAGGGTCCCCGGCAGGAGGCCATGGATCACGGCGGATCATCAGGGAGAGGCTCATCGACGCCGTGCATTGGCTCTTCCGGGAGGTCTCTTCTAGGATGCCGCTGGTCGTGTGCATCGAGGACATCCACTGGGCCGACCAGAGCACCCTCGACCTTATTGCCTATCTGGTGAACTCATGGGGGCAGGAGAGCCCCTGGCTGATGGTTTTTTCCCACAGGCCACACTGGGTCCCGGGGTTTGCGGCGACAAGGATCAACCTGAAAGATCTTTCACAGGAGGATGTGGGCCGCATGCTCTCGTCCATGCTCGATGTCCCGTCCGTTCCCGATGAGATGGTGTTGTCCATGACTCACGCAACTGGGGGAAATCCGTTTTTCCTGGAAGAGATGGTAAACTATCTCCTGGAAAAGGGGGCAGGCGTGACCCTTCAGGGACGTGAGGCCGCTCCCTGGGAAATCCCAGCATCGCTCCATGGCCTCATAGCCTCACGCATCGATAGCCTTGACGCCTCATCCAGGCGTATTCTTCAGGAAGCATCGCTGATCGGGAGGACTTTCCATGAGGGACTGCTGGCTTCAGTAAGTTCACAGGCGCTCGAGCTTGAGGAGGGCCTCGATAGTCTCGTCAGACATGGCTTCATCCACCAGGAGGGCGGGGGGGAGTACATTTTCAGACATGACATAATCCGCGACGTGGCCGGCAGGTCGCTCCTGAAGAAAGAACGCAGGGCGATCCACGGGCAGATCGGCCGGGCCCTGGAAGGGTCCACGGGTCCTGTCGAAGGTAGTGTGAGCGGGGTGCTTGCCTATCATTTCACCAGGGCACAGGAGTATGAAAAGGCCGTTCAGTGCTGCCTTGATGACGCCGTACGGTGCCGGGTGTCGGGTGCATGGGTCGAGGCCTCGATGCAGTATTTCGCTGCTGAGCGTATCCTTGAGTCACAGGCGAACCTTCCGGGTCGCACGGAGATGCTCCGGGACGTGAGGGAGGGTATCTGGAACTGCTGTCGTGTCTTCAACCCCGCCCGGGCAATCACTGCGCTCGAGGCCCTTGCGATCCACTATCGGAACATGGGGATGAGAAAGGAAGAGGCCTATTCCTTCATACGCCTCATCAATCTCTATTCACAGCTGGGTCTATTTGGAAAGGCTCTCCATGCTTATGAGTACGGACTCTTGCTGTGCAGCGAAGACCCTCTGCTCACTGCCGCCGCACGGACCGCCGTTGCCTATACCCACACCTTTCTCGGCAGGCCGCTGGTCGCGCTGGAACTGCTGGAGTCGGCCAGGCCCGTCCTGGAGTCGTCCGACTTGTTTCTCCGTGCGATCAATGCCCTGAGCACCCTGGCGGCAACGGTCTGGAAGGCCGACATGAAGAGTGCGGACGCGTGGTATTCACGAACCAAGGAATTGAGCGCCGATTACATGGATATCGACCTCATGGCTGATATGTGGCTTGCCCACATCTGCTGTCTTTTGGGGAGGTTCGAGCAGGCGCGCAGGGTCCACGACGAGGTTTCGATCCGGGAGAAGAAGCTCGGCAGAATGGCGGGAGGGCTGTCTTACCTGAGGATACAGGGCTCGATCTATTTCAGGGCCCGTTACTTCGGAGACATTCCGGGAGCCCGGGCAGACCTTGCACGGTTCGATGTCCTGGGCTCCAACATCCTTGGCGCCGGATATCTCAAGGAACTCTACACGGCCTGGATCGCCCTCGAAGAAGGCCGTGTCTGCGAAGCCCATGACCGTGCCGGCCAAGCGCTGCCAGGTCTCAGGGAGGGCTTCGCCAACAGGGTTCCCTATGCCCTCAACACGCTGTCCGAGGCCAGGCTCCTCATGGGTGACGCCCAGGGAGCATCCCGGGCTGCTCTTGAGTGCATCGAGTGGAATGAACGATACGGCAACGGTGACCAGCTCATATGGGCCTTGAGGATGTATGCCGAGGCCTGTGTGCTCATGGGGGAAACGATCCCGGCGAGCGACGCACTCGTGAAGGCCTGGCGTCTTTCCCGGGCCTCCGGCATGAAACCTCACCAGGCATGGATTCTCGAATCCTGTGGGAATCTCTTTCGCCACGAGGGCAACGTCCAGGGCGCGGTTCGGTATTATGGCGCCTCGAAAAGGATCTGGGAAAGGATGGGCAATGCAGCCCAGGCGAGCAGGGTTGCGGCCCGGGAGCGTTTCGTCAAGCAGACATGACCCCTCGTGCAGGGTCGGGTCGATTACCATTCTGTAACCTGTCAGCCCATGGCCGGAGTGGAGCCGAACAGCGGAGAGAACGCCTCGATACCTGTCTTCCCCGGCGGTGAGGAGAAAAAGCTGGTGTGGCCCGGGTCCACTTGAATCACATTCATGTTCTCACGGGTTCCGATCGATAGGATACGTGAGAGTTGGGCGATGATGCCCGGACCGTTCTTTGACAATCTGCGGGAAGTGCCATGTGCGCTCTTTGGCTGCAGAGACCGCACATGGGTAAAAGAGTAACAGGAGCAGCGTTCAGCACCTCACGGTCAGTACGAGAGGGGTCGACAGGGATGCTCATGGTTTGGGGGCTCCGGAGATCGACTCCTTGCACACGCCAAACCACAGGCAACTGTGGGACGGAAAGCCACGGGTCCTCTCCCGGTCAGCCGGACGGACAGCCGGGCCGCCTGAGAAGGATTCTGCAGAACAGTCTATCACTGCCACACCAGGGGTAACCCTGGGCCGGAAAGCCACGGGTCCACGCACGATTGGACAGCCGGGTTGCCTGGAGAACCTCATCAGAAAGGAGTTTTTCATGAAGAACAAGAGCTTCTGTGCTGCTCTCTGTATGGTCGGGCTGCTCATGCTCCCATACCCTGCATCGGCACAGCTGGTGCCCCTGTCCGATGATCAGCTCGGCGAAGTCATCGGTCAGGCAGGGATCGCCATTGACCAACACTTTGACAGTATGTCGGTGGTGGGTGGTCTCCTGAACTACAGCGACATCACCATCATCGGTTCGGTGGACTCGAGGGGGACCTATAATGTCGACTCGAACTTCCTCAAGGAGATGGCCATGCCGGGCTTCGGCATGACCGGTCTTGGCCTCATGGGACTCGGGTCGCTGGGCCTCGGAACCCACGTGATCGACATGACCATCGACATCGACCAGTTCACCATCGGTGCCATACGGATCGGGAACGACACCACAGGCCCGAGCCTCGGCAGCCTCTCCATTTACGGATTGCATGCAGACGTCAAGGGAACAGTTTCGATATGGACACACTAGAACGCACAACGTTGCTCTTTTACCCCATTCCTCCCGGACATCCCGCCTGAGGCTCGGCGGGATATCTTCTCCATCGCAGAAGCTACTGGCGGATGAGCCGTGTATGCTCCACCCCGTCCTGGCCGACCGGGTCCGATCGCCGGTGCGCCGTGATGTCGATGCCACCCCTGCGGGTATAGAAGCAGGTAACGCGTAGCGTATCCAGGGAGCATCGTTCCATGAGATCCACGTAGATGAGCTCGCTCACCTCTTCCGCAAACCCCCTGTGGTCCCGGTAGGAGCAGATGTACCTGAGCAGGGATGCGTGGTCGATGACCCTGCCGCGGTAGCGTACCTCCACCGTTGCCCAGTCCGGCTGCCCCGTTATGGGGCACGAGGTCTTGAGAAGATTCGAGGTAAGGGCCTCTTCCGTCTGCCCCTGTCCGCAGGACAGGAGGTCAGGTGTTCTGGTGTACGTGTCTATGGTTATGTCCTGGGTGTCCAGACAGGTTCCCCCGAGCTCTTTCCAGGATGGTGCGTCCTGGGGAGAAACGAGATCCGCCACGTTTATCGACAACCACCCTGTCTTTAGAATGCTGCCGAGGTCCTGCCCGATCACTTGCCTCAGTTCTTCTCTGGAGGAAAACCGTTCGTACGAGAGACCGCCCAGGTAAAGCTTGAGCGATTTCGATTCCACGATGAACCCGCTCTGTACGGGATATGCGAGATCAAGGATGCCTGCTTCGGGCTTGCCCTTTTCGTCGAGCCAGGAAAGCTCGTAAGACCTCCAGAGGTCATAGCCGTGTACCGGTATCGGGCACGGTTTTCTCTGTATGGCGCACAGCACGGAAGGGTCACGCCTGACGGGCTGATTCACCTTCCTGCCCAGCGGCAGCCTGCTCACGAGAGGTACCTCGTGGGATCAATTCCCGCATCGAATTCCAGTGCGTACTTCCGTTCGAGGCAGGTGGCGCAGGTGCCGCAGTGGAGGTCGAGGCCCTTGTAGCACGACCACGTCATGGTGAAATCGAAGCCCAGGTCCCTGCCGATCCGTGCGATCCCGCGTTTGTCGAATCCGGAGAAGGGGGCTTTGACCATCACCTTGGTGAAGGTCCCGAGGGTCGAGGCCTGGGACATGGCGTCTGTGAACTCGCTCGTGCAGTCAGGATAGACGGGATGGTCACCGGTGTGGGATGCGATGAGGACGGTGCCTATCCGGTGCGTCTCCGCGTATCCCGTTGCGATGGCGAGCATGATCCCGTTCCTGAAGGGCACCACCGTGGAAGATATCGAGTCCGGGCGGTACGGGCCGTCAGGTATCGCTTCTCCGGACTGCAGCAGGCTCGAGGTGAACAGTGCATTGATGAAAGGGAGCCCCACCTCGGTGAACGTTGCGCCGTACTCCTGGGCAAGCCGGCGGGCCATGTAGACCTCCTTGGCTGCATGCTTGGACCCGTAGTCGAAGCTCAAGGCATGGACAGCCGCATACCGCGGCCTTGACCAGGCAAGGAGCACCCCTGAATCCATACCTCCAGAAAGCAGGATAACGGCATCTTCCATCATACCCCCCGCTGATCGTCGAATATCAGGATATGGAGCCTCGGTGTCATCCGGAACCCGCTGTCCCTGCAGAAGGCGAAAACGGAAGCCATCCTCGCCAGCTGTTCCTCCCTGGTGGATCCCATGGGCATGACGAAGACCTTCTCTGCAGGGGTGGCGTTGTCTGTGATGAACCGTCCGATCTCGTCAAGGGAGGCCCTGTCATCGGCAATGAACTTGAGATAGTCCGCCTTTCCCACGGTTTTTCCTGATACGTGCCACCTCCCCTCGATGTGTTTGGGGCTCAGGACAACGGTCGCGTTCGCCAGGTCGGGAATGCCCGCCTTGCCGCTCGTCTCATAGAGGATGCGGTAGCGCCTTTTTACGAGTTCACGGTGCAGGTCTTCCAGCCCGGTCTCCCACTGCAGGAACGGCTCCCCGCCGGTTATCACGATGTCCCTGCACCTGTACCGCTCGATCCTGTGGAGAATTTCGTCACCCTGCATTTCAGAGAACTCGTGCCAGGCATAGCTGGTGTCACACCACGGGCACAGGGGTTCGATGCATCCGCCCAGGCGGACGAACACCGAGGGCAGGCCGATCAGGGGGCCTTCGCCCTGGAGCGAAAGGAAGATCTCGGTGACCACGAGGTTCATGGTTCAGGCAAAGATGTCAGAATGCGCCATGCAGGACCTTCTGGGCACCCTTGAGGATGGTGTTCAATACAACGAGAGGCGTGTCCCGCGGGTCGAACAGGGGCGAAGGCATGTCGAACGTGAAAGGCAGCACGGTGGTGAGCTGGACCGCCCCGATGGGACAGCCCTTCACGCGCTTGACCTTTTTCGCCCGCAGGTTTCCCCTGACCTCGGTGCAGTCGCCGATGAGCACGCATGTCCCGTCGCCCGCATCCACATCCCCCTCGAAGATGCCGGTGACGATTGCACCCCCCGACGCACGTTTGAGCGATCCGGGCCTCCGGGCATCGATGGTTCCCAGGCACCCCTTGACCGCCGCCATGCAGCCGCCGTAGCATATTTCATGGGTGTTTGGCCCGATCCCCTCGTAGAAACGGATGGGGGTTTCCACCTTCTGGATATCCTGAAACTCGCTCACGACCCCCGAGGTCCTGGCGGCGAGTTCGGCGATGGAGATATCGCCGTGCACCGACACCGAGTCGGGTTCGATGGATCCGTACCCACGCTCGGAGGCGATTTTGAGGTGGCGGACATCGGAGGGCTTGTACCCGAGGATCTGGGCGGCCACGACATCGGCGGCGATGGGGTCGTTGCTGATCATGACGAGCCCCAGGTGGAAGGGCTTGGCGCAGGACTCGAAGCCGTGCCCGATGGTGATGGCATCGCTGATGACCATGTCCGGGTAGCCGATCTCCAAGATGTCCACGATCTTCTCGTTGAGCCGGTCGTCATGGTAGAGCATGCGCTCCTTGTGGAGCAGGCTTCCGATGTTGAGCTTCAGGGCATTGGTGATCTCGCAGCAGATGTGGAACTTCAGCTTGGGCATCCAGATCTTGAAATCCGCGTCATGGATGAGCCGCGGGCAGTGCAGCGTGGTGTGGTATCTCGCCCGGGACAGGGACACCTTCACGGAGCGGTCTTCGTTGAAGTCCACCACGGGCACCTTGTGCTTGAGGCCCATTTCATAGTACCCTGCTTCCTTGAAGACAAGCCTGGTGGGGATGGCGAACCCACCGGATTCTCCCACAGTCAGGTCCGAGATGGGGTAACGGCGGAGATGGTCCACCGTGGTGCCCACCAGGGAAGGGTGCGTGAATGCATGCATCGAGTAACGCTTGTTGGCAAAGACCACGTTGGGCTTGATCAACACCCTGCCCCGTGGGGTACGTCCCAGGAGTTCGAACCCTTCTGACACGACCGACGCCATCTTGACGGGATCATACTGATCCACCCTGCGCAGTAAGACCCAGCGGTCCTTTGGCATAGTCTCTCCTTTCGCATCGGACCGGTTATCCGGAAGGAAAGGGACGCGAATGCACCGTCCATCTCCCCCTCGTCTGGATGTCCGTTGAATGCACATTATACAGCACAGAGGAGGTAATGCAAATGGTCGTATGGGGTCGTGGCTTTCCCCGTTCCTCATAGGTCTTTTCAGATAACCATTCACAGGGTTTGTATTTTCTGCTAGGAATACATACGACATGACAGTCAGGACAGGGAGATACTATGAAGATCATTGAAGACGCTCTCAAGCGGGGCGATAAGGCGCTCAACGAATACGAGTCCAAGCAGCTTCTGAACGCCTATGCCATCCCGGTGACCAAGGAATTCGTTGCGACGAGCATCAAGGATGCCCTCTCGTTCGCCCACCAGATAGGCTACCCGGTGGTTCTCAAGGGTTCTTCCCGGACGCTCACCCACAAGACCGAACACCGGCTCATAGAGCTCGGCATCGACAGTGACGACGCCCTCCAGAAGGCCTACAAGGCCCTCGAGGAGCGCGGCAAGGGCCAGCTCGACGGCATCCTCGTCCAGCAGATGGTCAAGGGCGAGCGGGAACTCGTGGCCGGCCTCATCCGCGACCCCCAGTTCGGCCCCTGCGTCATGTTCGGCCTTGGCGGCATTTTTACCGAGGTCCTCAAGGACGTCACCTTCAGGGTCGCGCCCCTGGAGATGAGGGACGCATACGAAATGATGGACGAGATCAAGGCGAAGAAGCTCCTCGACGAGTTCCGGGGCAAGCCGGCCGTGAACCGCGAGGTGCTTGCCAAGGCCCTGCTCAACCTCGGAAGGATAGGGCTCGAGGTCGATGAGGTGGCCGAGATCGACATCAACCCCATGATCATCCACGAAGACATGCCTGTTGCCGTGGATGCCCTGGTGGTGCTGAGGGACCCCAAGGCATAGCGTTTTCATGCCCCTGTTTCCCAAGAACGCCCTGTTCATGGCCCCCATGGTGGACCTGAGCCATGTGGCCATTCAGGACCTGGTGCGTTCTTTTTCCGGGTGCGACCTTCTCTACTCCGAGATGCTCAATGCACGCATCGTCCCGGTCGAGAAACCGGGCACCTCGGTGTACCTGAAGTGGACGAGACTGGACGACCTCATTTTCCAGATCGCAGGCAACGACCTGGATAGGATGAGGGAGTCTGCGGCCAGACTGAATGGCTTTTCCCCTTTCGGGATCGACGTGAACATGGGGTGCTGGCTCAAGAAGGTCACCTGCCACGGCTGGGGGGCCGGGCTCATGAAGGATGCCGTGCGGGCACATGCGGTCCTCTCCGAAGTCAGAAAGGTGGTGACCAGGTCGCTCTCCGTCAAGATGCGGATCGGCTACAAACCGGATGTGCAGGCCATGTGCGATTTCGCGGACATGCTGGTGGAGAGCGGCGCGGATTTCATCGTGATCCATGCACGCACCGTGGACGACGGCATGGCACGCAGTGCCAGGTGGGAGTACATCGCCGCGCTGAAGGGCCACGTCAGGGTCCCCGTGGTGGGCAACGGGGATGTCAGGACGGCCGGTGACGCCCTGAACATGTTCGCCGAGACCGGTTGCGACGGGGTCATGGTGGGCAGGCAGGCCATCGTCCAGCCGTGGATGTTCCGAGACATCAAGGCTCTCCTGGCCGGGGAAGACCAGCCCCCGCCACCACAGCTCAGAGACGTCATGCTTGACCTGCACCGGCTCCTTTCCGTGCACTTTTCCGCCGACGTGGCGCTCAAGCGCTTCAAGACAGCCATGGCCTGGCTGTCCCAGAACCTCACCTTCGGCCACCACCTCGCCAAGAGCGTGGGCAGGGAGAAGACCATGGAGGGGGCGGCCCGGTGCGTTCAGGGGGCGTTCGAGCGGGGCATCACCTGAACGTCCTTGAATTTTTCTCTCAAGGTGGTAGAACGTTCCTGAACCACGTGCACCGAGCTCGGTGCAGACTCTTCCCCATACCAAGGAGTGGCGCATGAAACAGATCGACCTGATGAAAGAGCTCCGGACCCCATCCGACAAGAAGATCGTCATGCTCGTGCTCGACGGTCTCGGCGGCCTGCCGGGTGAAAAAGGCAAGACCGAGCTCGAGACGGCCCGTACGCCGAATATGGACAGTCTATGCAGGGACTCCGTCTGCGGGCTGTCGACACCCATCGCCCCGGGCATCACCCCGGGCAGCGGCCCCGGCCACCTGGGCCTCTTCGGCTATGACCCGCTGGAATACCCCATCGGCAGGGGGGTGCTCGAGGCCCTGGGGATAGGGCTTTCACTGAACCCGAAGAGTCTGGCGGCCAGGGGCAACTTCTGCACACTGGACCCGGCGAGCGGTGTGATCACCGACCGCAGGGCGGGAAGGATCCCCACCGAGAAGTGCGCCGAGCTCGTCGGGAAACTCAAGAACATAACGCTCGACGGGGTGAGCATCATTGTGGAGCCGGTCAAGGATTACCGGTTCGCCCTGATCCTCGAGGGCGACGGGCTCGAGGAGGGCCTGAGCGAGACCGATCCCCAGAAGACCGGGCTCAAGCCCCTGAAGGTGGAGCCCCTCCACGCCGGTGCAAGGAAGAGCGCCGAGCTCCTGAACGCCTGGATCGACAAGGCCTTTGCCGTGCTCAGGGACGAGAGACCGGCCAACGGATGCACCCTGCGCGGCATCGCCAAGGATCCCGGGTTGCCATCCTACAAGGAGGTGTACGGCCTGGAGGCCTGCGCCATCGCCACGTACCCCATGTACAAGGGACTAGCGCGCCTGGTGGGCATGGACGTGCTCGATGCGGGAGACACCCTGGCCACCGAGCTCAGGACGCTCAGGGATGCCTGGAACACCCATGACTTCTTCTTTTTCCACGTCAAGAAGACCGACTCTGCGGGAGAGGACGGGAACTTCGACGCCAAGGTGAAGGTCATCGAGGAGACGGATGCCATCATCCCCGAGATCATGGCCCTCAAGCCGAACGTCCTCCTCATTACCGGCGACCACTCCACCCCGGCGGTCCAGAAATCGCATTCCTGGCACGAGCTGCCGGTGCTCTTCCATGCGGACAACATCCGTACGGACACCGTGGCCGAATTCGGCGAGCGGGCGTGCATGGCCGGGGGACTCGGACATGTCCGCCACGTGGACCTCATGCCGCTGGCCATGGCCCACGCGGACAAGCTGACCAAGTATGGCGCATGAGCGGAGGTCGAGATCATTGAAAGGCCAGAAGACGAAGGTAGGCCTCATCTTCGGGGGCGTCTCCACCGAGCACGATGTATCCATCGTTTCCGCATCGTCCGTTGCGCGAAGCATCGACACGGAACGGTTCGATCCCATCTTCGTGGGCATCGACAAGAACGGCAAGTGGCTCCTCGGAGAGGGGGCCTTCGATGCGCTCAGCAGGGGGGGGAGGCAGGGGGTGGAACCGGTCGTGCTTTCCACCGACCCTGACAAAAGGGGGTTTCTCCACCTCGAGTCCGGTCGCCTGACATCGGTGGACGTCATCTTCCCGGTCCTGCACGGGCCCCGGGGGGAAGACGGCACCATTCAGGGACTCTTCGAACTCGCCGGGATCGCCTACGTGGGGTGCGATACCATGGCCTCCGCCATAGCCATGGACAAGGACATGACCAAGAGGGTCCTGGCCCAGCACGGTATCCCGGTGGTGAAGGGCACCAGCGTGACCAGATGGATGTGGACCACGGACCAAGACGAGGTCCTCAGAGAGATCGGGCAGACCCTGAAGTTCCCCCTGTTCATAAAACCCGCCACCATGGGATCGAGCATCGGCGTCACCAAGGTCACGGACATGGACGGGGCAGTCAAGGGGCTGGATTACGCCCTGAGCTTTTCAACCAAGGCCGTGGTGGAGGATTCGGTGGAAAAGGCCCTGGAGGTGGAGATCGCGGTCCTGGGGAATAACGAGCCCCGGGCATCCATCCCCGGTCAGGTCATCCCCAGCGGTGATTTCTACGACTTCGATGCCAAGTATGTGGACAACGCGAGCGAGCTCATAATCCCCGCGAAGATCAGCAAGGCGATGACCGAGGACATGCAGTTCGCAGCCGTGGAGGCGTTCGTGGCCATCGGCGGGTCCGGCATGGCCCGCATAGATTTTCTGGTATCTCCGGAAACTTTCTACCTCAACGAGATCAACCCGATCCCGGGCTTCACGAGCATCTCCATGTATCCCAAACTCTGGGAGGCATCCGGCATAGCCTACGTCGATCTCGTCACCACGCTTATCGATCTGGCCCTCGTGCGCCATGCGGAGAATCAGGCGCTCACGAGGACCATCGAGCTGGACAAGGGGCTGGGGGTGTAAAGACGACGAATCAGGAATTGCCGCGAGACGCCCATCTCAGTGGGATCGAGATGCTGAACCCGTAGAGATGCTCCCTTCCTGATTCCCTCCGGTAGAATCCTGCCGATGCGTGCTCCATCGAGCTGATGCCCAACGCGAGGCCTGCAGCGAGACCTACCCCTGCGCCGATGCCTATGTAGCCGGAATGCTCCTCGGGATCGCCCGTGACGAGGCTCGCCAGGAATCCTGCCATGGCGCCTATGCTCATCCCCAGGAGAGGGGTGGTGAACACAGGTCCCGCATCGGCGGCCTGCGCTGCGAGGGGAGGCACTCCGAGAGCGGCTATGAAGGCAAGAATGAGAAGAGACCTTTTCATGGGGACCTCCTTTCCCGTCACCCTGCGCTCCTGCCCGGGTTTCCGGCAGGGGGTGTACCTGGGTGACGCCTAGTTCAACGGCATGCTCAGGGTGAGCCCGTACACCGTTTCCTTCTTTCCTGACGGGGTCGTGTACGAGTAGAACATGGGGGACAGCTCATAGACTCCGAACGCGAGACCGATGAACAACCCCACGGCCGCCCCCTGGTAGATACGCTCATAGTGATCGCTGGGATGGTCCATGAAGGCGAGCGATGCCGTTCCTGCCAGCGCACCGATGCCAGCCCCCCACAGGGAATCGACCAGGACGACCTCGAGGGACGACGATGCAGCCCTGGAAACGTTGGGAAGAGAGATCATGGCAAGGCACAGGGCGAGGATGATGACGATCTTTTTCATGGGTATCTCCTTTTCATGTCAGATGGTTGAGCAGATTTTTCAATCCCCCGGCCCGGGCTTCGTTCCCCGAGGCCCTATGGGCGATGGCCTCGGTGATGATTTCCACAGGGTCAAGGGCGGGCAGATCCGCGAAGTGGCCTAGTTGCATACGGCATGCCCCGCAGTCCGAGACCACGGCGTCCACCCCCAGGTCCCGTATGGGACCGGCAGCGATGACGCCCAGCCTGCGGGAGGCATCCTGATTACGCTTCTTGAATCCATAGGTTCCTGCCATCCCACAGCAGTTGTCGTCCAGCACATGGAAGGTAAGACCCTCGATCAGAGCGAACAGCCTGGCAGCCGGGTACCCGATGCCCAGAGCCCGCAGGTGGCAGGGGATGTGGTAGGCTATGGTGCGATCGAGCCTTCCCAGCCCCCCTTCCTCGCCTGCGCCCTGCAAGAGGGGCAGCAGGTACTCGTAGACGTTGTAGGTGTTCTCCGCGATCTTCTTTCCACCGGGTACATCCAGGATTCCCGGGTAATCCCGCATGAGGGTCAGCCCGCATGAGGTGCAGGCATACACGACATCGAATCCGCGGTCGATGTATTTCGTGAGGACAGCGGCGTTTTTCTGGGCAAATTTCCTCGCTATGTCCAGATCTCCGTTGCCGAGAGCGGGAAGCCCGCAGCAGGTCTGGCGAGGCATGACGACCCGGCAGCCAACGGAGACCAGCAGGTCGCGTATTTTCCTGCCGATGTCCGGGCGGTTGAACCCCAGGTGACAACCATAGAAGAAGACCACCTTCCTGCCCTTGCCCTTCCTCCTCCTGCCGCGCTCGAGGTTGATGAAGCTGAATGCCGGGAGATCGATTTCCCCCGATATTCCGAGCATGCCCAGGAAGCCCCTGGCGATGGGCCATGATTCAATCCTGTTGACTAGAGGAGCGAGGGTCGACCCCAGCTTGTTGAAGTGGAAGGCGTTGGCAAAGATGTGGGCGGTTATCGGGCTCAAGTGTTCGTTGCCGTATTTGAGCTGGGCCTTCAGGATGATCTCGGCAACTTCCACCCCGTACGGGCACGACACCTGGCACCTGCGGCACTGGCAGCAGTACTTCACCCACTCGTCCACCGATTTTTCCCCGTCGAGGCGAAACCGCTGGGCGTCCGGGCCGGATTGTTTCGGCCCCGGAAAGCGGGGCTCGACCTTGTATATCGGACAGTTCTCCACGCAGATGGTGCAGCGCATGCAGTGCTCAAAGGTCATAGGAGCATCCTCTCGCACATCTTTGCCGCCTTGAGTCCGGTGGCCAGCGCCATGCCGTGGCCGCATCGGTACTTCATGATCTCGCTGCGGGCCAGAATGCTTCCGCACACAAAGAGATTCTTCAGCCCGCTCATGACGGGCCTGAAGCAAGAATCCACCTCGATGCCCGAGCCCTCGATGGGATGGCCGGTGGTGAAGAAGTCGTTCCAGAACCAGTCGTTCCGTGGTCCCGGGATATCGACGGGGAGACCGAACACGATCTCCTTGACCGCGTCCCGGGTTGCAAAGAGGCCCCCGCTCACGAAGGAACCCGTGGCGAGGATGAATACCCGGCCCTGGACACGTGACGGCCTTCCCGAAGCTGCCAGGGTTACGGCCTCCACCATGTCTCCGCGTGTCTCCACACTGGAGATCGCGTTGCCCCAGAACACGTCACCGCCCCGGTTCTGGAATGCCGCCTTCAGCGCACGGAAGAGCCTCAGTCCGGGAATGGACGGTGGCAGGGTGGGGATCTCGAAGACGTCGCGTCCGATACGGGCCGATATGGCGTTCATGAGGGACACGGGATTTCTCAGGCCGAGCACGGCCGGGACGGCGACCCTTCCGGGAGGGATCTCGAGACCAGAGAGCCAGGTGCAGAAGTCATCCACGAACCCTTCCTCTTCGAACCTGGTCGCTATGGCCAGTGTCGACGACGCCCCCGCATCATAGATCGAGAAGCTGGTGTTCGGAAGTCTCGACGTGATGTACGAGGGGTAGAAGTCCCGTATTCCGTGGAAGGAGATTACATGGAGGTGCTCATCCCTGCATCCCTGAGAAGCCTCCATGGTCCGTGGCACCAGGCACGTGGTCTTGAAGGTGCCGATGGGGGTCAGGATTTCGCGGTTTCTCCTGGTCGTTCCCACATAGGGCGAGGGGCCCTCGGCCATGAGATCCCTGAACATCTTCAAGGCATCTTCAATGCCCTTTCTGCCGACCAGGCGATAGGGGTGCCCTTCGGGCAGTTCCCCCATGGCCTCGAGGGGGCGCTTCCCGATATCGAGCACGTCGATGCAGCCCGTGGACAGGCTGCACACCGGATCACCCCGGGAGACGAGGGCGGTCCTTAGACCCTTGCCCGCTAGGTGGATCGCGGCCGTCAGACCGGACATCCCTCCGCCGATGACCACCACGTCGTGCAGGGAATCATTCATGGCGCACACCCATGTTGAGGATGCCCAGGTAGATGCTCTCGATGAGCTGCTCCTCACGGAGCTGGTCGCCCCACAACGCCGGCCTGATCCCCTTGAAGCGTCTCTGGAGGAATTCCTTCAGGATGGTGATGGAGGCATCGGGGCTCACCCGGCCCATCTCCTGCATGATGCCCAGTGCCCGGTACGTGCAGAAACCGCCCTGGCAGGGCCCCATGCCGAGCCGCGTGCGGTGCTGGATGTCTCCCACATACTGGGTGCCCATGGTATTGATGGCATGCTCCACGGTACGCCTGGCCACGAGTTCGCACTCGCACACGATGTCATCCATGGTCGAGAGCCGCTTGGAAAGCGGATACCCGCTGAGCTCGTCCTGGCCTTCCAGCGCCAGCTCCGCGGTCCTGCATGCGGCCTTCAGGCCGAAGTGGGCCATGACGGCATCCACCGTCTTCTCCGCCATGAGGCGGTACGTGGTCAGTTTGCCTCCCAGGACACTGAACATGCCGTTTGCATGATCGATGACCTTGAACCCCCGGGAGATGGAACGCGCATCCCTGGCGGATACCCTGAGCAATGGCCTGACGCCGGTGTATGCCCTGATGAGTCGGGTCGTCCCGAAAACGGGAATCATCTGCTCGGCCTGGGTCGCCACGATGTCGACCTCGGCCGGATCGATCTCGAGATTGTTCGGATTGGAGACCGGGATGGATGTGGTACCGGCAAGACACACGGCTTCGTTGGGCACGATGATGTCCCCGTCCGAGGGTGGCCTGAGCCTGTTGATGACCATGTTGGTGAGCCGGTGGTTCGTTATGATGAGGCTGCCCTTGGACAGGGACATGGGAACGGATACGCCGCCGAGCCTGGCGACCCTGTCGCCCCAGGCGCCGGTGGCATTGATGAGGACCCTTCCCCTGATCTCCTTGACCTGGGATGTGAGGCGTTCCCGCGCCTTGACGCCGACGCAGCGTCCCTTTTCCTGGATGACCTCGACGACCTCGTGGTGTGTCAGGATACCTCCCCCCCGGTGGCGCGACGTGTAGGCGTTGAGCATGCACAGCCTGAACGGGTCGATGGAACAGTCCGGGACGCTGATGGCCTCTTCCAGGGTCGGGTTCAGCGTCGGCACCAGATCCAGGGCCTTGGTTGGTGAGAGGATGGCGGTTTCGATACCCGCCTCATCGCAGCTTGCGAGGAATTCGTCGCGGTATCGCTTCGAGTCACCCGGCAGACGTATGAAGAGACCGCCGGTGGGTTCAACGCACTTCCTGGCTATCCTGCGGAGGATGGCATTCTCGGTGATGCACTCGCGGGCCGCTTCACGGTCCTTCACCACGTATCGGCCTCCGCTGTGCAGCAGACCATGGCATGCGCCGGTGGCGCCCGAGGCGAAGTCGCCCCGTTCCACCAGGTAGTGGGGGATCCCGCGGAGAGCTAGATCGCGGGCTATCCCGCAGCCGGTGGACCCCCCTCCGATGATGATCACATCCGTCTTGATCGTCAAGAACGACCCTGCCTCGCTCTATAATTGGTGAGTACCATATACAGGTGTGCAGGTCAGGTCAAGGTTTCCCCCGGTGAAGCCGTTCGCGGGCCTCACACTGTCCTGCTTTCGACGATGTCCACCAGTTCGGAGGTGATGCCGGGCAGGGAGGAACTCGCCCTGGACCAGCTCGGGATAAAGCGGACCACGGTGGGATCTTCGAGAAACTCCATGAAGGCTATGTCCAGGCCCTTGGTGAAGGTATCCACCGCGACCTCTTCCGAGTGACGGTCGAAGAGGAGACCGTTGATGGCCGCGTCATCCTCGTAGAACCTTATCATGTCCTGTGCGATGAGCTGGTAGGAGACCTTCAGCGATCTGAAGAATGCCTCCGTGAAGGAGATCCCCTCGATGGCGAGGGCATGGAACAGGGTGCACGCGATATCGATGCACATCCTGTGGAGGCCTTTCGAAGGGTCCATGTCCGAGAGGTCGAGGTGCAGGTGCTCGTACTCGATGGACAGGTCCACCTGACAGACTCGTCGCTGGGCACAATTCCGGTACACCTCTTCGAGCATGCCGATCTCAAGTCCCCAGGTCGCAGGCATTCTGCACACGCGCATGAGTTCGGCACAGCAGGCGAATTCGCCGGAGATGGGATAGCGGAACGAGTCCAAGTACTCCAGGTAGGGCAGCCCCCCCAGGGTGGTTTTCAGGGCACGTATGAGGGGGATGACGAACAGCCGCATGACCCTTCCATGGAGTCGGTTGGTGACCCGGGCATAGTATCCCTTGGTGAATTCATATTCCATGCTCGGGTGCACGAGGGGGTAGATGAGCCTTGCGAGCAGCGACCGTTCGTAGGTGAGGATATCGGCGTCGTGGACGGCGATCACGTCCGTGTCCCTGCGGGCGAGAAGATAACCTGATGCCATCCACAGGCTCCTGCCCTTGCCGCCGGCGGTATCCACCAGACCCTCGGTCCACAGGCGCGAATAGAATGATTCCATGGATGGGGAGCCGTTCCAGATGATCACGGTCTCCTGGGGCAGTGTCGAGAAGAATTGCTTGGTCCGGAGATACCCGTCCCTTTTCGCTCCGTCCAGGGTTATCACGATGCGGCGAAGGTAATCGGCCCCCCTGAGGTGCTCAACGATGCGGGTCAGGGCGTCCCCCGTGATCTCCGAGTACTGGCACGGCATGATCAATGAGACGGGTTTGAACCGCACATAGTGACGCAGTTCGTCCTCAAGCCTGTCCAGTCTCACCGAGCACATCTGGTGAAGGGTCGCGATTCGCCCGCATTGAAAAAAGTCACCCATGAACCCGTTCCTCTGCAGCCGTTTCAGGTGAGCAGGGAATGCCTCGATCCGAGGAGGTGGTTCGCAGGAACGGCCGCAGCAAGAAGTGATTTTCTGACAGAGATCCTCCTAGAGATCGCTCCCGGACGGAGGCAGATCCTGTGCCGGCTTGGTATAGTCACCCTTGCGCTTGTCACGGTCACGCTTGCGCTCCTGGCAGAGGAAGAGGAGCGCGGCGGCATTGGCCCTTACATGGGCAAAGATGCTCTCCGGTCCCGTATATGCTGCGTGCCGTGCAAGGTTTTCCTCGAGGTCCTTGATCACCTTTGCCAGGGCCTCCTCGTGCAGGCTGTGTTTCTGCTGAACCATTATCTTCTTTGCCTGGGTCTCATGCTCATCCATGGCGGTCCCCCTTTCTTCTCAGAGGCTTGTTCCTGTCACACGTCATAGGTTAGCCAATGCACGCATCCCGGTCAATCGGTTTCCTGAGTCGGAAAGAGTATCTCGTGACCGTGCTAGTGCTTTTTCTGCGAGGTGTTTTTCTCAGACGTTTCCGACTTCTCGGCCTTGCCTGCCTTTTCAGTCTTCACATACCGGTCGTCCACCGTCCAGGTGAACTCGGAGACCTCAATCTTCTTCTTGCTCTCAACACGCTTGAGAGGCACCGGCGTGAGGGTTACCTCGTAGATCTTTCCCTGGCCGGAATAGTTTTCGAGGGCGGCCTTGAGGCTCTGGTAGACCTCGATCTTCTGTCCCCCGAACATGGCCTTCTTGATGATTGCGTAATCCTTTGCACTTGCGGTGGTTCCGACAGTCCCGATGAGAAGAGCGCCGACGAAGAGAACCAGTATCTTTCTCATAGCCCATCCCCCTTTGAACCGTCTTTTTTGTCCTGCATTTTCATGGAGATGTCAACACATAGATCGATGTCCTCGGGAGACGATCATGCCTTCATGGCAGTGGCGTAGAGCTCGAAACATCTCTTCTCGATTCCTGCGAGCCGCTCGAACGCGTCGTAAAACGAGGTGCGCGATCCGACAAAGGATCCATGGCCGGAAACGATGGCTGCATGGGCTTCCCGCATGGCCTGAGGGAGCGTGTGCAGGATGCCTCTCGTGCCGGCCCCCACCTCGCCGGCAACCACGGGGATTCCCCCGACACTTCTCGTCTCGCCGAATTCCAGGGGGGCTCCTGCCATGGACATGATCACGGAAAATCTGGGGTGTCCATGCAGGATCACACGGATGCCCGTGAGCTCGTAGATCCTCACATGGGCGCAGAGCTCGGAGGATGACGTGATCTCGCAGGTAGTTGAGCCGTCCATGGCCGTGCAGTCGATGCGGCCCTCGAGTTCATCGAGGGAGGAGCCTGTCTGAGAAATGAAGACATTATCGCCCTGTCTCAGCGAAATATTGCCGAAGAAGGAATCCACCAGCCCTGCCGCCACCATGGCCTTGCCGGCCGCATCCATCGCGCCGATGATCTCCTTCTCGCCCGAGGGCATGGCCCCGGAGAGGTGATTGGCCGTGTTCGACATGTCGATCTGCGAGAGGATCTTCCTGCAGGTGGCGAGCTCTTCGGCCGTGGGACGCGGTGTCGTCGCGGTCTGCGACCGTGCTTCGAGCATGTCGGCGAAGTACTTGACAAAGGTGGCGAAACAGATGGAGCTGAACACGATGAAGGCCTGTTCCAGAGAGACCGACCCTGTGGACACGATGCCGATGTCCTTGACGATACAACCTTTTCTGCGGCTCAGGGCCTGTGCGATCTCCTCCGTGTCGAGGGATCGGACCACCGGGACATCATGGATGAATGTGAGGCTTTCCGAATCGGTCGGGCAAATGACGTCACCCCCCTCGCGGAGCAGTTCGGAGATGATGGTCCACCGTACGGGTTCCGGCTTTGCGATAATGAGGCTGTTGATGTTGAGGGCATCAAAGAGGGCACGGGCCTCTGCGGGGACGGTGTCCCCGCTGGAGGTGATTTCGTCATCCAGCCCGTAGAGCTGCGCATCCCCCGGTCCGGACACAAGGCCATGGACCACGAGCTTCCGGAGATACCTGTCTATCTGCCCGCGCATGTCTTGGGACCTTTCGCGCGTTCGTCGGTCACGATGCCGTCAGGGTCACAGCCGCGAATCCGGTAGTACCTGTCCAGGGCATCTTCATAGACGGCCATGTCGATGGGGGGGGTCTCGATGCCCGGGCCCGCAGTGCCTGGCTCCCGGTAGAAGCGCTCCGGCAGCATGTCGTCTTTCCGGGTAAATCCCCGCAGCATGTTGATGCGGCGCTCAAGGGTGTAGATGGCGTCCCCCCTGTGCAGGAGGTCCTGGGTGCTCAGGGGCAGGCCGATCACCGCGGCGAAGCCTCTCGCGTATTCCTCCAGAGATGCGGCCAGGAAGGCGAACTTGCAGGCGCCGATGGAGTCGACCACGGCCCCCAGGTCTTCGGCGAGCTTGATGATGCGGGCCTTGCCCGCAAACGAGAACCGGTCGGTGGCCACGGGCTTGCGGAGGATCTCGTGGGCGATGGGATAGGCCCGCAGATGGCACCCTCCCCTGGTGGAGGTCCCATATGCCAGTGCCATGCCGTAGGCCCCCCGCGGGTCATAGGCCGGCAACTCCAGTCCCTTGACGCTCATGGATGTCTCCGGGGCGCCCAGTTCGGCTGCCAGACGGGCTGATCCCAGCCTGAGCAGTTCAGCCTCAGCATCATCCCCCAGGATCGAGCTGACCTTGTCCGCCAGGTCGTGGCCCGTGTAGCGCACGCCTCTGATCTCCGCCATGCATGCGATGGTTGAGGCTGCGCTGATGGTGTCCATCCCGTTTTCGTTGCAGATGCGGTTGCACGCGATGATGGATTCGAGGTCGTCGTTCTCGTTGAGTGCCCCGAAGTGCGAAAGCGTCTCGTATTCGGGAATCTCGCCGTCGGACTTCTGCTTGCAGGCGATGGGGCAGCCGTGACAGGCATAGTGCCTGGGCCGGAGCCGTTCCCTGATGACGGGGCCGGAGAAGGAACGGTACCCCTCGAAGTAGGTCCTGCGGAAATTTGCCGTCGGCATCATGCGGCGTGCAGCCATGAGGTCCACCAGGGAACTCGTGCCGTAGGCGCTGAGGCCGGAGCGGCCCATGATGACCGGCGAGGCGTCGAAGAGGCGGATGATGTCCCTGCGGGCGGTCTCCTCGGTGTCCTTGTCCAGCGACTGCCTTCGAGCGCTTCCGCTTCCTCTGACCACGAGGGCCCGGAGGTTTCTGGATGCCATGACCAGGCCGAGGCCTCCTCTGCCGGAAGCGAAGGTCGAGTCCACCATGATGGATGCATAACGGCACCCCTTCAAGGCTGCACGACCGACCGCTGCCGCAGATCCTCCCAGGGGCCTCAGTCTGTCGAAGACTGCCGAGAGGGGGAGGACCTCCGGCAGGCGGTCCTCGTTGAAGGCCACCGTACCGTCCTGTATCAGGACGGTGCAAGGCCGGGAGGCCCTGCCGGTCACGTGGATGACGTCGATGCCGGCCTTTCTCATCTGCACGGCGAACCCCCCGCCCACGGAACAGCTGCATACGGTGTTCGTCAGGGGAGAGAAGGCCGAAATCACCATGCGTCCCGAGGACGGTATCCGTGTGCCGGTAAGGTGACCGGCGGCATAGACGAGGGGGCTCTGGGGGTCAAGGGGGTCGAGCCGGGGCGACAAGCCGAGAAAGTACGTACCCATGCCCCTTCCCCCAAGCCAGGCGAGGGAGAGGTCCCTGTCGATCACCTCGATACGCGCATCCCTTGACCCCAGGTCGATAAAAAGGCACGCGTGAGAGAACGGCTCCGGCATGAGAAGGTACTGTAATGGAATCCTTCCCCGAGCACAACCGGTATGAACCGGTACCTATTCCCGCAGGAGTTGCCATGTGCCCGGCGATATGGTAAGGCTTAACCTTACCGAAAGAAGGAGGACTGCAAAATGTTTGGCGGACTCGGGATGACAGAACTGATCGTCATACTGGTGATCGTGCTCGTGATATTCGGAGCGGGAAAGCTCCCCGAGGTGGGAAGCGCCCTGGGCAAGGGTATCAAGAACTTCAAGTCCGCGGTGACCGACTCGGGGGACAAGGCCACGAAGGGTGACATCGAGGACAAGAACAAGGGGGACAAGGCAGACTGAGCACGAAACACGACTCCCCCCCGCCGCCTTCCCGGGCGGCATGCAGGTCCGTATCCTTACGCCTGAATGGAAGACTCTTCCGGAGAAGCACAGGTTGTACGGTCGACCAATGAAACAGACAACCACCAAGAAAGGAACGGAACATGCCAATCACGCAAATTCTTGAACGCAACGCCGCCCTGTACGGTGAAGAGGTCAGCCTGGTTGAAATCAATCCTGATATCAAAGAGGTCAAGGCGAGCTGGAAGGACTACGAACTCGTTGAAACCAACCCTGAAAAGAAGTACCGGCGGGAGATGACATGGCGCGAGTTCGACGACAAGGCCAACCGTTTCGCCAACTTTCTGCTCGGAAGAGGTCTTCAGAAAGGCCAGAAGGTCGCGATACTGCTCATGAACTGTCTGGAATGGCTGCCGATCTATTTCGGCATCCTGAAGACGGGAGCCCTCGCGGTGCCGCTGAATTATCGCTATACAGAAGATGAAATCACGTACTGCCTCGATCTGGCCGAATGTGAAGTGCTCATCTTCGGGCCTGAATTCACCGAGAGAATCGATGCGATCCGGGGGCGGATCCCCAACATAAAGATACGGCTGTTTCTGGGTCAGGACTGCCCCGTGTTCGCCGAAAGTTACTATGCGCTCACTGCGTGCTGTTCCTCTGTTGCCCCGAAAATAGCGCTTTCCGACGATGATGATGCTGCCATTTATTTTTCATCCGGGACCACCGGGTTCCCCAAGGCGATTCTCCACGGGCACCGCAGCCTCACGATATCCTGCGAGGTGGAGATGGCCCACCACAAACAGACGCGGGCGGACAATTTCCTCTGTATCCCGCCGCTCTACCACACCGGCGCGAAGATGCACTGGTTCGGCAGTTTCCTGTCCGGCAGCAGGGCCGTCCTGCTGCGCGGCGTCAAGCCGGAATGGATAATCAAGGCGGTGTCCGAGGAGCAAGTAACGATCGTCTGGCTGCTGGTGCCATGGGCACAGGACATTCTCGATGCCGTCGAGCGCGGGGACATCAGGCTGGGGGACTATGAGCTCGACCAGTGGAGGCTCATGCACATCGGCGCGCAGCCTGTTCCGCCCAGCCTGGTCAAGCGCTGGAAACACTATTTCCCGAACCATGAATACGACACCAATTACGGGTTGTCGGAATCCATCGGTCCCGGTTGTGTCCACCTCGGTATCGAAAACATACATAAGGTCGGCGCCATCGGAATAGCCGGATACGGCTGGGAACTACGGATCGTGGATGAAAACGGCAGCCCGGTGATCCAGGGCGAGGTGGGCGAGCTGTGTGTCAAAGGCCCCGGCGTGATGAAATGCTATTATAACAACCCGGAAGCCACTGCCGAGATACTCAGGGACGGATGGCTGTACACGGGCGACATGGCACGGATGGACGAGGACGGCTTCGTCTATCTGGTCGACCGCAAGAAAGACGTGATCATCAGCGGCGGAGAGAACCTTTACCCGGTGCAGATCGAGGACTTCTTGCGCACGCATGATGCGATCAAGGATGTGGCGGTGATCGGCCTCCCCGACCAGCGTCTGGGGGAAATCGTCGCTGCCATCATCGAGATCAAGCCGGGCGTTTCCTGTTCCGAGGCCGAGATAGAACGGTTCTGCGCTGCGCTGCCCCGCTACAAGCGCCCGCGCAGGATCATCTTCAACAAGGTGCCGCGCAACCCCACCGGGAAGATCGAGAAGCCGCGGCTCCGCGAGAAATATTGCGGCGGAAGCCTTGTCGAGACGCAGACCGAGAGTCGCTAGGCCGTACGCATATCTTCGAAACAGCGGCTCTCTGAGAAGGGCTCGAGCGCGATGATTCCGGCTCGAGGACTCCCAGGCAGCGTGCTCCATGTCGTGTGATGGCTGATGGCACATGATCATCATTGGTACGTGCTTGTGAGAACGAGCGGGCATTGAGGGAACCTACGGTTAGGCCCTGGCGTGGTGTATGGTGCGGCACCAAGCGACTGCGCTTCCATTCATGGGTTACGATCTAACGCCATGAACATGAATACTTCCTGATACAAGCATACCTCTCGTCAATTCCGGTCACTTCATAGGACAGCCACTGAGATTGGTCGTTCAATGAGCCTTGGTTACAATTCATGCAGGGTCATGTACAATTATGTCGATACAAGCAACAAGAACGCACTTTAACTATATAATAATATTGGATGTAAAATGCTGGCTCACATATTGCCTCCATAGGATCACTTACTTGATCCCACTTGAGGTGATATCGTGAGGAAATATATATGTGCGTTTTGTCTCTCCGCAGCATTGTTGATCTTATTCCCGGCCCAAGGTACTACAGCCTCCTTGAGCATAAGCTGGAACAGGAACACTGAGAGTGATCTGGCAGGATACAAAGTATATCACGGTACTCGATCGGGAACATTCAGCACGGTTGTCGATGTACATAACGTCACCAGGTATCAGATCCCCAATGTGCAGAGCGGGGTCACGTACTATGTGGCAGTATCCGCCTATGATAGAGCTGGCAATGAATCGACGAGGTCTCAGACACAGAGTGTGTTCGTTCCTGCCCCTACACCCCCTACATCCCCTGCAGACACCACGCCTCCTGCGGGCAGTTTAGTGATCAACGCCGGTGCTGCCAGCACATCCTCGAATTCGGTGACCCTTACCTTGAGCGCCCAAGATACCGGGGGGACCGTTACCGGCATGAGGGTCAGCAACGACGGGATAACGTATTCCAGCGAGGTAGCCTATGCCACCAGCTACAGGTGGACGCTTTCCAGCGGGTATGGCACCAAAACAGTCTATGTGCGTTTCAAGGACAATTCTGGTAACTGGATGAGCTCCCCGGCCATCGACACCATCCAGTTCACAGCCACCACGCCTCCTGAGGGGAGTGCAGTGATCAACCCTGGTGGTGCCGGCACACCGAGTGAAGATAAAACAACAAATGAACCAGCTGACCAAGCAGGACAGAATGAAGACCTGCCGTTGGACGACAATGTGTCCCCTGAACCTCATACCTCTATAAAACCTGTGATTATCTTTCCTGAGGACAACGCTGACAATGTACCTCTGACACCAGTACTGGAATCGACTTCTCCATCCAGTGAATACAATCAGGCAGAATGGGAGATCAGCAGTGATGATGGCGACCTTGTTCTCGACCTGACAACCAGTTCTGACCCTGCCGAGCTGGTGGTGCCCGACCTCATCCTCGACCCCGGAGTGAAATACTATTGTAGGGTGAGATTCTTAGATGCCCAAAACAAATCCACTCAATGGTCGGACCCGCTGTCGTTCGAGACCATACAGGTAGATCCTCTCGATTTTAATATGAATGGAATACCAGACGATCAGGAAATGTTGATTGGCGAAGAAATTGATTTGGACGGGAATGGGATTATCGACCTTCTCCAGGATGATATGAAATCTCTCGTTACATTGGTAGGGGAAGAGTACCTCAGCGTACGAAGGTCAACAAATTGTAAGGCGATAAAAAGACTTACATCATTTGATCCTGAATCGATACATACTACCGATAACAAGCCTGCCGATCTTCCCATCGGGTTACTGGACTTTAAGCTGGAAGTCGAGAGACCCGGTGACATTGCCGAGGTGATCGTTTACCTCTCAAATCCAGCCCCCGAAGGTTCAAAGTGGTACTTCTTCGATGAAATGAATGGGTGGAAAGAGTATCCGTACGCAACCTTCAGTCCTGAAAGAACGGAGGTCACCCTCCAGCTTAGGGATGGGGACCTGAACTATGGAGACAGTGATGGCGTTGCCAATGGCATCATTCTGGATCCATGTGGTATCGGGGTGGAAACAGATCATACAGCTACACTTGGTGTAGCGGATGGGTCCAAGGGTCCATGCTTCATGTCAACGTCTGCATCAGATGACGCTGCTGCTCGAGGGGCGCTTGCTGGCATACTGTTCATGGTTATCTGGCTCCTGAAAAAGAGAGAAAGCACGAAACCCCTTTAAAGACTTTAAAAAAGACAGGGGCTTTCATAGCCCTGCCCTGCTTTTTTATCTTCCAGTTCCTCTATGAGCCCTCCTGTCTGTCGAGGTACCGTCACACTGCAGTACAGGAGCCCTGAAGAAGGAATGACCTCCCGAATCTCACCGGCTCGCCTGGAAAAGATGGAACCTCTCCTCTTCGAGAGGCAACGATCAGTACGGTGATCCTCTTGGCTAGTCTGCCGGTGTCGCGGGAGCAGCAGGCGCTGCCGGCTGTACCGGCGCCGCAGGAGCGGAAGGTGCGGCGGCAGGTGGTGCGGCCTGCCCCGCGGGTGCGCCGGGAACCGTCTGGGTCGCCGCAGGGGCGGTGGACATGACGCTCTTGGAAGGCCGTTCAAGGTTGAAGAAACCCAGCGTGAGCGAGGTGAGCATGAACACCACGACCATGACCAGTGTGGCCTTCTTTATGAAATCCACCGGGCCGGCGCTGCCGAACAGGGCCTGGCTGCCAGCACCGCCGAAGACCGCGCCGATGTCGGCGCCCTTGCCGGCCTGCAGGAGCACCGCGATGATGAGGCCGATGCACACAAGTATATGGATGACCAGAATGAGATTGTAGAGCATGTTCTTATCCTCTGTATCGAATTATTCGTTCGAACGACGTTACGTCCAGGCTTGCACCACCCACGAGGGCCCCGTCGATGTCCTCCTGTGCCATGAGGTCGTCCACGTTGTCCGGCTTCACGCTGCCCCCGTAGAGTATGCGGACGGCCTCGGCCGGGGACTCTCCGAAGAGCTCTCTGAGCACGCCCCTGATGAATGCATGGACCTCCTGGGCGATCTGCGGTGTGGCGGTCCTGCCGGTGCCGATGGCCCAGACCGGCTCATAGGCGATCACCAGGTGCGCCGTTTCGTGAGACGGGACGTTTTTCAGGCCCACCCTGAGCTGTGAGCCGACCACATCCAAGGTCTTGCCCGCTTCACGTTCCTGGAGGGATTCGCCGACGCATACGATGGGCGCGATGGTGGCCTTCAGACATGCGGTGAGCCGTCTGTTCACGCTCTCATCGGTCTCGCTGAAGTACTGCCTGCGCTCCGAGTGGCCGACAATGGCGAAGCGAGCGCCCGTGCTCCTGATCATGGGTGCGCTCACCTCGCCGGTAAAGGCCCCCTGATCTTCCCAGAAGACGTTCTGGGCCCCCACCATGACGGTTGACCCCACCAGGGCATGAATGAGGGGGTAGATGTAGACATAGGGAGGACAGACGAGGATTTCCCGGTCTTCCACGTCCGCAACCCGGGGGGCGAGCTCCTCGGCGAAGAGGACCGCCTCCCCCTCGGTCTTGAACATCTTCCAGTTTCCTGCGATGAGGGCCTTTCTCATGGTTCCTGCCTACTTCTCCAGCACCGCCACACCGGGGAGTTCCCTGCCGCCGAGCATCTCGAGGAAGGCGCCCCCCGCAGTCGACACGAAGCTTACCTTGTCGGCGAGCCCGCTCTTGTGGAGTGCAGCATCTGTATCACCACCGCCCACGATGGTCAAGCCCGTCGAAGATGCCACGGCCTTGGCCACGGTCATGGTCCCTGCGGCGAACTCCTTGACCTCGAAGACCCCCATGGGGCCGTTCCACACGATGGTGCCGCAGCCGCTCAGGGCGACGGAGAAGAGTTGAGCACTGGCCGGGCCTATGTCGAGCCCCATGAGATCCGGCGGAATCTCCTGGATGGTCCTGACGACCACCTGCCCCGTTTCCTTGGGGCCGGCAGCGCACACGCAGTCGACGGGCAGGTAGAGCTTCACTCCCTTGGCCTTGGCCTTTTCCATGACGCTGCGCGCAGTTTCGAGGAGGTCTTCCTCCACCAGGGACTTGCCGATCCCCTGGTTGAGGGCCTTCACGAAGGTGAAGGCCATGCCTCCACCGATGATGATCTTGTCCGCCTTGTCGAGGAGGTTCTCCACCAGCTCCAGCTTGTCGGAAACCTTGGCCCCTCCCAGAACGGCGGCAAAGGGCCTGGCGGGATTCTTCAAGGCCTTGTTGATGTACTCCACCTCTTTCATGAGCAGGAACCCCGCGGCCGAATCCTTGATGAAGCTGCACAGGCCCGCAGTGGACGCATGTGCCCGGTGGGCCGTGGCAAAGGCATCGTTCACATAGACATCACCGAGCGAGGCGAGCTCCTTGGCGAACTCGGGACTGTTCTTCTCCTCTTCCGGGTGGAATCGGAGGTTTTCGAGGAGGAGAACTTCGCCGGGTTTCAGGGCATTCACCATGGACTTCACCTTGTCGCCGATACAGTCAGGCGCCATGTTCACGCTCGTACCGAGCAGCTCGGAGAGCCTCCGGGCAACGGGGATGAGGCTGAGTTTCTTGTCCACCTTCTTGGGCCTGCCCAAATGTGACATGAGGATGACCCTGCCACCCTGGCCTATGACATGCTGGATGGTCGGCAGGGCGGCCTTGATGCGGGCATCATCGGTGATGGAACCGTTTTCGTCGAGCGGCACGTTGAAGTCCACTCTGATCAAAACCCTCTTCTGACTCAGACTCATGTCCTTGATGGACTGAATACCCATGGGTGTTTCCTCCTTCTATGATATGTCGTGCATCGGATGGATGCGTCATTGCCCTTTGAAGAGAATGAACATGTATGGGAAAAATGCCAGTCTGTCAAGAATGACCCCTTTACAAACCATTGAACAACCCGGTACATATCATAACAAGTTGATTTTGTATATTACTTATACCTCGTAAGGCCACGCTGATGCGGTGATGAACAGGGACAGAGCCGATGGTGCCGATCTTGTGAACGCCGTGAGCAGGCGTTTCCACGATCTTGTACGGAGCCTGGTCCGGGGCAATGTTCTGCGTGCACGCTCCCTGGCCGGTCGCATCCGGGAAGATGCCCGGACCTCGGGTGAACAGATCGCAGTCCAGAACCTTATCGAGGACCTGGCCCAGGGTCAGGCTGTCAGGAACGCCTTCATCAACCTGCCCTCCGTGGTTCCCGGCATCGGAACCATCCTCTCCTGGGTGCTTCTCAGCGTTGAAGATTTCTATACCCTGGACCAGGGCATCACCCTCATTCTTGCCTTGAGCATCCTCCATGGACTCGATCCGGGGAATCTTCAGGTGATGGACGAGCTTGCCCTGAACATCATCGGGGAGGCCTACGGTCTCAGGCTGCCCGGGACAGATCCCGATTCTCAGGAGGTTGCCAGGGGATTCATGACGAGGATGCTCCCCGGCAAATACATGAACCGGGGGGTGAAGAGGTGGTCCAGGGTCATCGCCAGGCGGATACTGCCACTCAGGGGAAAATCCCGTCTCCTCCCTGCAGGGTTCGGCATCGCCATGTCGGCATGGAATGCCTACTCGACCGTGGTGCAGATAGGCCGCATCACCCAAAGGGAACTGTCCGCCATGCAACGCCGTGCGGCTGTGCGGTGACGCGGGAGGTTTCCGCTAGAGACGATAGACTTCCTTGTCCCAGAGTTTTACCCAGTTGCGCTTGAGCACGTCGGTGGCAACCTTGATGTTGTCGACTTCCATGATGATGATGGGGTTGTTGGCCCTGCCGATGTAGGGATACATGGCGATCGCGTTGATCTTGGCGTCGCGCAGGGGTTTGAGCACGGCGTTCATGCCGCCGGGGTGATCCGGCATCTCCACGGCCAGGACATCGGTCTCCTGGTATTCGACATTCTCCGAAGCAAAGGCGTTCTTCGCCTTTTTCGGGTCATCCACCACGACACAGATGGAAGACACTTCCTGGGATTCCAGCCCCACCGAAATGGCACGGATATTCACGCCGTGCTTGGCCAGGACGTCAGAGAGGTACGAGAGCTTCCCGGAAACGTTCGCTGACTGGAGCCGAAACTGTTTGACAGACATGGCCTACTTCTCCTTCGGAAAATAGTCATACCCGATCGTGAGGGCTTCGATGTTCTTTGCCTTGAACTTGGCCTTCTTGCCCAGGATTATGTCCATGTTGTCGACCATGGAGGAGAACTTGACCTGGTGGGTTCTGTAGACGAAGGCACCCAGCATGACCATGTTGGCGTACTGCTCTCCCACCGTGGAGCGAGCGATATCCGTTGCAGGGATTTCCACGAGCTCGATGTCTCCGCGGCCGGGCCGGTCCGTGACGATGCTGGTGTTGATGAAGATCTCACCGCCGGAAGCCCCCAGGTTCTGAAGGCGCAGGAGCGATTCGTTGTCCATGATTACCAGGTAGTCCGGCGAAGACGCCACCGGCGATGCGATCTCCTCGTCCGAGATGGCGATGGTGCACGACGTGACCCCGCCCCGCATCTCGGCGCCGTAGGACGGCAGATAGGTCACCTCGTGGCCTTCGAGCATGGCCGTCCAGGCGAGGCACAGACCCGAGAACAGGATGCCCTGCCCGCCTATGCCGCTCATGATGGTCTTCTGAAGCATGGCAACGATCCCTAATCCTTCGTGATATCCTTGAAAACCCCCAGGGGGTATTCCTTTTCCATGCGCTCTTCCAGGTACCTGAAGGCCTCCACCGGGGTCATCTTCCAGTTGGTGGGACAGGGAGAGAGGACCTCGACGAGGGTGTAACCGAGTCCTTCCAGCTGGATTTCGAAGGCCTTCTTCAGGGCTTTCTTGGTGGCCATGATCTTGGCCGGAGTCGCCAGGGAGGTGCGAACCACATAGGCCGCCCCGTTGAGCTGGGCTATGAGGTTCGTGATGAGGAGGGGGTACCCTTCAATCTTGGGGCGTCTCCCGTACGGCGAGGTGGTTGTCTTCTGGCCAAGCATGGTGGTGGGGGCCATCTGGCCGCCGGTCATGCCGTACACCGCGTTGTTCACGAAGATGGAAGTTATGAGCTCGCCCCGGTTGGCCGCGTGTATGGTCTCGGCCGTGCCGATGGCCGCCATGTCCCCGTCTCCCTGGTAGGTGAACACGAAGCGGTCGGGCTGGGCACGCTTGAATCCGGTGGCGACCGCGCAGCCCCTGCCGTGGGCCGATTCACACACGTCTATGTCAAAGTAGTTGTATGCGAGAACCGCGCACCCGGCAGGCGGGATACAGATGGCCTTGCCTCGCAGGCTCATCTCATCGATGAGCTCCGCCACCAGCCGGTGTATGATGGAATGCCCGCACCCCGGGCAGTAGTGGAAGGGGGCCTGTTTGAGGCTTGCAGGACGGGAGTACACCTTTTTCATGAGAGCTCCCTCTGCAGCCAGTGCCGTTCGATAATCCTGGCGATCTCCTGGGGAGCGGCGACCACCCCGCCCGGTCTGCCGTAGAACTCGCATTCGATCCTGCCCTGGGTGGCAAGGCGCACGTCGTCGATCATCTGGCCGGTGCTCATTTCGAAGACGAGGATAAGCTTTGCCTTCTTGGAGAGGTTTGCAAAGGCCTGATCCGGAAATGGCCACAAGGTGATGGGCCTGAGGAGCCCCACCTTGAGGCCGTCGCTTCTGACGCGTTTCACGGCGCCCTTGGCGATCCTGGCGGCCGTCCCGTATGCCACCACGACCATCCTGGCGTCATCGAGCATGAACTCCTCGTGCATGGGGAGCTCGTTCCTCATGAGGTCGTATTTCCTCTTGAGCTTCCAGTTGTGCTCCTCCATGAGCCTCACATCGAGGATCAGGGACTTCACGATGCGCGAAGGCCTTCCTTCGGCGCCGTTGAGGATATAGTCCTTGGGCGGAAGTTCGATATCGGCCCTCTTGTGCATGACGATGGGCTCCACGATCTGTCCCATCATGCCGTCACCCAGGATCATGACCGGCGTGCGGTACATGTCGGCAATGTCGAAGGCCTTCATGGTGATGTCGTAGAGCTCCTGGACCGATGCGGGGGCATAGACCGGCATGCGGTAGTCGCCGTGTCCGCCGCCCCGGGTGGCCTGGTAGTAGTCGCCCTGGCTGGGGGCGATGTTGCCCAGGCCCGGGCCGCCACGGTTGATGTTCACGATGACCGCGGGAAGCTCCAGGGAGGCGATGAAGGAGAGCCCTTCCTGCTTGAGGCTTATGCCCGGCGATGACGAGCTGGTCATGGCCCTCACGCCCGACGCGGCGGCACCGAGGACCATGTTGATGGATGCGATCTCGCTCTCGCCCTGCAGGAAGACGCCGCCCACCTCGTCCATGCGCCTGGACATGTACTCGGGGACCTCGTTCTGGGGTGTTATGGGGTAGCCGAAGTAACACCGGCAGCCGGCCTGTATGGCTGCCTCGCCGATGGCGTCCGTGCCTTTCATCAGCGTCTTCTCGATCTTATCCACGGTACACCTCTATGGCGACCTCGGGGCACATCACGGCGCACAGCGAGCACCCCCTGCAGGACTCGAGCACGAACTCCGCAGGATGGTAGCCGCGGTGATTGAAGGTTTCCGCTATGCGAATGGCCTTTTCAGGACAAACAGTGATGCACAGTTCGCAACTCTTGCACAACCTTTGGTCAATGGTTATCTTTCCCTTTGCTGCCATAGCCTTTCTGTTACTCTTCTTTCGGGATTCGTGGATATGTAACATCAAAACGAAGCGCTGTACAGGGTATTTTCATGCCAGGCCTATCTCCACCTCTCAGCAATGCAGCAAGTTGTCTCTTGCGTGAACCCCAGATATTTATCGGATCAAACCAGTTCATGATCGAAAACGGGGGGCCAAGACTCCCATGAAAGCTACATGAAGCACAATCCCTAACGGCTTGGCACCATTCACGAAAAACAGGAACAGTGTCATCCATCAGCACCGTGCGGCCCCCCTTGAAATCTGGAAAACTGTCCCTAATAAACATTCGAAAAAGAAACCAACTGATTTCAGGAGGTGAAGCGATATGATTACCATAGCACGACCGACGTGGAGATGGGATCCATTGAGGGAACTCGATCGCATGCAGCGGGAGGTCAGCGGTATTTTCTCTCTTCCCAGGCCGCGGCGCATGGCGGCGTTCCCGCCGCTGAACATCCATTCCGGAGATGAGGACGTGATCATAACCTCGGAGATTCCGGGCGTCGATCCGGCTGACGTCGACCTCACCGTGACCGGCGACACGCTGACCATCAAGGGCACAAGGAAGCCCCACGATGTCAAGCAGGGCGAGACCTGGCATCGAAGGGAGCGGGGATCAGGCGACTTCTTCCGGACCGTGCAGCTCCCCTACAACGTCGATGCAGGCAAGGTACAGGCAGAGTGCGTGGCCGGCGTACTCAAGATCGTGCTCCCCCGGGCAGAGGCTGACAAGCCGAGGAAGATCAGCGTAAAGCCTGCGAACTGAACAAGGAGGTGAACGATCATGGAAGAAACCAAAAAGAACCTGAATGTGGAAAAGGCGCAGGTCACCGACACTGCCGTGGCCGAGAGGACAAAGGACAAGGTGGTCTTCACCCCTGCCGTGGACATCCTCGAGGATGCCAACAATTTGTACATCTATGCGGACATGCCGGGTGCGGATGACAAGGGCGTGACCATTACCCTGGAAAACGACGTCCTCACCATCGAGGCGCAGGTAGGCGAGATGACCTTCGACAAGCACAGCACGACTTACTCGGAATATGGCGTCGGCGACTACCGCCGGGCCTTCACGCTCAACGAGGCCTTCGAGCGGGACAAGATCGAGGCCAGGATGAAAAACGGCGTGCTCAGCGTCGTGCTGCCCAAGGCCGAGGCGGTCAAGACGAGAAGCATCCCCATCAAGGCGGGATAAGGTCAAAGAACCATAAAGGAGGTACAGGCCATGAAATACCTGACACCGTTCCGTTGGGGCCGCAGGAACATGCCTGCCGGCCGTGAATACGAGGCACATCCGCTGGATGTGTTCCAGCGGGAGATGAACAGGCTGTTCGATGACTTCTTCAAGGGGGCAGGGCTGAAGCCGTGGTCCGAGGAAATGGAGGATATCGGTGCCTTCAACCCGCAGGTCAACATGACCGAGGACGACAAATCCATAACCGTGAGCGCGGAACTGCCCGGCCTTGAGGAGAAGGACATCGAGATCAGTCTGAGCAAGGACTCCCTGACCATCAAGGGTGAAAAGAAGGAAGAGAACGAGCACAAGGGCAAAGAGGCCTACTACATGGAGCGTTCCTATGGTGCCTTCACCCGGGTGCTGCCCATCCCCAAGGAGGTCAACACCGAGAAGGCCGAGGCGTCCTTCAAGAAGGGGGTGCTCACCATCACCCTGCCCAAGCTCGAGAAGGAGAAACAGTCGCAGAAGAAGATCAAGATCAAGACCGACTGACATGCATACGTTCTTGAGCCTGAGGTGATCGGGGGAGGCTTCTTTGAGGCCTCCCCTTTTCGCTTCATCACGATCCCTTGATATCGAGTGCTGTGAGGGGGTTTCCCGATACACCAAGAATGATCTTGACAGCAATGACGCTCAGTTCTATTTTATGACACGCAATTCTATTGGACAGGAACGATCCATGCCCGAAGACCACATGGTGGAACAAGCGAAGCCCCCGAGGCGCGAACGGGAGAAGGAACGGCAGCGCAGGGAGATGCTGGAGACGGCCCTGAGACTGTTCTCGGAGAAGGGGTACCACAACGTCACCATGCACGAGATCGCCGAAAAGGCTGAGTTCGCCATCGGCACCGTATACAAGTACTTCAAAAACAAGGAGGACCTCTACCGGGCCCTCCTGCTAGAAAACGCCGACGAGTTCCATGAGATGATCCGCAACGCCCTTGAGGGGAAGGATGATGAGATAGACAAGCTCAGGAGTTACGTCCACGCCAAGGCGGAGCTGTTCCGGGCCAATCTTCCCCTGATCCGGCTCTTCTTCTCCGAGACCTTCGGAGAGAGCTTCAATCTGTCGGCAGGGCTCAATTACGAGATCAGGCGAGGTCATGACGAATCCCTGAGGACCCTTGCCGCCATCTTCGAGAGCGGGATGAAGAAGAAGAGGTTCAAGAGGATCGCCGACCCGTTCTTCCTTGCGGTCGCCCTGGACGGGATCACCACGGCCTTCACGTTCCGGTGGCTCGAAGCGCCGGACAGCAGTCCTTTCCCGGAGGACCCGGACACCATCCTGAACGTCCTTTTCCAGGGACTGGTCGAACAGCGTTGAGGCCATGGGCCATGTTTTGACGGTTTTAAGAGAGCTGAATAAGGTGGAGGAACTTGATGAAATCGTGTACAAGACGCGGACGGATCGCCACGGTACTTACCCTGTTCATTCCGGCATGCCTGTTCCTGCTGGGGGCATGCAACGACAAGCAGGCCGAGCAGGCTCCCCCTCCGCCCGAAGTCGGCACGATCACGATCAAGGAGCAGGAGGTGGTGCTCACCACCGAGCTGCCGGGACGGACGGCCCCATACCGGGTCGCTGAGGTGCGCCCCCAGGTCACCGGGATCGTCCTGAAGCGCCAGTTCGAGGAAGGATCCGACATCAGAGCGGGCTCGGTCCTCTACCAGATCGACCCGGCACCGTTCAAGGCCTCCTACGACAGTGCCGTGGCCTCCCTTGCCAGGGCCGAGGCGAATCTTCCGGCCATACGGCTGCGGGCCGAGCGCTATCGGGAGCTCTTGGCCTCCGGTGCCGTGAGCCAGCAGAGCTTCGATGATGCGGATGCCTCCTTCAGGCAGGCCGAAGCCGATGTGAAATACTGGAAGGCCACCATGGAGTCCGCCCGCATCAACCTGGAGCACACCCGCGTGACCGCGCCCATCTCGGGGCGCACCGGCAGGTCCCATGTGACGGAAGGCGCCCTGGTGACGGCGGGACAGCCCACTGCGCTGACCACCATTGTACAGCTCGATCCCATCTATGTGGATGTCCCCCAGTCGACGGCCGAACTGCTGCGATTGAAACGCAATTACCAGAGCGGTGCCCTGGACCGGGAGGGAACAAGCCAGAACAAGGTCCGCATCAACCTGGAAGACGGCACGGCATATCCCCTCGAGGGGACCCTCCAGTTCCAGGACGTCACGGTGGATCGCTCCACCGGGACCGTCATCCTGCGGGCGGTTTTCCCCAACCCCGACGGGACACTCCTGCCGGGCATGTTCGTCCGCGGAGTGGCGCGGGAGGGTGTCAACGAGAAGGCCATCCTCGTTCCTCAGGTGGCCGTATCACGCGACCCCAAGGGGAACCCCCTCTGTTTCGTCGTGGACACCGAGGGGAAGGTCGCTCAGCGGCCGCTCACGCTCGACCGCGCCATCGGTGATGCCTGGCTCGTCTCATCAGGTCTTGCACCAGGCGAGCGCGTCATCGTCGAAGGAATACAGAAGGTCAGACCCGGCATGTCCGTGCGAGCCGTTCCCGGCGGGAAGAGCGAGACTGCGGCCCAGCCTGCAGAAACAGAGTGACGGAGGCGTCCGATGTTATCCAAGTTCTTCCTGAAGCGCCCGGTTTTCGCATGGGTCATTGCCATCATCATCATGTCCGTCGGGGCACTGGCGATCTACAACCTGCCTGTCTCCCAGTATCCGGACATGGCTCCACCATCGATCTCCGTGTCCGCCTCCTACCCCGGGTCATCGGCCCAGACCGTCGAGAACAGCGTAACCCAGGCCATCGAGCAGAAGATGACCGGGCTCGACAACCTGATCTACATGTCCGCCTCCAGCGATTCGGCAGGCAGCTCCCGCCTGGAGTTGACCTTCGCCCCGGGGACAGACGTGGATATCGCATGGTCCAAGGTTCAGAACAAGGTACAATCCACCTTGCCGAGCCTTCCCGACGTGGTTCAGAGTCGGGGGGTTGAGGTCCGCAAATCCACGCGTAACTACCTGATGATCGTGGCCCTGGTATCCGAAGACGGCCGCATGGACCATATAGATCTGGCCGACTACGTCAAATCCAATCTGGAATCGGTCCTGGCGCGCGTGCCGGGCGTGGGCGAGGTGGAATTGTTCGGCGGCGGTTATACCATGCGTGTCTGGCTCAATCCCGAAAGGCTCACTGACTACCGTCTGACCATGGCAGAAGTGATCGCTGCGCTCAGGGCCTACAATGTGGAGGTTTCCGCCGGGCAGTTCGGTGGGGCCCCTGCGGTGAAGGGCCAGCGGCTCAACGCCCCCATCGTGGTCCAGAACATGCTTTCGACTCCCGAAGAATTTGCCGACATACCGCTGCGCACCAATCCGGACGGATCAGTCGTGCGCATCGGCGATGTGGCCCGCACCGAACTGGGCGCCGAGATCTACGACGTCAAGGGCCTCTACAACGGGAAGGAGGCGGTGGGCATAGCCATAAGGCAGGCAGCAGGCGCCAATGCCCTGGACACGGCCGACGCGGTCAAGGCCAAGATGGCCGAGATGAGCAGGTACTTCCCCGCGGGGATCAGTGTCTCCTACCCCATGGACACCACCCCCTTCATCAAAGTGTCCATCAACGAGGTGGTGAAGACCCTGTTCATAGCGATCTTTCTGGTCTTCATGGTCATGTGGCTCTTCCTCGGCAACCTGCGGGCCACCCTGATTCCCACGATCGCGGTGCCGGTGGTGATCCTGGGGACGTTCGCCACCCTGTGGTTCTTCGGGTTCTCCATCAACATGCTGACCATGTTCGCCATGGTGCTGGCCATCGGCCTGCTGGTGGACGACGCCATCGTGGTGGTGGAGAACGTGGAACGCATCATGACCGAGGAAGGCCTCCCGCCCATGGAAGCCACGGCCAAATCCATGGACCAGATCACGAGCGCGCTCATCGGCATCGGCCTGGTGTTGTCCGCCGTCTTCGGCCCCATGATCTTCTTCCCGGGCTCCACCGGCGTCATCTATCGCCAGTTTTCCGTGACCATCATCTCCTCAATGCTCCTGTCCGTGGTCGTGGCGTTGATCCTGACGCCGGTGCTTTGCGCATCGCTGCTGAAACCGGTGAAGGCCGGGCACGAACCGGCTGAGAATGCACATCCCCTTCTGCGCCCGTTTTTCCTGTGGTTCGACCGCGTGTTCTTCAGGCTCCGGGACAGGTATGTGGGGGTGGTCGGTCACTCCCTCTCCAGAACTGCACGGTACCTCGCTGTTTTCCTGGTGATCGTCGCGGTCATGGGGGTTCTCTATCTGCGCATGCCCACCGCCTATCTCCCGGACGAAGACCAGGGGATCCTGCTGGCGCAGGTGATGATGCCGACGGGTTCGACGATGGAACAGACCCAGGAGATCGCCGACAGTATCAGGGGTTACTTCGATGAAAAGGAAACCGAGGCAGTGGCCTCGGTGATGACCCTCACCGGCATCAGCTTTTCCGGACGGTCACAGAACAACGCGATGGTGTTTGCCAAGCTGAGAGACTGGGAGCTTCGCGACCGGAAGGAGCTCAAGGCGCCGGATGTCGCCCTCAGGGCCACGATGGCCTTTGCGAGCATACGCAATGCCCTGGTGTATGCCTTCACGCCGCCCGCCGTTGTCGAGCTGGGCATGTCCAAGGGATTCGATTTCCAGTTGCTTGACCGGGGCAACCTTGGCCACCAGGCATTGATGGATGCACAAAACCAGCTTCTGGGGATCATATCGAGGGATCCGCGGGTGACCAAGGTCAGGCCCAACAGCAGGGAAGACGTGCCCGAATACCGCATCGACGTGGATTGGGAAAAGGCCGGAACCCTGGGGGTTCCCATCAACTCCATCCACACCACCCTCTCGGCGGCCTTCGGCAGCGGTTATGTCAATGACTTCATGCAGGGCGGCCGGGTGAAGAGGGTATATGTCCAGGCGGATGCCCCCTACCGCATGCTCCCCAAGGACCTCGAGAAACTCTATGTTCGCAATGCGCAGGGGGAGATGGTCCCCTTCACTGCCTTCGCCTCCGGTCACTGGACCTCGGGCGCCCCCCAGCTGAACCGTTACAACGGATTCCCTTCCATCAACATCTGGGGAGAACCTGCGCCCGGGAGGAGCACGGGAGAGGCCATGCTGGCCATGGAAGAAGCGGTGGCGCAGTTGCCCCAGGGGTTCGGTTTTGACTGGACAGGTCTTTCCTACCAGGAGCGCATGTCGAGTTCCCAGGCCCCTCTTCTCTACGCATTCTCGATCTTTGTCATCTTCCTGTGTCTGGCGGCGCTCTATGAAAGCTGGACCGTCCCCATTTCCATTCTGCTGGTGCTGCCGCTCGGTGTCATCGGAGGCATTTTCGCATCGAGCTGGCGCGGTTTGGCCAATGACGTCTATTTTCAGATCGCCCTCTTGACCACGCTGGGCCTGACCACCAAGAACGCCATCCTGATCGTGCAGTTCGCCAAGGGCGGGCTCGAAAAGGGCATGGGGCTCATCGAGGCCACCATCCAGGGGGCACGGCTCCGATTCCGTCCCATCATCATGACCTCCCTGGCCTTCGGGTTCGGCATTCTGCCCCTGGTCGTCACCACAGGCGCTGGAGCGGGCGCGCAGAACGCCATCGGCACCGGGGTGCTCGGCGGCATGGTGACGGCCACGATCCTGGTGGTCGTCTTCTCGCCGCTGTTCTACGTGCTCATCGAGAGGGTCTTCGGCAGGAAGGGGAGGCCTGTGTCCGCAGGGACGGACGATCTCGGGCCGGCGGGCGAATCGTGACGGGGTGTTGAATATCCTCGAAATACGTTCGGGACGTAGGGGGACATGAAGAAGAGTGTTATGTTCTTTCTGTACCACTCGGTGCTGCCTTACGTCGGGCTTTTTCTCGTCAGAATGCTCTCCTCGACATACAGGCTCGGGATCATCGATCCGCAGCATGAAAGGGCATGCCTCGAGAAGAACGGCAGCATTATCTATGCATCATGGCACCAGCGGTTCTTCCCCGGGATCACGTTCTTTGCAACGCGGCGCCCCATCGCGATCCTCATCAGCCAGAGCCGTGACGGTGAATTCATTTCCCACATCGTGAAGATTCTCGGGTGGCAGCCGGTGAGGGGCTCCTCCTCGAAGGGCGGGAGCGATGGGCTCCAGCAGCTCAAGGCGCTCTCGCAGAAAGGCTATAGGATCGGGCACATCGTCGATGGGCCCACAGGGCCCTTCGGCGTCGTGAAGCCCGGCCTGCTCAGGATCGCCCAGGTTTCAGGCGTGGCCATTGTCCCGACGATCACGTCGTCCGACAGGCGCTGGACGTTCAGGAGCTGGGACAGATTCATGGTGCCCAAACCGTTCTCCCGGGTGATCATCAGGTTCGGTGAACCGGTGTACGTCCCTTCCGACCTCGATGAAGATGGGTTCGAGAAGGTTCGGGTACTTGTCGAACAGAGGATGGAGGAACTCTATGAGGACACCGACCTCATCTGGAACGACAGGGAGAGAATTCAGCGAATATTCCCGACTACCTGCGGTGAATGAACAGACCGTTTCATGGCCACTGTCCGGTTATCCCGGAACCTCTTGAAATATTGAATCTTCAGACCTACTTATGAAATAGATCCGGGTGGGCAGAGCACCACCCGAGGAATCACGAAGGATCAAAGGAGCGCAAAGAACAATGGATGTGAACAAGTTCACGCAGAAGTCGCAGGAGGCCATCACCAACGCGCAGAACACCGCGGTGCGCTTCGGTCACCCCGAGATCGACGTGGAGCACCTGCTGCTGGCCCTCATGGAGCAGG
>JAGOOG010000027.1:0-16455 GCA_017992605.1 Deltaproteobacteria bacterium
TTCCCTACCGCATCCTCACCGACATCGTGGAGATGCTCGCCGGGCTCGACCGCGTCGCTCCGGGTGTGAACTCCGCCCACACCCTGCTCTACGGCATCGAGGTCAAGTTCTACTCGAACAGGATCATGCTCGACCGGTCGCTGGGGACCCAGATCGAGGGACTCTACGCCGTCGGCGACGGTGCGGGCATCACCCGCGGACTGATCCAGGCGAGCTGTTCGGGCATCATAGCGGCACGGTCCGTTCTCGGGAAGGCCCGCTGATCTCGCGCGTCACGCCCGGCCGCGTCCGGGCCGTGATGAACAGGCACGTTGTGCCATTTTTCACTTGATGAGAAGTCCGCATTTATACTATCGTTTGCCAGCTTCAACCTGAGCACCAGTATCTGAGAAGAGGGAGACTATCATGGCGAAAAAGTACGTGTATCTCTTTGGGGGCAGGAGCACCAAGGCTGAGGGGAATGCGGAGATGAAGGCTGTCCTGGGAGGGAAAGGGGCAAACCTCGCTGAGATGACCAACCTGGGCATCCCGGTGCCGCCGGGGTTCACCATATCCACGGAGATGTGCTCCGTCTACTACGAGACCAAGGGCATACCCAAGGACCTGAAAACCCAGGTCAAGGACGCCATCAAGAAGGTCGAGCGCGCCATGGGGCTCGGGTTCGGCGATCCCGAGGCACCGCTGCTCTTTTCCGTGCGTTCCGGTGCCAGGGCGTCCATGCCGGGCATGATGGACACGGTGCTGAATCTCGGCATCAACGACGACACCGTGCACGGTCTCATCAAGATGAGCGGCAACGAGCGTTTCGCGTGGGACTGCTACCGCCGGTTCATCCAGATGTACGGTGAGGTCGTCATGGGGGCAGACTACGACGAGCTCGAGGAGGAGCTCGAGAAGGCCAAGAAGAGGAAGGGCGTGAAGCTCGACACCGAGCTCGATGCCAAGGACCTCAAGAAACTGGTGGCGACCATGAAGGAAAAGGTCAAGAAGCTCACGGGCCGCGACCTGCCCACCGACCCCATGGAACAGATCTGGGGCGGCATCGAGGCGGTCTTCAGGTCGTGGAACACGCCGCGGGCCATCACCTATCGCAAGCTCAATGCCATCCCCGACGAATGGGGCACGGCCGTGAACGTCCAGGCCATGGTGTTCGGGAACATGGGGGAAGGCTCCGCTACGGGCGTCGCGTTCACGCGTGACCCTGCCACGGGCGAGCACGTGTTCTACGGCGAGTATCTCAAGAACGCCCAGGGGGAAGACGTAGTGGCGGGCATCCGCACCCCGCAGCCCATCAACATCAAGGGAAAGAGGAGCAGGACCGACGTCTCCATGGAAGAGGCCCTGCCCGGGCAGTACCATCAGCTCGTGGAGATCTACGAGACCCTGGAGAAGCATTACCGTGACATGCAGGACATCGAGTTCACCGTCCAGGAAGGCAACCTGTGGATGCTCCAGACCAGGACCGGCAAGCGCACCGCAGCCGCCGCGGTCCACATCGCGGTGGACATGGTGAACGAGGGCCTCATCACGAAGAGGGAGGCCGTCGGGCGGGTCAATCCCGATCAGATAGACCAGCTCCTGCACCCCCAGATCGACCCCAAGGCCAAGAAGAAGGTCATAGGCAAGGGTCTCCCGGCGTCACCGGGCGCTGCCGTCGGCAGGGTCGTCTTCTCCGCCGAGGACGCGGAGGTGGAGGCGAAGAAGGGGGCGAAGGTCATCCTGGTCCGCGTGGAGACCTCGCCCGAGGACATCCATGGGATGAACGTGGCCCAGGGCATACTCACGGCACGGGGCGGCATGACGTCCCACGCCGCCGTGGTCGCCCGCGGCATGGGCAAGTGCTGCGTTTCCGGTGTGCCCGACCTGAACGTCGACTACTCCAAGCAGAAATTCACCCTTGGCGGCCAGACCGTGAAGAAGGGCGATTTCATGTCGCTCGACGGCACGAGGGGAGAGGTCATCCTGGGCGAGTGCGGGACCACGCCGCCCTCGCTCTCGGGCGCCTTCGGAACACTCATGAAGTGGGCCGACGAGTACCGCACCCTCGGGGTACGCACCAACGCCGATACGCCCAAGGACGCACAGGTGGCCCGCGAGTTCGGGGCCGAGGGCATCGGCCTGTGCCGGACCGAGCACATGTTCTTCGAAACCGACCGCATCCTGGCCGTGCGCGAGATGATCTTGGCCAACGACGAGAAAGGTCGCAGGAAGGCCCTCGACAAGATCAAACCCATGCAGAAGGGCGACTTCAAGGAGATATTCAGGGTCATGAAGGGCCTGCCCGTGACCATACGCCTGCTGGACCCCCCGCTGCACGAGTTTCTCCCCCACACCGATGCCGAGCTGGCCGAGGTGGCCAAGGCCCTCAGGACGCCCGTTGCCGAGGTCAGGGCCAAGCGCGACGCGCTCCACGAAGCCAACCCCATGCTGGGCCACCGTGGCTGCAGGCTGGGCGTGACCTTCCCCGAGATCTACGAGATGCAGGTGCGTGCCATCATCGAGGCGGCCTGTGAGGTGAAGAGGGACAAGGTCGACGTGGAACCGGAGATCATGATTCCCCTTGTCGGCCATGTCAACGAGCTGGCCGCCATGAGGAAGATGACCGTCGAGGTCGCCGACGAGATCATCACGTCATACGGCGTGAAGCTCAACTACATGGTGGGCACCATGATCGAGCTGCCCAGGGCCGCCGTGACGGCGGACCAGATCGCCGAACAGGCAGAGTTCTTCTCCTTCGGAACCAACGACCTCACCCAGACCACCTTCGGGCTGTCCCGGGACGATGCGGGCAAGTTCCTCCCGATCTACGTCGACAAGAAGATCCTCCCCAGGGACCCGTTCATGGCGCTGGACACCGAGGGCGTGGGAGAGCTCGTCAGGATGGGTATCGAGAAGGGCAGGAAGACCCGGAAGAAGCTCAAGGTGGGCATCTGCGGCGAACACGGGGGAGAGCCCTCATCCATCGAGTTCTGTCACAAGGTCGGCATGAACTACGTGAGCTGTTCCCCCTACCGGGTCCCCATAGCGAGGCTGGCAGCCGCCCATGCGGCACTGAAGGTCGAGAAGAAAAAGAAGTGATCATTACCTTCGAGGGGGGGGAGGGGACCGGCAAGACAACCAATGCCGCCCGCCTCTGCTCCTTTCTGACCATGAAGGGGCTGCCGTGGCTCTCGTTCAGGGAGCCCGGCGGCACCTCGCTGTCCGAGCGGATACGCACCCTCTTCCTGGACCACGGCATGGACGCCATGACCGAACTCATGCTGGTCCTGGCATCCCGGAGGCAGAACATCAAGGACATCATCGAGCCGGGCCTCGCCGCCGGCAGGGTCATCGTCATAGATCGGTTCATAGATTCCACCATGGTGTATCAGGGCGTCCTGGGCGGTCTGGGTTCACGCACCGTCAGGTCCATCATGGAAATGAGCGGGACATGGATCGAACCCGATCTCACCTTTGTCCTGGACGTGAGCCCCGAGCTCGCACTGGCCAGGATCGAGCCTTCCGACCGGTTCGAACTGCAGGATATCGGCTATCACCGCAGGCTCAGGGAGGCCTTCCTCGCCATGGCCACGGAAAGCCGCCACCGAATAGTCGACACGAACCGGGACCGCGCGCTGGTGCAGGCACACATCCAGAGCGAATGCGGGGCGATCCTTCACCTCGCCGGGTGATTTTTTATGCGTGGAACCAGTTGAAAGCCCTCGCCCTCATCGTTACTATTGTACTAGGTCAGGATTTGCATTATGCAGGGAACGTCATAACCCGGGTACCGGGTAAGAAGAAAGGGGGATAAGACAATGCGCATCATCAGTTTGAGTCTCGTGGTTTTCGTGGCAGCCCTGTTCCTGTTCGGGGGAGGCTGCACCACGGACCCGTATACGGGAGAGAAGAAGCTGAGCAAAGCGGCCATCGGCGGCCTCATCGGTACTGCCGGGGGAGCGGCCGTCGGGGCTGCGGTGAGCAAGGACAAACGCAAGGGTGCCCTCATCGGTGCCGGCATAGGCGGTCTCTCGGGGACCGGGGTGGGATACTACATGGACCGCCAGGAGGAGAAACTCCGCCAGAGGCTCCAGGGCTCCGGGGTGAGCGTGACCAGGCAGGGTGACAACCTCATACTCAACATGCCGGGCAACATCACCTTCGCCACCAACAGCGCCGATATCAATGCGGGTTTCTTCGACGTCCTCAATTCCGTTGTGCTCGTGCTCAAGGAGTTCGACAAGACCCTCATCGACGTCTATGGACACACGGACAGCGTCGGGGCCGACGCATACAACCAGACCCTGTCTGAACGTCGCGCAGCCAGCGTGGGCCAGTACCTCATCGGTCAGGGCGTCGACGGGAGAAGGGTCTATACGCAGGGCTTCGGCGAAACCAGCCCCGTTGCGAGCAACGACACCGATGCCGGCAGGCAGCAGAACCGCCGCGTCGAACTCCAGCTCGCTCCTCTGACGCAGTAGTCTCAGCTTACGATCGAGAGAGGGGAGGGCGGCCTCAGGTTCTCGTGTATCGGCCGCTTCTCCCCCCTGACTTCTCCTCGAGACGGATTTCATCGATGGTCATGGACTTGTCCATGGCCTTTGTCATGTCGTAGATGGTGAGCAGCGCGATTGCCACGGCATGCAGGGCTTCCATCTCGACGCCGGTCCTGCCCTTGACCTTTACCGTGGCCTCGGCCTCGATGGAACACGTCCCCTCATCGGGATGGAAATCCACGGATATGTGGTCTATGGGCAGCGGGTGGCACAGCGGTATGGTCGTGCCGGTGTTCTTGGCCGCCATGATGCCTGCGATCTTGGCCGTGGCCAGGACATTGCCTTTCTTGGCCGAGTCCGAGACGACGGCGGCAAAGGCCTGGCGGCTCATCCTTATGGTGCCCCGGGCCGTGGCGGCGCGTCTTGTAACTGCCTTGTCACCCACGTCCACCATGGTGATGCGGCCCTTCCTGTCGAGGTGGGTCAGCGCCATGGGTGCCTTCAGTCTTCACTCGACGACGTGGTCGTCGACGGGGTGGACTCGGAGGAGGAATCCGAAGAGCCCGAAGCGTCCCTGGTGTCCCTCGGCGATCCTTTCTTCGCGTAGTCGGTCAGGTACCAGCCCGACCCCTTGAGCTGGAAGGACGAACGGGAAATGAGCCTCTTCGCCTTGCCGCCGCAGGAGGGGCACTTGCTCAGGGGGGCATCACTGAATTTCTGCATCACCTCGAATTCACTGTTACATTTCATGCACCGGTATTCATAAATAGGCATTGACGCACCTCTGCTGATTCAGGATGTGCTCGTTATATAGTGGTGCCGCCGCTATCCTGTCAAGGAGCGAGAGCACCTTCTTCAGCCCGATGACCGGGTTCTTCGCCAGCAGGACCCTGGTCAGCGCATCCACCACGACCTCCTCTTCGTGGTTCTCACTGAAAAAGTCCGCCTTGCCGGTTGCGAATCGGTGGACATGGAGGAGTTCGTGGGTCATGATGAAGGTGATGAAGGAGAGGATGTCGATGTCCGGGTTGCCGCCGAGAAACCCGAGGATCTCGCCGTCGTGCAGGCACACCCGGTAATGGGCGGGGAGGGACGACTCCGGGTGCTCCACGCGCAGGAGCTGGGCGAACACCGCCACCTGCTGCGCGCGTTGGTCGAGCTCGGCCAGGGTCTTCACGTCATAGGCCCCCTCCAGGTTCCAGCCGAGTTCCTTGCAGACGACACGCTCCGCCAGGGACGACCCCTGCCTCACCGCCCATCTGTGCTGGGGAAGAAAATATCCCATAACAACGCTATTGTAGAAACGTGCAGCTCAAAAATCAAGGCCTTCATACATCCCTTCCCACGGCCGCGGCGATGCGCTTGATGCCCTCCATGATCCGCTTGAACTCGGCGGGCCTCAGCGACTGCGGCCCGTCGGACAGGGCCTCCTCGGGTCTCGGGTGGACCTCGATCATGAGGCCGTCCGCCCCTGCCGCGATGGCCGCGTAGGACATCGCCTCCACGTAGCGCGCGTGGCCGGTGCCGTGGGACGGGTCCACGATGACGGGCAGGTGGGTCTTTTCCTTGAGCACGGGTATGGCCGAGAGGTCGAGGGTGTTCCTGGTGGCGGTCTCGAACGTGCGGATGCCCCGCTCGCACAGGATAACCTGGGAGTTGCCGCCCGACAGGACATACTCGGCGGACATGAGAAGTTCATCTATGGTGGTCGACATGCCGCGCTTGAGCAGCACCGGCTTCTCGACCCTGCCCACTTCCTTGAGGAGCTGGAAGTTCTGGATGTTCCTGGCCCCGACCTGGAGGCAGTCCGCGTTCTCCAGGATGACCTCGATGCTCGCGATGTCCATGACCTCTGTCACCACCGGGATCCTGAACCGCTCGCGGGCCATGGAGAGCAGGAGGAGCCCGTCGTTCTTGAGCCCCTGGAAGGCATACGGCGAGGTCCTCGGCTTGAAGGCCCCGCCCCTGAGCACATGGGCGCCGCTGTCCTTGATGGCCTCCGCCACCTCCATGATCTGCTCCCTGGACTCCACGGCACAGGGACCTGCCATGATGGCGATGCGGCTGTTGCCCACCTTGACCCCCATGCCGAGATCCACCGCAGTGGGCTCGGCCTTGGTCTCGCGGGATGCGAGCTTGTACGGGCTCAGGATGCGGATGACCTTCTCCACACCCGGCTGGGCCTCGAGGCAGGTGAGGCGCTCCTTGCCCCGCTCGTCGCCGATGGCGCCGAGCAGGGTCCGTTCAGCCCCCACACTCTCGTGGATCCTGTACCCGAAGGACGCGATGAGCGTCTTGACGTGTTCGATCTGTTCCGGGGATGCACCCTTTTTCATGGAAATGATCACACTGGCCTCCTTTGTTCTCAGTTTCCCGAGCCGTGTCGATCACTCATCCAGGGCCTTCAAAAGGAAAGGCCGTGGGAGGTGACCACCCACGGCCTGTATGTTCGTGTCCGAACAGATCAGCCCACAGGCGGCCACGCCCCGTAAAACCAGAAATAATAGCCGTAGCGTGTGGAGGCTGATGCTGTCTTCATAGGTGGCATATGCCAGAGATCCCGGTGCATTGCAAGCGTAAAAAGGCTCCGGCAGCCATTGACATCCGTCTCGACTGTCTGGTATCACCCCCTTAACCCGCTGCGGATTCAAGGGAACCCGGTGAAAATCCGGGACGGGGACGCCGCTGTGAACGGGCATGGCCGCCCTTTAGAAGGGCCACTGCGAAAGCGGGAAGGCCGGGCCGGCCGAAAACCGTGAGCCAGAAGACCTATCCGCGGTATGGACTACACCCGCGTACCCGGGTGGAGACTCCAAGGGAATACTCCGTGGAGGTGTCCTCATGGCACACCGGTTTCCGGCTCCGTTGTTCGTCTCCGTGCTCGTCTGCCTGTCCATGTCTCCCATCTTCCTCATGGCGGCATCCGACATCCTCATCACCGTCACGCCCACGGTTGTGCGCACGTCGCCGGGAGCTGTCTCGGCAAGGGCCAGCACGTCGTTTTCCGACGTCATCTCTGCGGGCCCGAATTCCACCGGTCTCATCGACACGGAGGGTACGCTCAGGAACGCATCCTCCGTCGATCTCCCGGACTACGGCGGGGCAATGCCGTCGCCCCTGTCGGTCCGGGGGGCGAGCTTCCAGCAGACCCTCCTCATGATCGACGGCGTCCCGGTCAACCGGGTGACGGGAGACATCGTGGACCTGTCCCGGTACGTGATGCCTGACATCGACCGGATCGAGGTGATTCGAGGCAGCAACACCGCATCGTTCGGAAAGGGGGCCATGGGCGGAGTGGTGAACCTCGTCTCGGCCAGCCCGTCCATGACGGAAGACTATGACGTCACCGCATCCCAGGGGTCCTATGGGTACGGCCTCTATCACGGTCATCTGAGCACGCGGGTGGGTCAGGTCGGCATCATGGCCAACCTCACGCATTCCTTTGCCGACAACGACTACCGGTACGAGCGGGACGACGAGGACACCGCAAGGAGGGACAACAACGGGTACGAGAACACCTCGGGCCTGTTCAAGGCGGTGTTCGACACCACGGGATGGAAGACCTCGGCCACGGGCAGCCGCATCGTTCACGAGAGCGGATCTCCCGGCGGGGAGGGCTCTGCGGGCTATCTCACCCCCGACGATACGGTGAACGCCGTGCAGGACCTGTACCTTGCCGAGACCGCCCGGGATTTTTCAGGCAATGCGTCCCTGAAGCTGCGCACCTGGATGATGGTGGGCAGGGAGCGCATCGAGAGCGTGTTCGGCGACACCAGGCAGAAGCTCGTGGACAGGGCCCTTGCTGTCTCCTATACGAGGAAGGTCGGCGCCTTCAGGCTCAGCCCGTCCCTGGAGTACCTCCACGAGCGGCTCAACAGCGACGATTACGGGATACACGGCCGCGGGACCGGCAGCGGCATCCTCTCGGGCGGCATCGACCTCCATCCGGTATATATCGAGCTCACCGGCAGGTTCGACAACAGCTCGGAATTCAGCGATCGATGGTCCTACCATGCAGGTGCTGCCTGGAAGATGATGGACCATCTCCAGGTCAAGACCAATGTGGGCACCGGGTACCGCGAGCCCACCATGGGCCAGCTCTATGCCCCGTCCACCTGGTACGCCTTCATCAGCAACCCCGACCTCGAGCCGGAAAAATCGGTGGGCTTCGACATCGGGCCCGTTTTGACCCTGAACTCCTTCGGGGCCGGCATGAACTATTTCCGCACCGTTTACCGCGACCTCATCAAGACGGACTATCCCGCACCCGAGACGTTCACCTACATCAACGTGGACAAGGTCCTTGCCCAGGGAGTCGAGGCCAGTGCCTGGGCTGCGCCGGTCGAGCGCGTCCTCGTTACCGCCAATTACACACTGAACAGGTACACCTACGAGAGCGGCGCGTACAAGGACAACGAGCTTGGCCAGAAACCCTCCCAGGTCCTCAACCTCCAGGCGGATTTCCACCAGGAGGTCGCAGACCGCGCAGCCACCCTGACCGTTTCGTACCAGCTCAGGGGCAGGTCCTACGCCGACGAGGCAAACACAACAAGGACAAGGAACCGGTATCTCGTCAATGCCGCCGTCCTCTACGACATCGGCGCCAACGCCGACGTGTCCTTCAAGGTGGACAACCTCCTGGACGACAGGTCCCCCGAGCATGTGAGCGCCACCGAGTGGGGTTCGTTCTATTACCCGGTGAGCGGGAGGACCTACCGGATGGCCGTGAAGCTGAGGCTCTGAGTTGACAAACCCTGCCCTCATCACCCATAATCACACCCCATCGACTACTGTGCGGGGGGTTTCATGCTCGTCTTCTACACCGCTGGTGAATCCCATGGACGGGGTGTCTTCGCCTTCCTGGACGGCCTTCCCGCCGGGCTGAAGGTGGACCGCGGCGTGATCGACGCCGACCTGGCCCGCCGCCAGCACGGCTACGGCAGGGGCGGCCGGATGGCCATCGAGAAGGACCGGGTGGACGTCCTGTCGGGCATCCGGGGGGGCATCACGATCGGGAGCCCGGTCCTGCTGGCGGTCTGGAACCAGGACCACGAGAACTGGAACCGGTACATGGACCCCTGGGCGATAACCGCTGGAAGGGAACTGTGCGCGCCCAGGCCCGGACATGCGGACCTGGCCGGTGCAGCCCGCTACAGGCACGGGGACCTGCGCAATGTCCTCGAACGCTCCAGCGCTAGGGAGACCGCCGCCCGCGTGGCTGCCGGCGGTGTCCTGAGATGCTTCCTTGCCGCGCTCGGCGTCGAAGTACACTCGTGGGTCACCAGGATCGGGCCCGCAGGCTACGGTGGACCACTGGACGTGCGCGCCAGGGATGCATCGATCGTTTTCTGTCCCGATGAGACGGCGACCCGCGAGATGGAGCGTGCCATTGACCGCGCCGCAGCCGAAGGGGATTCACTCGGCGGGGAATTCGCCCTGGCAATCACCGGCCTCCCTGCAGGGATCGGGACATACACCCAGTGGAACAAGCGCCTCGACGCCCTGCTCACCATGCACCTCATGTCCATTCCGGCCATCAAGGCCGTCCAGATCGGCGCCGGCATCGCGTGCGGCGAACTCCCCGGGTCGAAAGTCCACGACCCGATACTCCCGACCAGGCCCAAGACCAGGGTGTCCAACAATGCCGGCGGCCTGGAGGGGGGCACGACCAACGGCGAAGCCGTCGTCGCGAGGTGCACCATGAAGCCTATCCCCACGCTGATGAAGGGGCTGGCCACCGTCGACCTGCGCGACGGCTCTCCCGTGCAGGCCGGCTACGAGCGATCGGATGTGTGCGCCGTTCCGGCTGCCTCCGTCGTGGGCGAGGCCATGGGCGCCATCGCCGTGTCCGGCGCCATCCTCGCCGGGTTCACGCAACCGAGCATGTCCGCCCTCCAGTCGGCCTTCATCGAGCATCGGAGGTACTGGGAGACGCTATGATCTTCCTCACCGGGTTCATGGGCTCCGGGAAGACCACCGTGGGCAGGGCGCTCGCGGACCGGCTCGGCCGGGCCTTCATCGACCTCGACGAGCACATCTGTGCAGGCACCCGAACCTCGGTGCGGGACATCTTCTCCTGTGCCGGGGAGCGTGCCTTCAGGTTCATGGAGCGCCAGGCCCTGTACGATATCTGCTCCACGGCACCCGGCGCGGTCGTGGCCACGGGGGGCGGCCTTCCTGCGGACCCGCTGAACCGTGCCGTCATGAAGGCCTGCGGGCACATCGTACACCTCAAGGCGACCTTCGAGACCCTGTCCCGCCGGGTTCCCAAGGACCCGGCGAGACCCCTGTGGGACGAGAACGCCCGTGCCCTGCTTCTCGAGAGGGCCGCCGCCTACGGGGATGCCGACGTCACCGTGCAGACGGACGGCCTCACCGTCCAGGAGGTGCTCGAGGCAGTGGCGGGTCATGTCGAGGGCCTGCGTGAACCCGTGCCGGTCCTTGTCCCGTCGTCCCCGTACCCTGTTTACACCGGCAGAGGAGCCTTCCGGGACATCCGGAGGCACCTGTCGCGCCACATCCGTCCTGAAGGCATCTTCGCCCTCGTGGATGAGGCGGTCATGGCTCACCATGGTCCCATCATCCGCTCCAGTCTCCCGGGGACGAAGCAAGCCGTGATGACCGTGCCGTCCGGCGAGGCATCCAAATCCTTCTCCGTGCTCACGGGCGTCCTGGACGAGATGTTCTCTGCCCAGGTGAACCGCCAGTGGGTCTGCCTCGCTGTCGGAGGCGGTGTCACCGGCGACCTGGCCGCCTTTGCGTCGAGCATCTTCATGAGGGGCATCCCCGTGGTACAGGTGCCCACCACGCTCCTGTCCCAGGTGGACTCGAGCATCGGCGGCAAGACGGGCATCGACGTGAGGCAGGGCAAGAACCTGGTGGGCACCTTCCACCAGCCCCTCATGGTGCTCAGCGACGTGGCCTTCCTCGACACGCTCGAACCGCGCCTGATCCGTGACGCCATGGCCGAGGTCGTCAAGTACGGCGTGATCATGGACGCGCCCCTGTTCGAGTATCTGGAGGCCGCCGACGTCCTGGACTACGAGAAGGTCGTTTCCTGCTGCGCCAGGGACAAGGCCCGCGTGGTGAGCCGCGACGAGCGGGAAGGGGGGCTGCGCAGGATCCTGAACTTCGGTCACACCCTGGGACATGCCGTCGAGCTCGCGGGCGGATTCGAACCGAGTCACGGTGCAGCCGTATGCGCGGGCATGTACTTTGCCGTCTGGCTGTCCAGGGAGCTCGGGGTGATCGAGGACAGGGCGATGACCCGGATCTCCCGGCTCCTCAGGAAGTGGGCGTACCCGCTGGAGGAGCTTGACTTCCCGCATCCCGACCGTATCGACGGTGCCCTCGCGTCGGACAAGAAATTCGAGGGCGAGGGCATTCACTTTGTGTTGACTCCGGGTGTCGGTGATGTTACCGTAAAAAAGATCACTAGTTCTCAAATATTAGGTGCGTATGGCCGGTTCGTCAGAGAAAGTGCAGAAGGCCTTCGATGAGGGCAGGCTCCTGGACGTTGTCCGGGCGGCAAAGTCTCGCAAGAACCCTGAGGACAAGCTGCTCTCAGGCATATCCCTCTACAAGCTCGGGAGGTTCGGCGAGGCCTTCGAGGTGCTCGAAAAGGTGTCCGATCAGGCGGCGGCCCTGGTCAGGGCTCTGTACTATCTCTCGCTCATACACCGGAAACGGGGGGACGACGACCGGGCACGGGCGTGTCTCGAGAGGTACCTGGCCTTCTATCCCGAGGACGACGAGGCCAAGGACCTGCTCGACATCGTCGGTGCCGGCCGCGACGAGCTCCTCATGGAACCCTCCGTGGACCTGGCCAGGATCTATGCCCAGCAGGGCCACTTCGAGCAGGCGCTGGACATCTATGCCCAGGTGGATCACATCGGGTCCTTGGACGACGAGTCCCGACGGGATGCCCTGGACGTGCAGAACCACTATCTCATGAAGACGCTGGAGGGCTGGCTCGTGAGGATGAAGAAATGAAGATACTGGTCGTGAACGGGCCCAACCTGAACATGCTCGGGAAGAGGGAGACCTCCCTCTACGGGTGCTCGAGCATGAGGGACATCGAAGCGGCCCTCAGGCTCAAGGCGCAGGACGCCGGCCTCGGGGTGGACTTCTTCCAGTCGAACCACGAGGGAGAGCTCATCGACTCCATCCAGAGGGCGCCGGCCGCCGGTGTCGATGCCTTCATCATCAACCCCGGCGGGTACACTCACACGTCGGTGGCCCTGAGGGACGCCCTGCTGGCCGTCGGCCTCCCCTTCGTCGAGGTGCACCTGAGCAGGGTGTCGGCCCGTGAAGGGTTCCGCCAGGTCAGCTACTTCTCTGACATCGCCGCCGGGACCATTTCAGGCTTCGGTCCCCTGGGATACGAGCTTGCCCTGGAAGCCCTCAGGGGACTGTATGGAACGCAGGCTTAGCAGGGCACGCTCCTTCCTGAAGGGGCTGGACGCCGTCTGCCTGCTCTCCCGCCCGAGCATCACCTATCTGAGCGGCTACACCGGCTCCGACGCGGTGTACCTCTACACCGAGGACAAGGCCTTCCTCTTCGTGGATTCCCGCAACACCCTCCAGGCCAGAACGGAGACCTCGGACGAGGTGCGGGAATTCAGGAAGAAGTGGGAAGAGATCCACGGGCTGCTCGTCGAGGAGGACATCAGGACCCTGGGGATCGAGTCCAACATCCTCGACGTCGACAGTTTCCTCAGGATGAAGGACCTCTTCAGGGGGATCGAGATGACCCCGCTGGGAGGCCAGCTCAGACATCTCCGCTCCATCAAGGACCCCTCGGAGGTGGCACGCATGCGGGAGGCCGCCCTGATCTCGGAACAGGCCCTGGAAACCGTCCTCGGGCATGGGCTGCCGGGCAGGAAGGAGTCCGACGTTTCTTTCGACCTCGAGTGGGAGATGCGCACCAGGGGCGCGAGCGCCGTGTCGTTCGAGCTCCTCGTCGCCTCAGCCCAGAGGTCCGCCATGCCGCATGGAGCGGCATCGGAGCGGGTCATCGGCCCGAACGAGGCGGTCATCATCGATTTCGGGTGCGTGTACCGGGGGTACTGCTCGGACCAGACCGTCACCGTCCTGACCGGCAGGGCACCGGATGGCTTTTCCGAGACCTACCGGAGGGTCCATGAGGCCCAGGCCCGCGCCATGAAGGCCATTGTCCCCGGGGTGAACGCCTCCGACATGGACAGGCTCGCCAGGGACCACCTCGCCCACTCGGGGCTCTCTTCCTTTTTCGGTCACGGCCTGGGACACGGCGTGGGCATGGAGGTCCACGAGTCGCCCACGGTGTCGCCCCTGTCCGAAGACGTGCTGGAGGAAGGCATGGTGATCACCATAGAGCCCGGCGTGTACATGCCCGGCAGGTACGGCATCAGGCTGGAGGATATGGTCGTGGTGACAGATAATTCTTGCATGCGCCTCACAAATATTGATAAGGAAAACATCAGAATTGTCAGCTAGAGGTGAGGCTCGATGCAGTATTCGACAGCACAGTTCAGGAAGAACCTGAAGATAGAGATCGACGGCGAACCGTACACCATCGTGGATTTCCAGCACGTGAAGCCCGGCAAGGGGGGTGCCTTCGTCCGGACGAAGATAAAGAGCCTGTTCAACGGCAGGGTGCTCGACATCACCTTCCGCTCCGGTGAAAAGGTCGACGTGCCCGACCTGGAGGAGAAGACGATGTCGTTCCTCTACCAGGACGAGAACGGGTACTGCTTCATGGACACCCAGACCTACGACCAGATGACGCTGACCGAGGATCACATGGGTGATGCCCTGGGCTACCTCAAGGAGAACGTCGAGGTCGAGGTGCTCTTCCACAACGGGGTCCCCATCGGCGTGGAGCTTCCCATGTTCATGGAGCTCGAGGTCACCGAAACCGACCCGGGACTGAAGGGCAACACGGCATCGGGCGGGTCCAAGCCTGCCAAGCTCGAAACGGGAGTCACCATACAGGTTCCGCTGTTCATCAGCGTCGGCGAGGTCGTCAAGGTGGACACCAGGACCGGCGACTATATCGAACGAGTGAGCTGAATGAATATCAAGACAGTCAGAGACCTCGTGGAGCTCATAAAGGACACCGACGTGGTGGAGATCGAGTGGACGCCCGAGAGGATCCACATCGTCAGGAGATCGAACCAGTACGAACCACCCCAGTCCCGCGCCCACGAAAACGACCGCGCCCGGACGAGCGCGAAGGAAAAGCACACCGTGACCGTGACATCTCCGCTCGTGGGCACCTTCTACCGATCGCCCTCACCCGAAACCTCGCCCTTCGTGAAGGTGGGTGACAGGGTAGCCAAGAACCAGGTCCTGTGCGTCATCGAGGCCATGAAGCTCATGAACGAGATCGAGTCCCACGTCGACGGCATCGTTGCCGCCATCCTCAAGCAGGACGGCGAACGGGTGGGGTACGGCGACCAGCTCTTCATCCTCGAGGAGCTATGACCCCATGGCTTTTCCTGCATGAACCCGCGTGCCCGCCGTCCCTCGCCATGGCAAGGGACCTCGCGCTCTTCGGTGCGGTAAGACAACGGTCCATCCCGGGGTTCCTGCGCGTCTACAACTGGAGCGAACCCGCCGTTACCGTCGGCCACAGCCAGAACTCCTTCTCCTTTCACGACAGTGACCTCGCGCTCCCCCTCCTGCGACGACCCACGGGGGGCGGCGCCGTCCTCCACGTGGACGACATCACCTTCAGCATCTCCACGCCGCTCGGCGCGGCCGTTCCCGCCGGTGTTCTCGAGTGCTCCGGCCTCATCTCGAAGGTGTTCGCCTGTGCCCTTAGGCAGTGCGGCCTCGAGACAGCCCTCCGGGGCGGCGGACACGAATTCTCTCCGGTCTGCTTCGCCAGGCCCTCGCCGGTGGAGCTCGTCTCGGGCACCGGGAAGGTCATGGGCCTCGCGCTCGCCCGGAGAGCGGGGGTCGTGCTCGCGCAGGGCGTGATCCCGCTCAGGGTGGATCGCGACCTGACCCGGCGCGTGTTCGGGCCGGGTGTCCTGCCTGAGTGCAGAGGGATTGTCGAGACGTGCCCCGATTTCGCGCTGGAGACCTTCCTCGCCGGTCTGCAGGAGAGCCTCGCGGTACATCTGGGCGTTTCCTTTCAGAACAGCACCGAGACGGAACACCCCGAAGATGGTACCCGACGGCAGACCTGAGCATTCACAGGCTGGATACCGTAGCAGGTTTCACCCTGGATATTTACGGTATTGTGTACTATGATAGAGCGATAAGATGCCTGCCGCCAGGCGCATCTCTTGACATTACATCAATCAGGAGGACCGATGCCCGATAATCCGATTGCGCACCTCATGAACCCATCGTCCATTGCCTTTGTCGGCGCGAGCAACACGTTCACCACCATGGGCACCATCCAGTGCATGAACCTCATAGCCGGGGGCTATCCCGGTGAGGTCTTTCCCATCCACCCGAAGGAGGCCACCGTGCTCGGGAAGAAGGCGTACAAGGCCATAGCCGACCTTCCCGTCGTGCCCGACCTGGCGGTGCTCGTCGTGCCGACCCGGCTCGTCCTCGACATGGTGGAGGAGTTCGGCAGGCTCGGGACGAAGCACATGGTCATCATCACCGCCGGGTTCCGCGAGACTGGCACGAACGGGGGCGCCATGGAAAAGGTCCTCGTAGAACGCGCCCGTCACTACGGCATCCGCTTCCTGGGGCCCAACTGCCTGGGCATCGTGAACACCCACCTCCCGCTGAACATCACGGTGGGGCCCGTCCAGGACTACAAGGGCAAGCTCGGCCTCGCATCCCAGAGCGGGACCTACGTGGCCCAGGTGGTGTCGTACCTCCACAAGAACGGCATCGCCCTGAGCAAGGCCATCAGCGTGGGGAACGAGGCGGACATCAACCTCATCGACTGCATCGAGTACCTGGGACAGGACGATAACACCCGCGCCATCGGCCTCTACATCGAGGGCATCAGGGACGCGTCCCGCTTCCT
>JAGOOG010000027.1:16555-21541 GCA_017992605.1 Deltaproteobacteria bacterium
AGGCCATCAGCGTGGGGAACGAGGCGGACATCAACCTCATCGACTGCATCGAGTACCTGGGACAGGACGATAACACCCGCGCCATCGGCCTCTACATCGAGGGCATCAGGGACGCGTCCCGCTTCCTGGAGGTGGCGTCCCGGGTGAGCAGGGTCAAGCCCATCGTGGCGCAGTACGTGGGGGGCTCCGAGGCGGGCGCCCGTTCGGGATCGAGCCACACCGGCGCCATGGCCGGCCCCGACCATCTCTACGAAGCCCTCTTCGACCAGGCGGGCGTCATCGGCGTGGACAGCATCGAGGACGTCTACAAGGTTGGCTGGGCCCTGGCCACCCAGCCGCCGCTGAAGGGCAGGCGCATAGCCGTGCTCACCAACTCGGGCGGGCCCGGCACCGGAATCGCAAACACGCTGAACAGGGCCGGGCTCGAGGTCCCGGAATTCTCGCAGGAACTCCAGGAACGCGTCGGCGCTCTCCTGCCCGGCCATGCGAGCGCCCGCAACCCGGTCGACCTGACCTTCCACATCGACATGAAGGCGCTGACCGAGGAGATCCCGAGGATGCTGTTCTCCTCGGACGAGGTCGACGGGGTCATCATCCACGGCATCATGGACACGGGGTTCATCGAGATGCTCCACCCGGCCATGCAGCGGTTCGTCAAGCTGGACAAGAAGGATCTCATCAAGATGGTGAGCATCCGCATGGACGAGCTCGTCTCCATGCCGGGCCGCTTCGGCAAGCCCCTGCTCATCTCGTCGTTCTTCGGCAAGGAAGACCACTGCATGCAGACCTTCCACGAGCACCATGTCCCGACCTTCGACGCGCCGGAAAAGGCCGCCAGGGCCATGGGGGCGTTCCTGGCGCGCCTCAGGATCGGGACCAGGCCCGAGGGTTCACCGGTCGCCGGAGCCGTGCCGCCCGAGGGTGCGGACCGGATCGTCACACAGTCTTCTGCAGGCGGCTTCGACGAATTCAGCGCCAAGAAGCTCCTGAGGGCCTACGGCGTGCCCACCGCCCGGGAGGCCCTTGCCGTCGGCCTGGACGAGGCAAAGCGGGCTGCCCAGGAGATCGGCTACCCCGTGGTGCTCAAGATCTGCTCCCCGGCCGTGACGCACAAGACCGAGCTCGGCCTCGTGCATCTCGACCTCGCCCATGAGGCCGAGCTTGCCGAGGCCTACGAGTCCCTCCGCTCGAAGGACGGGCAGTCGCCGCTGCTGGTTGCCGAGATGCTCAGGGGAGACCGGGAGCTCGTGGCCGGCATGACGCGCCACCCCGGCTTTCCCCCCTGCGTGGTATTCGGCCTGGGGGGCGTGCTCACCGAGGCGCTGGACGACATCTCCATCAGGCTCGCCCCCCTGACGCGCACCGATGCCTTCGACATGATGGACGACATAGCGGCCCGGCGCATCCTTGACGACTACCGGGGCATGAAGCCTGTGGACAGGGAGGCCATCGCCGACATCCTCGTGGCCCTGGGCAACCTGGCCCTCCATTTCCCCCTGATCAGGGAGATCGACCTGAACCCCGTCATCGTGGTCGACGGAAGGCCTTTCGTGGCGGACGCACTGGTGGTAGTATAGCGTCAAACCGTTGGAGGCACCCATGTCATACGAAAAGATCAAGGAGATGATCGCCGTCTTTCCCCTCGAGAACAGGCTCCCGTGCGCCGTTGCGCACTACATCGCCGCCTGCCTGAAGGCGGCGCCCTCCGACGTGGGCTCGGCGGCCACCACGATGGGGGTGAAACTCGACCAGTGCCAGCTCGGCCTCTTCGGGTACGGCCGGAAGGGGCATTCCTCATACAAGATCCTGGGAAGGAAGGTGGAGGTAGGCCAGGATGTCCTCGACCGCATCCGTTCCGCTGCGAAGGAGGGGAGGATACCCTGCGCCGTGCTCTGGAAGATAGCCGATTCGTCCGGCGTCACCAGGGCAGAGGTTGGCAATGCCGCGGACTTCCTGGGCATCAAGATCTTCCCGTGCCAGCTGGGGGCATTCAAGGAATAGGGTCGGCACCGATCCCTCACCGTGCCGATCTTTTCCCGTTGAAACACGGGCCCCGCTTTTGTATTATCATCCGAGAATTCCTGCATCACGATGGTGTTTCCATATTTTCACGGAGGTGCTCTATGACTGTACGCATCACGTGGCTCGGCCATGCGAGCGTCATGATCACCGGATCATCCGCAACCATCTTCATAGACCCCTGGAAGACGACCCGCAAGGAGCGCGCGGACATCATCCTGCTCACGCACGACCATTACGACCATTATTCGGAATCGGACATAAATGCGCTCCTCGGCGCATCCACCAGGGTGGTGGCCCCCATGTCCACGCCCCTCGTGACGGACGTCGTGGCCCCCGGCGAATCCCTGAGCGTCAAGGACATAGAGGTCCGGGCAGTGCCGGCATACAACGTGGACAAGGCCTTCCACCCCAAGGCGAACGGGTGGGTCGGCTACGTGGTGAGCCTCGACGGAAAGAGGATCTACCACACCGGTGACACGGACAGGATCCCCGAGATGAAAGGGCTCTCTGTCGACGCCGCCCTCGTGCCCGTGGGGGGCACCTATACCATGGACGCCTCAGAGGCCGCCGAGGTCATCAGGGACGTCCATGCCGCCCACGCCATACCGATCCACTACGGCGACATCGTGGGCGCCCGGAAGGATGCCGAGCAGTTCTCGAAGCTCTGCCCGTGCACGGTGCACGTCCTCGACCCGGGGAAATCCGTCGAGATACGCTGAGGCATGAAAGACCACTTCGACCAGGTCCGCTCGATCTTCGAGAATGCTCCCTTTGCCGTCTGCGCCTTTGACAGGAGCGGAACGGTCATCTACATCAACAGGCTGCTGGAATCCAACATGGATCCATCGGCGCTCCCCTTCGTGGGCAAGTCCCTCTACGAGCTCATCCACACCTTCCTCGTGGACGACCGGCTCGAGAAGATGCTCAAGCGCCTCATCGACACGAACAAGCCGTTCTCGCTCATCGTGGAGACGCTGAGCTCCCCGAAGGTCAAGGTCTCGGGGTTCATCAACATCACCGGGTACAAGCTCGATTCCCTCTATGTGCTCCTGGGCGATTTCGTCAGCGGGGGCCTGGCCCGCGAGGGCAGGTACCGCAAGCTCATCGAGGACGCCCCGGACGCCATCATCATCATGAACCACGGCTTCATAACCTTCACGAACCCCGCCTTCGTCGACATCATGGAGGCCCCGCCCGAGGAGATCCTGGGCAAGTCCATCTTCGACCTCGTGGACCAGCGGGGGCGGGAAGACCTGGCACCGCTGAGGAGAAAAAAGGCGAAGAAGTTCTTTTCCCAGGTCACGGTGTACACGAACGCGGGCCAGAAGGTCCTCGAGGGCAACTTCCACTTCATCGAGGACAGGCCCGGCACCTCCATCGCCATGCTGCGGGACGTGACCGAGAAGGTCCTCCTCCAGAAGAGGCTCATGCGGCAGAACCAGGACCTCGCGGCGGTCAACACCATATCCAAGACGCTCTCGTCCTCCTTCGAGCTCAAGGAGATCCTGCAGAAAACCCTCGAGCAGGTGCTCCAGATCATGAACATCGAGATGGGCCTCATCTATCTCCTCGACGAGAAGAGAAACACGCTGCGCTGCGAACTGTCCTACGGCATCCCCGAGGCCGTGATGCAGACGGTCAGGGAGCTCAAGATCGGCGAGGGCATCGCCGGCAGGGTAGCGATCAGCGGCAAGCCCATGATCATCGAGAACGCATCCATCGACCCCCGCATCCATTCGGTCGCCTTCAAGCGGCAGGGCATCCGGTCCTTCGCCTCTATCCCGATCCAGTCGATGTCGCGGCTCCTGGGCGTCATGAACATCGGCTCCTTCGGGCAGCGCACCATATCGCCCGAGGACGAGCGCCTCCTCATCACCATCGGGGTGCACATGGGCGCGGTGCTTGAAAACATCTACCTGTTCCAGGAGGTGTCCCGGACGTCCGATGAACTCAAGGACGCGCTGAACCTCATCCGCCAGCGCAACGAGGAGCTCCGGCAGCTCGTCTCCACCGTGTCCCACGACCTGAAGAACCCCATCATAGCCATCAACGGGTTCTGCGACCGGTTCATGAAGTCGGCCGGCCCCAAGCTCTCACCCAAGGAACTCCAGTACGTCGAGGCCATCCAGGACAGCGGCAGGCACATGGAGGAGTTCGTCACCAACCTCCTGACGCTCTCGGCCGTGGAGAACCTGAAGCTCAAGAAAGAGGAGTTCCCGACCAGGGAGGTGCTCGACGAGATCACCATGGAGCTGGCCGTCCGGATCGACGAGAAGCAGGGCAGGGTGATAATCGCCCAGGACATGCCCACCATAAAGGCGGACAGGATACGCCTCACCCAGGTCTTCTCCAACCTCATCTCGAACGCGGTCAAATACTCTCACCCGGACAGAAGCCCGGTGATCCGGATACAGCACGAAACCCAGGGAAACATGCACATCTTCTCCATCAAGGACAACGGGGTGGGCATACCCGAGGAGCACACGAAAAGCATCTTCGACATCTTCTACCGCGTCTCGGACAATCACGTGGAGGGCACGGGCATCGGCCTGTCCATCGTGAAGAAGGCGCTCTCGGTCATGGGCGGAGACATCTGGCTGAAGTCGATTCCCGGCCAGGGCTCCACCTTCTACTTCTCCATCCCCATGGAATAACCCGGTACGGATCTGCCGGTGTCCTGAACGGCATGTAACTTCTCCCATAATGCTGCGCACGAGCCGTCGGTTCGGGGGATAATCCGCTTGACACCCCGGGGGTCGGATTGTATAGAATTGTCCATTGGCTCGGGCCGCTAGCTCAGGGGGAGAGCGCTACCTTCACACGGTAGAAGTCATAGGTTCAAATCCTATGCGGCCCACCATTTTGAACTACGATATCAGTCAGTCACAAGCCTCATCTGATAGGGCATTTCGTTTTTAAATATCTGTCTCGGCAAATACATATCCTGATATAATACCACGGGTT
>JAGOOG010000028.1 GCA_017992605.1 Deltaproteobacteria bacterium
ATGGGCTCACCGAGACCTGCGGCATCTTTCAGGTGCAGCCCGACGACGAGGTGAAACCCGAGACCGTTGGCAAGGCCTTGCCCCATACCGAGGTGAAGATCTCTCAGGACCAGGAGGTCATGGTCCTAAGCCCGTCGGTCTTCACCGGCTACTACAACGACTACGAGGCTACGGAGAAGACCTTCGAGAACGGGTGGCTCCTCACCGGCGATGCCGGGTACTTCGACGACGACGGTCACCTGGTGATCATCGGCCGCAAGCAGGACATCATCCGCGACAAGGAAGGCAACGCCTTCTCGCCGGACTTCATCGAGACAAGGCTCAAGTTCTCCCTCTACATAAAGGAAGCCGTCACCTTCGGAGAGGGTCGGCCCTTCATCACGGCACTCATCAACATCGACCAGGGCAATGCGGGCAACTGGGCCGAGGACCGCATGATACCATACACCACCTACACAGACCTGTCCCAGCGGCCCGAGGTGGAGCAGCTCATCGTCGAAGAGGTGAACAGGGTCAATGCCCAGCTTCCCCAGCCCATGAAGATCAAGCGATTCATCCTGCTCTACAAGCTGCTGGACGCGGACGACGAGGAGCTCACGAGGACAGGCAAGGTACGCCGGCGTTTTGTCTACGGTTTGTACCTTCCCATGATAGAGGCCATGTATCAGGGCCTCGACGATATCAGGGTCAAGGGCAAGGTCCGCTACCGCGACGGCCAGGTGGGCATGATCGAGACCACGGCCAGGATCATCACGGTGTTCTGAGGCACCGGGCATACAGGAGAAACGGCATGGATTTCTTTTTACAGCTGCTCATCAACGGCCTGAGCATCGGGCTGCTCTACGGGCTTTCCGCACTGGGCTTCGTCATGATCTTCAAGGCATCGTCGGTCCTGAACTTCGCACACGGCCAGCTGCTGGCCATAGGGGCCTTCCTCTTCCTCGTCCTCGTCTCCTGGCTGAAGATACCGGTGGTACTGGCCTTCCTCATAACCCTTTCCGGGAGCTTCGTGCTCGGTTTCGTGGTGGAGCGCATCTTCCTGCGCCCCCTGATAGGCGAATCCCTCATCTTCGTCATCATGCTCACCGTGGGGCTCGCCTCCATGTTCAAGGGCCTGCTCCTGTTCTTCTTCGGCGGCAACCTCCAGACATACCCCGACTTCCTGCCCCAGGGCATGGCCATACAGATGGGAAACATCTACATACCACCGGTCTACGTGGCCTCCTCGCTCATGGGCGGCATCTTCCTGCTGCTCTTCGGACTCTTCTTCAAGTACTCCCCCCAGGGCATCTTCATGCGGAGCGTGGCCGACAACCAGACCGCGGCAATGTCCCTGGGCGTGCACGTGAAGAAGGTCTTCGCCCTGTCCTGGGCCATCGCCGCCATGGTGGCGGGCATGAGCGGCATCGTGCTGGGCATCATCAACGGCATCAACGTGCACGAGATCTCGTCCATCGGCCTGAAGGTCTTCCCGGTGGTCATCCTGGGAGGACTCGACAGCATCGGCGGGGCCATCATCGGCGGCATCATCATCGGCCTGCTGGAGACCTTCACGAGCGGGTATATATCACCGTCGCTCCGCGACGTGATACCGTACATCGTCCTGGTCGTCATCCTGCTCATCAAACCCTACGGGCTCTTCGGCCTCGTGGAGATCGAGCGGGTATAGGGGGGCACGATGAGACGCCTGCGTTACCACCCTTGCGGGAACTACAAGGAACACTACGCGCAGGAGCTTACCATCTTCGAGACCGACTTCGGCCGCACATGGGCCCTCATCGGGCTGGCCCTGCTCTTCACTGCGGTCCCTTTCGTGAGCTCGCCTTATTTTCTCTATGTCCTGAACATCACCGGTATCGCCGCCATTGCTGCCCTTGGCCTGAACATCCTTATCGGCTTCACGGGCCAGATATCGCTGGGCCACGGGGCCTTCTTCGGCGTTGGGGCCTATGCAGGGGCCATCATCGCGACCCGCCTTGGGCTGCCCTTCTGGCTTGCTGTCCCCTTGGCCGGATTCGTCACCGCCTTCGTGGGCATGATCTTCGGGATCCCCTCTGGCAGACTCAAGGGGCTCTATCTGACCATCGCGACGCTGGCAGGCCAGTTCATCATCGAGTACATCCTCGTGCACTGGGAGTCTATGACCCAGGGAACCATGGGCATCATGCTCCCCGGGGCTGGCATGTTCGGCCTTGCCATCGACTCGGACCGGGGGTTCTTCTATGTCATCTTCGCGAGCCTTACCGGCATGACGCTGGTCGCATCCAACCTCATGCGCACACACTACGGCCGGGCCTTCATCGCCATCCGCGACAATGACCGGGCCGCCGAAGGAATGGGCATCCCCATCTTCCGCTACAAGCTGCTGTCCTTCGCGATCAGTTCGTTCTACGCCGGCTTCGCCGGCGCCATCTGGGCATACTACATGCGCAGCATCTCAACGGAGCCCTTCACCCTGGGCCTCTCCGTGGAATACATCGCCATGGTCATCATCGGGGGACTCGGCAGCATACCCGGAGCCATCTTCGGGGCAATCTTCATCACAGGCCTCAACGAGATCCTGCGCTTCGCCACGGACGCCATGATGAACATCGGCGCCTTTGCCGGCTTTGGGCTCAACGTGGCCTCCCTGAGGGAATTCGCCTTCGGGCTGGCCATTGTTCTCTTCATCCTCTTCGAGCCCAAGGGGCTCGCCGAGCTCTGGAGGATCGTTCGCTCCTCGTTCAGGCTCTGGCCCTTCTCCTATTGAGGTGACGCCATGGAAACGACCGTCAACGACACTTTGCTCCAGCTCAACAACATTTCCGTCGTGTATTCGGACGTCATCCAAGTACTCAAGGGCGTATCCCTGAAGGTTCCCCGCGGCCGCATCGTGTCCCTGCTCGGCAGCAACGGCGCCGGCAAGACCACGACACTGAAGGCCGTCTCGGGCCTGCTCAAGCCGGAGAACGGCAAGGTCACCGACGGCGAGATCGTGTTCGACGGCACCGGCGTGCAGAACATGTCCCCCGAGGAGATCACCCGTCTCGGCATCATCCAGGTCCTCGAGGGCAGGCAGCCCTTCAAGTACCTCACCATCGAGGAGAACCTCAAGGTGGGTACAGCCACCCGGTGGACCAAGCCCTGGAAGAAGGATCTTGAGCTCGTGTACCACTACTTCCCGGCGCTGACCAAGCGCAGGAAGACGCTGGCCGGGTACTGCAGCGGCGGCGAGATGCAGATGCTGGTCATGGGCAGGGCGCTCATGGCTCACCCCAGGCTCCTCCTCCTGGATGAGCCCTCTCTGGGCCTGGCGCCGCTCGTGGTCAGGGAGATCTTCCGGATCATCCGGCGCATCAACGAGGAACAGGGCACCACCATCGTGCTGGTGGAGCAGAATGCCAACATGGCCCTGCAGATAGCCCACCACGGCTATGTCATGGAAAACGGCCGCGTGGTCATGGAGGGCGAGGCGGCAAACCTCAGAGAGAATCCCGACGTCAAGGAGTTCTACCTCGGGGTGAGCGCCGGTGGGGCTGCACGATCGTACAAAGACGTGAAGTCGTACAAGAGAAGGAAGCGGTGGCTGTAGAAGAGGAGGCACCCATGGGAACATTTCTCGACGATCTCGAGACCATACCCCGCACGGAGCGGGAGGCATACCAGGGCAGAAGACTTGCAGAGATGGTCCGGCTCGGCCATGAGCGGTCATCCCGGGTGAGGAAGATCTTTGCCGAGCAGGGCATTACCCCTGCCGATATCCGGACGATCAATGACCTGGCAAAGCTGCCGGTCATAAACCGGGAGCAGCTGGTGGAAATCGAGGCCGCCGAACCTCCCTACGGTGGCCTGGAAGACCCCTCCGCCCCGGTGGAACGCATCTTCACCTCTCCCGGACCCGTCTACGAGCCCCACCTGGGATCCGACGACCCTCTGTGGACAAGGGCGTACAAGGCCGCCGGGTTCGGCGGAAAAGACATCGTCCTGAACGCCTTCTCGTACCACATGGTCGCTGCAGGACTGACCTTCCACGGCGGGCTCGCCCGGGTCGGCGCCACCGTGGTCCCGTCCGGGGCATCCGCCACCCAGCAGCAGGTCCAGCTCATCAGGGACCTCAAGGTCACCGGGTACACCGGGACCCCGAGCTTCCTCATGGCCATCATCGACAAGGCACGGGAGATGGGGTACGACTTTGCCAGGGATTTCAAGGTGACACGGGCGAGCTTCGCGGCCGAGCCCCTGCAGCCATCGCTGCGGCATCGCTTCGAGAATGAATTCGGCATCGACACCTACCAGATGTACGGCGCCACCGAGGTCGGTGACGTGGCCTACGAGTGCTCCACCAAGAGGGGCTGGCACATCTGTGAAGAGGTCATCGTGGAGATCGTTGACCCTGCAACGGGCCACTGTGTGAAGTCCGGCGAGCTGGGCGAGGTGGTGGTGACGCGCCTCAATTCCATCTTCTTTCTGTTCAGGTTCGGCACCGGCGACCTGTCGAGCATCATCGAGGAGCCCTGTGCCTGCGGCAGGACTGCGCTGCGCCTGGCCGGCATCGCGGGGCGGGTGGGCGACGCGGTCAAGGTGCGGGGCATGTTCGTGGCCCCAAGCCAGGTGAAGCGGGTCTCCGAGTCTTTCCCCGGCGCGGGCATCCAGCTCGTCATTACCCGGGAAGGCCACAGGGACATCCTCACGGCACGCCTTGAGGCTCCTGTCGATGCAGACAAAGCGGCCATGAGGACACGGTTCGAAAAGACCTTCCAGGAGATCTGCACGGTTAGGATCGATGCCGTGGATTTCGTCAGGCCCGGCAGCATCCCTCCGGATGCAAGGCCGCTCCTTGACGAGAGGATCTGGAACTAGCCGTCTTCACGGGGTGAACCGCTATCCCAGGCTCCTGAGAAACGACATCAGGTTCACCTTGCTGTTTCTGGTGTTCGTCTTTTTCCGGATCCTGTTCCGATAGGTGTGGACGGTAGAAACGGAAATGGTCATGATCCTGGCGATTTCCTTGGAGCTTTTACCTTCCCTGATCAGCGATGCGATCTGGATCTCGCCGGGGGTGAAACCCATATACCCCGATGAGACCCTCTGGATAAAGGGCGAGGTTATTGCCCGGAGATTCGACTTCACGATGGCCAGGAACGCTCTCTGACCTTCATCCAGCGCGGTCTGCTCGAGCTTGTCAATGTTCGGCAGGACCGAAAGCTTGAGATTCGACATGAGATTCATCTCGGTCGTGCGCTTGTCATCCTCCCTCTGTCTGAGCAGCGCTCTCAGGGCCGCATTCAACTCCTCGAGATCCTGTTCCCGGACTCTCAGAGCGGCTTCCGTGGCCTTCCGCGACTCATTCTCCACCCTGAGCCGCTCATAGGCCTCCGTGAGCTCGGCCGTGCGTTCCCTGACCAGGCATTCCAGGCGCTCGTGCTGCCTTTTCAGTTCCTCTCTCATCCCTACGCGCTCGGTGATATCACGGGACACCCCATGAGCTCCGATGACATTGCCGGCATCGTCCCGTACGAACGTGGAGTTCACTTCGAGCCACACCCGCGATCCGTTCTTGTGAATCATTTCCACCTCTGCAAGAACGGATCTGTCTGGATCGACGCCCGGTTCAGCGTCCCTCTGGAGCTCGGTGACGAAAGTGTCCAGGGCTTTTGCCGCAGATTCGGGGGTCATCAGAGAGGAGGATTTCCTCCCCAGGCGTTCCTGAGGCGTATAGCCAAGAATCTTTTCAACTGAAGGGCTCACGTAGGTGAAATTGAAACCCCTGTCCGCGGTCCAGACCATGTCGTTCATCTTCTCGGCGAGCAGCCGGTACTTGCCCTCGCTCTCCTGCAGGGCGGCCACTACACCGGAGTAGTCCCAGTCGCGGCCGCGCCGCGAGAGCTCTGTCTCCAGCTCGGCAATCCTTTTTCGTGCCTGCTCAAGCTCCCTTCGCAGTTCTTCATATGTCCCGTCAGGAAAGCTCATTGAAACCCCCTTCTCGATCCTGCGTGCCTCGGGTTGACATGCTTTTCTATATCACGGAGACCGTCCCGGTGACCAGCACGCACCCCATGCCTGGCTGTTCACGAACGGCATGCGGATCCGCTCTGGATTCCGTCAGGGCGTTGGGTTATCCTTTATCCGTACGGGAGGTGTACGATGCCAGAGACAGTGCTCATCTACGGCAAGGCAGGTTGACCCTACACCGATCAGGCCAGGTCGGCCTTCGGTGACAAGGCTACCTACTTTGACGTAAAAAGGGATCATGTGAAACTTGAGGAGATGCTCAGGCTCACCGGCGGCAGGAGGCAGGTGCCGGTCATCGTGGAGTCCGGCAGTGTCAAGGTTGGTTACGGCGGATCCTGAGGGGTATAGGCAGGCCCATCGGGTATGGGTCTTGGATAGATCGCCTTTTCCTCAGACCATCCGCGGGACGAAGAGCTCGTGGAAGATGCGCAGGAAGGCCGAGTCGGTGAGCCCGGCAATGTAGTCCCGAACCATTTCGAAGGGGTTGTGGGTGTTCCGGTAGCGGTCACCCAGCCGGTTCAGAAAGCCCGTGAAGATCGGCGAGGTCGTGTCGTGCTCGGTCACGTCCTCCACCAGCCGTGAATACACGAGCGCGTACATGTCCCTGATCTTGCTCGACTCCCGCTTCACGTTGGCATTCGTGTAGATTTTTTCATAGTTGAAGTCCTTGAGCCTCTGAAGCGCGGAAAAAACCCCTGACGAGTAGAGCACACCTCCGCTTGTGGAGCTGGCGATGAGGTCTTCCACCAGGGCATAGACGATCTTGCCGTTGGTGTCGCCCAGCACGCTGGCGACATCCCCGGGGATGTCGTCACGCGAGATGATCCCGATGGAAATGGCGTCCTCTATGTCGCGGCCGATATAGCTGACCGTATCCGCAACGCGCACCAGGCAACCCTCCATGGTCATGGGCAGTGTGCCCTCTCCTTTCGTGGCGGCGGCCATCTTCAAATCGAAATCCTTGAAGGTCTCCCCCCGAACGGGTGCCACACGCTGCTCCGTCATTTCACCGTTATGGCACAGGATGCCGTCCAGCACCTGGAGCGTCAGATTGAGGCCAGTGCCTGACTTCTCGATGCGCTCAAGGGCCTGGATAGCCTGGAGATTGTGCCTGAAGGGTCCGATGCCGGCATCCACGCAGAGCTCGTCAAGGTAGCGCTCCCCGTCGTGGCCGAAGGGGGGGTGACCGATGTCGTGCCCGATGGCGATGGCCTCGATGAGGTCGTCGTTCAGCCCCAGCCTCCTGCCGATGGTCCGCGCGATGCGGGAGAGCAGCTGCACGTGGATGACCCTGTGGGATATGCCCTGGTGCCCCACGAGGTAGAAGACCTGAGTCTTGTCAATGTAGGACGTGTATGCCTGTGAATGCAGGATGCGGTCCACGTCGATGGAGAACGCATCCCTCATGTCGGCCTTGGAGGACTCCTCCGGCCGTCTCCTGATGCCCTGAGCGGGGTGGGACCTTTTCATGTCCTTTACTGGGTCGATATCTTGGAGAACTTCGCAACCTTGTCGAAGAGCGACACAAGCCCTTTCAGAAGCGCTACGCGGTTCTCGCGTACCGCCACGTCCTCGCTCATGACCAGCACCTTGTCGAAAAAGCTGTCTATGGGCTCCTTGAGCCCTGCAAGGAGCTTCAGGGCCTCGGTGTACCGGCCGTTTGACGTGTGGGCGAGGAAGGGCTGCTCCATGGCCGAGAAGGCCTTGTGCAGGGCCTTCTCCTCGTCCTGGGCCAGGAGCTTCGGATCGACCGCCGCCTGGGTCGCGGCCTTTTTGAGGATGTTCTCCACGCGCTTGGACGCTGCGCAGATAGGCTCGAACCAGGGTTCTTTCCGTACGGAGGACAGGGCCAGGGCTCTCTGCAAGGTGTCCACCGGGTCATCGAAGGTCCCGATGACTGACTCGATGACATCCCCGGGTATGCCCTTGGCCTGGAGGATGGAAACGAAGCGGTTCGCGAAGAAGGCCACCACCTCCTGCTTCACCTCGGCAGCGGGCCTCTTCAGCTTTCCCTCAAGCCGGTGGAGCGATTTATCCACAAGCCACCCGACGGATATGCGATAGCCCTTGCCCAGCAGGATGTTCTCGATGGCGATGGTCTGCCTGCGGAGCGCATAGGGGTCCGAGGTGCCAGACGGCACCATGCCAACGCCAAAGCAGCCACAGATGGTGTCCACGCGGTCGGCCACGCCGACGATGTCGCCCACCACGCCGGAGGGAAGCACATCGTCGGCGGATGCCGGCAGGTAGTGCTCGCGGATGGCCACGGCCACTTCGGGGTCAATGCCCTGCCTCAGCGCGTATTCCTTGCCCATGATGCCCTGGAGCTCGGGGAGCTCGCAGACCATGAGGCTGTTGAGGTCGGCCTTGCATAGGGAGGCGGCCTCTTTGACCTTGTCCTTTTTCTCCGGTGCTATTCTCTCGGCCAGGGCCAGGGCCACCTGGCTGAACCGCTGGACCTTCTCCCAGGACGTGCCCAGATCCTTGTGGAAGATGACGTCCCTGAGTCTGTCGGCATAGACCGCCAGCGGGACCTTGAGATCCTCCACGAAGAAATATCTGCCGTCGTCGAGCCGTGCCTTGAGCACCCGCTCGTTGCCGGCACGCACCACTGCATCGTCCTTTGGCACGATATTGCTGAAAGCGCCGAAGCATGCCTTGAGCTTCGATCTGTCACCGGAGACGTACATGGGGAAGTACCGCTGGTGGTGCTTCATCACCGTGACCAGGACCTCGCTGGGCACGGTGAGGTAATCCTCGTCGAAGGTGCCGATGATGGGGTGTGGGTATTCCAGGAGATTCGCCACCTCGTCGAGGAGATCCCTGTCCCGGATCTCGGCCCCCAGCTTTTTTGCCTCGTTCTCGAGGGTGCTCCAGATGGCATGCTTGCGCTTGTCCAGGTCAGGGATCACGTGTGCCTTATCCAGAACCTGCTCGTAGGTCTCGGGATCTGCGACCTCCAGCGGCTCCCTTGCCATGAAGCGGTTCCCGAAGGTGACCCTTCCCGACGAGATATCGCCGAAGGCCACGGGCAGGACGTCGATACCGAACAGGGCCAGAATCCAGTGTACGGGCCGGGCAAAGCGCACGCCCTGATTGGACCATCGCATGGTCTTGGTGAACGGGATCTTCGGGATCATCTCCTCGAGGAGCGCGGGGAGGACTTCCCGGGCAGGCCTTCCCGGTGTGGTCCTCGTGACGCTCAGGTATTCCCCCTTGGGGGTCCTGGCTATGGTCACCTCGGAGATATTCACCCCGCAGGTCTGTGCAAAACCGAGTCCCGCCTTGGTGGGGTTGCCGTCCTTGTCAAAGGCTATCGATTTCGGCGGGCCCGTCTTGGTCTCCGTGGCGTCCGGAAGGGTCTCGGCGATGCCGGAGACCTTGAGGGCCAGCCTCCTGGGCGTGGAGAACACCCGGATGTCCTCATGGTCGAGCCTGAGTGCGGTCAGCCTCTCTCCCATGAAGGACTTCATGAAGTTCAGCGCGGGGACGATGAAGCCCGAAGGGATCTCCTCGGTGCCGATCTCGAAAAGCAGGGTCCTGGCCATCATGCCACCTCCCCGCGCGTCTGGATCCCGTCGAGGTAGAGTTTTGCAGCCATGCGAGCCAGTTCCCGGACACGCAGCACGTAGGACTGCCGCTCGGTGGTGCTGATGGCGCCCCGGGCATTGAGGAGGTTGAAGATGTGCGAGCACTTGAGGCACATATCGTACACAGGCAGGCACAGACCCTCCCCGGCGATCCGTTTCCCCTCCTCCTCGAAGAGGCGGAAAAGCTCGAGGAGCATCTTGACGTCGGCAAGCTCGAAGTTGTATTTCGACCACTGCACCTCGCCTGCATGGTGGACATACCCGTAGTTCCAGCTGTCCTTCCACTGGATATCGTAGACGGAGTTCTTGTTCTGGAGATACATGGCGATGCGCTCGAGGCCGTAGGTGATCTCGGTGCAGACGGGGTCGAGATCGAAGCCTCCCACCTGCTGGAAGTAGGTGAACTGGGTGATCTCCATGCCGTCGAGCCAGACTTCCCACCCGAGGCCCCAGGCACCCAGCGTGGGAGACTCCCAGTCGTCCTCCACGAACCGTATGTCGTGCTCGAGGGTGTCGATGCCGAGCCGGCGAAGGCTGTCCAGGTAGAGCTCCTGGACATCGAGCGGCGACGGCTTCAGGATGACCTGGTACTGGTAGTAGTGCTGGAGCCTGTTGGGGTTCTCTCCGTACCGGCCGTCCGTAGGCCGTCGCGAGGGCTCCACGTAGGCCACGTTCCAGGGGTCGGGGCCCAGCGCCCGCAGGAACGTCGAGGGGTTGAAGGTGCCGGCGCCCACCTCGAGGTCATAGGGCTGGGCGATAAGGCACCCGCGACGAGACCAGTAATCATGCAGATTCAGTATCAATTCTTGGAAATCCATGGCTACCTCATGTAGCATTGCTTCATATCGAGGTCAAGCAGCTTCACCAGGAAGTCCACGGTCTTGAGCGGCCTGACGGATACCCTTGAGCACGCATTCAGTAGGAAGAGCGTGATGTCCCTCTTCGCCTCGGAACTGACATTGACCCTGCGCAGCACATCCTGGTCAAGCCGGGACCCCTTATCGAGAAACATGCACGCCTCTCTCGAGAGAAGGCTCCGGGAAAAGTCGGCCGCATACTCCCTGCCCGCAGAGAGGGCCCCGACATCTATGCCGTAGCCGAGCAGGCGCAGGATGTTCACCATGGCTATGCTCCAGAGCGGGAACCATTGCTTTCCTTCGCAGAGAACCGCCAGTGCGCCCCTCAAGCATTCATAGGTCGCGGGCACGGGATCGTAGGGGCCGAGGTTCTCCCGGATTACCTCCAGGAGAACGGATGCGTGTCCCAGAAGAGACAGCTCTTCCCGGATACCGAAGTGTGCGTCTATGAGCACCGCCGACTCTATGCGCTGGAGGTCGGCACCTCGTCCCTTGTGCATCTCGAGACAGACCTCGCAGAAAGGCTCCAGCGTACCGGGAAACCTCTTCCTGCTCCTGTGGGCCCCCTTTGCTATGGCCGAGATGAGGCCCTGATCCCTGCTCAGGGCATGCACGATCTTGTCCGATTCCAGGAAATCATCGGTGTGCAGGATGATGGCCTCGGTGGTATAGCGCGGCATGGAAGGTCTGGAGGACGGGTCCTTACGTGACTCTTTCAGGTCTCATGAAAAGACTCTGTCGCCGGTTTCGACACAGGCATAGACCGGGGCAGGAATCCATGCCCCGGTTTTCTTGTCCTCCAGAGGATCGCGGGTGCATTGCCTGAGCGAGAACACGAACAGCACGATGACAATGAGCGCGGCAGCCGCGACGAGGACGATCATGGGCATCACGGGCTTGGCCCGATATGAGGGTTCCTTCACCTGTTTGTTTATGGTCTCGTGGGAGGCAAGCGTCTCTTCCAGGTGCGCGAGGAGCTCTTCCTCGTCGAAATTGAACTCCCTGCTGATGACGCGGAGGAACCCCCTGAGAAAGGTCCTGGGCGGGAGCATGTCGAGCTGGTTTTCCTCCAGAAAGATGAGGGTCTGGGCAGGGATCTTGGTTCGCTCCTCGATCTCCTTGAGCTCGAGCCCCCTTTTTTCCCGTTCGCTTCTGAAGTATTCACCCAGGGTGAGCTTCTCTTCCGACATTCCCCCCCTCCTGCATACCCTCAATAACACGACATGTCCGACCAGGCAAGGAGGAATGAGCCGAGAGGTGGAGCGATGGAGCCGTGAACACAGCGATTGAGATAAGCACCCGGGTGAGCAGCTTCTCCTGTGTTGTGTACAGTGTTCGCCTGCCGATTTTGATCATATTTTCCTGCCACGAAAACAATGGAGGGAACCATGATCAAAATCGGCAGGTCTCGTTACTCACAGCACTTAAAAACGGAATATGCGCGGTTGACTCGGGCCGTTTTCTGTGGCTAACCTAGGGGACTCCCAGGAAGACGACTGAAGGAAAATCCCACACCACGTCATGAAGACACTGCGCCACCTGCTCGATTCCATAACACGCCCCGCCCGCTACATCGGCGGGGAGGTCAACCAGGTCATGAAGTCCGACGCCGAGACCAAGGTCCGCTTCGCACTCGCCTTTCCCGATGTCTACGAGATCGGCATGTCCCATGCCGGCATCAAGATCCTCTACCACATCCTCAATGCTATGGAAGGCGTATGGGCCCAGCGGGTTTTCGCACCATGGCATGACCTGACCGGCCTGCTGGCCAGCGAGGACATACCCCTCACAAGCCTGGAGGAAGGTCGGCCGCTGTTCGCCTTTGACGTGGTGGGCTTCTCCCTCCTCTACGAGCTCTCGTACACCTCCCTGCTCGGCATGCTGAAACTCGGCGGCATCCCCCTGAGGGCGGCGCAACGGACCGGCGGCGATCCCATCGTCATCGCGGGAGGCACGTTCTGCGCAAATCCCGCACCGGTCATGGAGTTCCTGGACCTCGTGGTCATCGGCGACGGCGAGGAGATCGTGAGCGAGATGGCCGGGATCTGCCTGGAGACGAAGGAGCGCTCCGAGCGGATCGCTGCCTTCTCGGAGATCCAGGGTGTGTACAGGCCCGGGGATTCCCGGATGCCGCGCAGGCGGATCCTGCCCGATCTCGACAGGTTCCCCTTTCCGGGGAGAACGGTGCTGCCGCACATCGGTATCGTCCATGACCGCATCGGGGTTGAGGTGGCACGGGGCTGCACCCACGGCTGCAGGTTCTGCCAGGCAGGCATGATCTACCGGCCGTACCGTGAGCGCTCGTACGACTCGGTGCTCGAGTCTTTCAGCCAGGGCCTGGCGAGCACCGGCTATGACACCCTCGCCATGATGGCGCTGTCCGCCACGGACCTGACCTACCTCAACGAGCTCATGGAATCCATCCACTGCCCTTCCCGGGAGGTGTCGGTGAGCATTCCGTCTCTGCGCGTGGAAGGCATCACCCGGAATGTGGCAGACCTCATCGCGTCCGTGAGGAAGCCCGGATTCACCATGGCGCCCGAGGCAGCCACAGAACGGCTTCGCTCGGTCATCAACAAGGGGAACACCGAGGCGGACCTGTTCCGCAGTGTCTCCCTCATCAAGGATCTGGGGTGGCGGTCACTCAAGCTCTACTTCATGGTGGGGCTGCCGACCGAGGAGGATGCGGACATAGAGGCTATCTGCGCACTGTCCAAGGTCCTGTCCAGGGAGTTCCGGGGCAACCTCACGATCAGCATCTCCTGCTTCGTCCCCAAGGCCTTCACCCCTTTCCAGTGGGAGGCACAGGCATCGCAGGCCCGCTACAGCGACCTGATCCGTACCCTCCAGACGAGGATCAGGCACCGGAATATCACGCTCAAATGGCACGACCCGCGGCTGTCGTTCCTGGAAGGGGTCTTTTCCCGGGGAGACGCCGCGCTCTCCCGCGTACTCCTGGAGGCACACTCCCGCGGCGCATACCTGGACGGGTGGGGGGACACCATCAACGCCAGGGCGTGGGATGAGGCATTCGCCACCTGCGGGGTAGACCCTGCATCCTACCTTGGACCCAGGGAACTCAAGTGTTCCCTGCCCTGGGACTTCATCGACATGGGGATCCACAAGGGGTATCTCCTTGCCGAACGAACCAGGGCCCTTGCCGGAAGCCCGACCGAAGACTGCAGGCAAGGAGAATGTTCGGGGTGTGGTGCGTGTTCTCCCGGTATAGCCAATACCCTGCGCCCCAGCCTTGAACCGAAGGCACTTTTCCCGGAGCCTTCCGCCCATGGGGCCTATGCGTACGTTCTCGGCGTAACCAAGGAACTGGGGCTCCGGTTCCTCACACCCCGCGAGTTCCAGGAGATGCTCAGGAGGGCTGTCCGTCGCGCAGGGATCGATGCCGTCTACAGCCAGGGCTTCAGCCCCGCGATAAAGCTCAGCACCTCGCCGCCCACCTCGTACGGCATAGCCTCCAGGTGCGAGTATGTCCAGATCGAGCTCAAACACCCCCTCAAGCCTGACGAGATAGCTGCCCGGATCAATGCCTGCCTGCCGCGGGGTTCAACGGCCTTCTCCTGCACCGAAGGCCGCCTGAAGCAGGTATCCGACGCCACCTACTCGACCGTGCGCCCCTTCACCCTCGAGCTCGCACCCGATGCCGTGATCCGCAAAGAGGGAAAGGTGCTCCGGGTTGCAGACTTTTTGGAAGAGACAGGCCCCAGTTGGCTCCGCATCGCCTTCAGGCAGGGCCGGACCATCTCTCCCGTGCTCCTGCTGGAGTCCTTTTCCCGGGACGGGATACGCCTCGAAGAGATCGTGAAGACCGGCATGCGCTTCGAGGGAGAGGACCTTCCTTAAGATACGTCTTCCCGTCGAGTCCTTGATATCTCTCACGTCCATCCTTACTGAACTATCAGCACATGAGAGCAGGATATTCCTGAATCGAGGGCTTGCCATGAGCGAGAAGAACGGAAAACCCATGCAGATCATGGACAAGGGCACCAAGATCCTTTCCTCCATGAAGCCCTGTGAGGGCTGTTCGCCCCAGAGCGTTCAGGAAATCTATGTGGACCCGGTGTGCATGATGCGCACCGACGACAAGGACGCCTACATTCCCTATGAATACAAGGGAAAACCATACTACTTCTGCAACCCGAAGTGCCTCGAAAAATTCAAGCATGACCCTGAGAAATACCTGGCAAAGCTGGAACACCCTGGGCTGTTTGTGGAGCCTCCGGTTGCGGCCCAGAGTGCCTCGGGGATGAAATACACCTGCCCCATGGACCCGGAGATCATCACCGACGGCCCGGGGATCTGCCCCAAGTGCGGCATGGCCCTGGAGCCCATGGCCCCTTCCCTGGAGGGAGCGGTGGATCCCGAGTACACGGACATGCTCAGACGCTTCATGGTGAGCCTTGTCCTCTCCATACCGCTCATGGTCATTGCCATGCGGCACATGCTTCCGGGGCGCCCGCTGGAAGGGCTGGTGGGCGACGTTGCCTTCGGATGGATCGAGCTCGTGCTGGCCACCCCGGTAGTGATGTGGGCGGGCTGGCCATTTCTTGTCCGGGCGTGGCGGTCGGTCGTCAGCAGGAATCTCAACATGTTCACCCTGATCGGCTCAGGCGTACTGGTCTCCTACAGCTACAGCCTCATTGCCACCCTCATGCCGGACATCTTTCCCGCGGCGCTGCGCGGCAAGGCGGGCGTGGTTGGCGTCTATTTCGAGGCATCCGCCATGATCGTGACCCTGGTACTGCTGGGACAGGTCCTCGAGCTCAAAGCCAGGGCACGGACAGGAGAGGCCATCCGGGCCCTGCTCAGGCTCGCACCGAAGACCGCCCGCATTATCAGGGACGACGGGAGAGAGGAAGACATTTCCCTTGACCTGATTCACCCGGGTGACCGCCTGAGGGTCCGACCGGGTGAAAAGGTTCCCGTCGACGGTGTAATCCTGGAAGGATCGAGCTCCATCGACGAGTCCATGATCACCGGTGAACCCATTCCAACCGAAAAGGGCCTGGCTGACAAGGTGGTGGGGGGAACGGTGAACGGTGCCGGCTCCTTCGTTATGGAGGCCGAGAAGGTCGGCAGTGAAACGTTGCTGTCCCAGATCGTCCGCATCACGGTCGAGGCCAGCAGGAGCAGGGCCCCCATACAGCAGCTGGCAGACGTTGTCTCCGGCTACTTCGTGCCGGCTGTTGTGGCGGTCTCGGCGCTCGCCTTTGTCCTGTGGATTCTCCTGGGGCCGGAACCGAGGTTACCCCATGCCATCGTGTCAGCCGTCTCGGTGCTCATCATAGCGTGCCCCTGCGCCCTGGGGCTCGCAACACCCATGTCCATCCTCGTGGCCACGGGCAAGGGTGCCCAGATGGGTGTGCTCTTCAAGGATGCCGAGGCCATCCAGTCACTGGAGAAGATCGATACCCTGGTGGTGGACAAGACAGGGACACTCACCGAGGGCAAGCCGGCCGTGACTGCCCTTGTCACGAATGAAGATCTCGATGAGCACAGGCTTCTCGTCCTGGCTGCCGGCCTGGAGAAGGGCAGCGAGCACCCGCTGTCGGGCGCCATCGTGCGGGCCGCGCTGTCCCGGGGAATCAGGCCGCCATCCCACAGTGAATTCGCCTCGTACACCGGCAAGGGCATCACCGGTATCGTGGAAAGCCACAGGGTCGCCATCGGAAACGAGCGGCTGCTCGCAGACCTGAAGATCGAGCCGGGCATGCTCAGGTCCCGGGCGGAGCGGCTCTCGAGCCAGGGGGCGACGGTGGTATACCTGGCGGTGGATGGCCGTGTTTCAGGCGTTCTCGCTGTTGCAGACGCCATCAAGGACACTACTCCCGAGGCAGTGCGTATGCTCCACCGCGAGGGCCTCCACCTGGTCATGCTCACAGGCGATCGCAGGGATGCTGCAGAGGCCATCGCCCAGCGGCTTGGAATCAGTGACCTGAGGGCGCAGGTGCTCCCGGCAGAGAAGGCAACCGTTATCGAGGATCTCCAGAAACAGGGGCGGGTTGTGGCCATGGCTGGTGACGGCATCAATGATGCCCCTGCACTGGCCAGGGCCCACGTGGGAATCGCCATGGGAGGAGGGAACGAGATCGCCATCGCGAGCGCCCACGTGACACTGGTCAAGGGGGACCTGCGAGCCATCGCCAGGGCTCGACTTCTCAGCAAGGCCACCATGCGCAACATCAAGCAGAACCTCTTCTTTGCCTTCTTCTACAACCTGCTGTGCGTGCCGGTGGCAGCGGGGATCCTCTTCCCGGTCTTCGGGATCGTGCTCTCTCCCATGATTGCGGCAGCGGCCATGAGCTTCAGCTCGGTGTCCGTCATCACCAATGCCATGAGGCTCCGCAACGCCGTGGTGTGAGCCGGGTCATCACAGACGGTCAGCCCCTATCGTGCCCGCATCTTCGAAAAGCTGGGCATTCCGAACAATGCCGCCCTTGTCCTGAACGTGAAAATGCGGCACACAACAATCAGCATTTTTGAGGTTTACTTTTATTGATAGGTATGTCATTAAGACAATCACAACAAGTGTTGTTCTGACCTCCTTTACGCCAGAAGAGGGGACAAGTCCTCTCGTGCTTTGTCCTAACAACCCAAACTTCTTCTGGCTATTTTTTTGGCCGCGGAGCGGTCCCCAGGATAACGTTCTACGTCCCGTCGATCTCCCGCAGGAATCCCGACGGCATCTGGTAGGTTTCCCTGCCGTAGAGGGCTCTCACCCGCGACCAGGAAAGGACCACCTGCCTGCGTGCCCTCGTGATGCCCACGTACATGAGCCGACGCTCCTCCTCGATGTTCATGACCTCGTCGAAGGAGCGGGAGTGGGGCAGCAGCCCCTCCTCGCACCCCGCTATGAAGACATGGTCGAACTCGAGCCCCTTGGACATGTGCAGCGTCATGACGCTCACGGTCTCTCCGCCGGCCACGTCCATGGTTGTCAGCAGGGCCTTTTCCTGGAGGTACCCGGGAAGATCGGTTATGCCCTCGGCGCTGGCTATGAGCTCTCGCACGTTTAGGAGACGGTCCTCGCCATCGACGTCCTGGAGGAGGTAGTCCCTGTACCCGGATCTCTCCACGAGGGCGGAGAGCACCTCGGATACGTCGGCCCTGCCAGCGGTCTTCATGAGACCCTCCATGAGCGTCAGGAAGGAGGCCAAACCCTTTGCCGCGGCCCCTTTGACTACCTTGTGCATCAGCGCCTGTTCCAGTGCTGCAAGGGTTGGGACCCCCTGTTTGAGTGCAAAGGCATGCAGGGCGTCAAGGCTCCTCTCACCGATGCCGCGGGGAGGCAGGTTGATGATCCGCGCCAGGGCCTCTTCATCGGACGGATTGGCGATGATGCGCAGGTATGCGAGCAGATCCTTGACCTCCCTGCGCTCATAGAAACGGATGCCACCGTAGACGGCATAGGGAATGGAGAGCCTCACGAAGGCCTCTTCCAGCACCCGGGAAAGTGCATTGACCCGGTAGAACACCGCGATCTCCGCAGGGCTCACCTCGGCCTCGATGAGCCGGGAGACGCTGTAGGCGATCTGCCGCGCTTCCTCCCCATCGTCACGCATCTCCACGACGGCCACGTCGCTTCCTGGCCCGCAGGCCGACCTCAAGGTCTTGGGAGCTCGGTAGCGGTTGTTGGCGATCAGGCTTGATGCCGCCTTGAGGATATCCTCAGTGGAGCGGTAGTTCTGCTCGAGGACCACCACCTCGGCTTCGGGGAAATCGTCCCTGAACCTCAGGATATTCCCGACATCAGCCCCCCTCCATCCATAGATGGACTGGTCGTCGTCACCCACCACGCAGATATTCCTCGACGGCCCCACCAGCTGCATGAGGAGACGGTACTGGGCCATGTTGGTGTCCTGGTACTCATCCACGAGGATGTGTGTGAACCGTGAATGATAGGCCTCCCTCATGTCTGGCATGGACTCGAGCATCTGCCCAGGCGCGCAGATGAGGTCGGCAAAGTCGAAGGCACCGGATGCCCTCTTCTTCTGCTCGTACAGTGCTATCACCGGTGCGGGGTCTAGGTGCAGGTCGAAGGGTATCTCGTCGATGGACCGCAGCGTGTCCTTGCTGATGTTGATAAGCCACGCGATACGTCCATCCCTGCCCCGCTCCCGCTCGATGTTCAGCTCCTTGAGGCACCTGCCGATGAGCGAGCGCTGGTCAGCCTCGTCATAGATGGCAAAACCCGCCGGGTACCCGATGCGGCGTGCCTCGCGCCGGAGCAGCCAGGCACCGAACGAGTGGAACGTACCTGCCCATACCGGTAGATCGTATGCCTTCATTAGGTTCTTGAGCCGTTCCTTCATCTCGCCCGCGGCCTTGTTCGTGAAGGTGAGGCAGAGGATCCTGTTCGCATCCACGCCCTGGGAGATGAGGTGCGCCACCCGGTGCACGATGACCCGTGTCTTCCCCGAGCCCGCGCCTGCGAAGATGAGCAATGGTCCGTCGGTGTGCCTTACCGCACGGGCCTGCTCCGGATTCAGGCTTTCGAGGAGATCGCTTTTCATCCCTCTCTCCCCGGCATGACCCTGTCACCTTCGCTGAAAGGCTTCCGGATGAGCTCGCCCGGCTTTGGCACAAAGGACGTCTTCAGGGAAAAGAGCTGGTTCGGCTTTATGTGCGTCTGCGCACCATCCTCCGAGAAAGCCCCCCTGAGCACAAAGGACTGCCTCTGTCCCGTCGATGACAGCCACTCGAGCACCATGCCCTCGATGAGCGGATTGCGCGCCTCCATGGTGACGTGCCCGTCTTTCACCTCAACGACCCGTGCAGCCAGGTGGTGGGACTGTTCATATCCCTTGAAATCATAGTTGATACCGTCATGGCCCGGCTTTCCAGTGAAAAAGCCGGTAAAGTACTGCCGGTTGCTCACTTTGGCGATCTCGTCGATCCACTCAGGCCTGACTTGGAAGTGTTCAGGCTCCTTCAGATACTCATCCCGTGCCTGCCGGTAGACCGCCACGACCGTGGCCACGTACAGGGACGCCTTGTTCCTGCCCTCTATCTTGAGCCCGTCGAGGCCGAGGGCCATGACCTTTTCGAAGACCGGCAGGAGGCAGAGGTCCTTGGAGTTGTACAGGAACGTGAATCCGTCTTCCTCGCCGACAGGCATGTACTGGCCCGCCCGCGTACGCTCCACCATCGCATAGTCCCACCGGCAGGGCTGGGTGCACTGTCCCTGGTTGGCCCCCCGGTGAGCCAGATAGTCGCTGATGAGACACCTGCCCGAGAGCGATATGCACACGCTGCCATGGATGAACACCTCGAGTTCGCACCGGGTGTTCCTGCGGATGGTCTCGATCTCCCCACAGGAGAGCTCCCGGGCGAGGATCACCCTGCTCACCCCGAGCCCTGCCCAGGCATTGACTGCATGGCTGCTCACGGCATTGGCCTGGGTGCTCAGGTGGAGGGGCACAGACGGTGCCAGCCTTTTCACCATGCTCAGGACCCCGATATCCGAAACAATGACGGCATCGATACCTGTATCCCAGGCTGCATGGATCGGGTCGGGGAGAACTACGTACTGGCCGTCATGGGGATAGGTGTTCAGGGTAAGATAGACCTTCACCCTTTTCTCATGTGCATAGGCCACTGCATGCGGTAGTTCTTCAAGAGAGAAGTTACGGGCCAATGCCCTCAGGTTCGACCCGCCGCGAAGCCCCAGGTACACGGCATCGGCGCCGTAGAGGCAGGCGGTTTCCAGGGTCTCCATGCTCCCTGCAGGAGCAAGAATCTCGGGTCGTTTCATGGCACCCAAGGCTATAGCGCAACCAGGCCCCTGGCACAAGGTGTCAAACAATGCGCAGCACCCCTTCAAGCCTCATGGATACTGCCTATTTTCCCCTTGACTCGCGCAGGCCGTGCGGTTAAGAAAACCGCATTGCCCCCGTAGCTCAGTGGATAGAGCACAGGATTCCTAATCCTGGTGTCGCAAGTTCGATCCTTGCCGGGGGCACTTGATATTACTAAACAAAATAACCCTATTTTTAAATTAAAATATTCGGGCTACCATCTGGCTACCATGCAGATCCGTTAG
>JAGOOG010000029.1:0-5674 GCA_017992605.1 Deltaproteobacteria bacterium
TCGCGCACGGACAGCTCGAGAGGATCAGTTATTTTTAGGGTTTTACCCTTGCAAGTCAAGTATATTGTATAGCTCTCGAGGTCAATGATTCTCCCCGCCATACAACCGTTGAATCCGAATGCCATCGTCCTCGGCTGGGTCATCTCCCTCACGAGATCGACATGTACCGAACAGGTGGCGCACTCTCCGTGATAGGCAAAGGAAATCCCCAGGGAGTCGGCACCTCCTGTGAAGGCAATGCCGTCGATCCTGCCGGGACCGAGTGTGCAGCGCAGCAGGCTCAGCGTGTGGGGAACCGAATCCGGGATCATCTCGCGTCCCCGGGCCACAGGTGAGAGCCTCATGGAAAAGCTCTCGATCCGCTCCCTGTCGACCCCCCCGCAGAGCTCCTCGTAAGACCCCAGGCAGAAGGGCCACTGGGAATTCATGCCGATCACCACCCCCGCCGCGCGGGACCGGGCGGTTACATCCATGATGAATGTGGATACATCGGGGTCATCCGGCGGTACGAACGGCTTGTCGCAGAAGACGTGGACCCCCGCATCGAGACAGCGCTCTATGTACTGCCTGTGCGTCGCGGTGGGCGACGATATGACCACTGCATCGGGGCGACAGGCATCGATCATGGCGGGGAATTCGGTGAAGGCACGGGCCTGTATGCCGTATGCCTTAAGGCGAGCGGCGGCTGCCGAGGCGCTCTGGTGAGTGGTCCCGAGCACGCCCGGCACGTCTGCACCGGCGGCATGGAAGTACTTCGCGACGTACTCGCCGATTCCGTTGTTCCTTCGGCCCGCACCGATGATCGCCACGTTCATGGGTGAGTCCATAGCACAATCCGGTCCGCGGGTACAATCAAGGGGGTCCCCCGTCCTCTCGGGTAAGGTGAAACCTCTCATGTTCTTGACATGATACGATATGACAACTACCATAAGAAGCGGGACCACGATGAAAAAGTACCCAGGTGAGCCGTCATCAAGTCAGCCCCGGAAAAAGGACTCTGTCAACGTACAGGGCGTTTTCGGGCCTGCACATGCTGAACTGCTCGAGGACATCCTCAACTCGGGGAACTTCGGGGTCGTGGCCTCCGACAGACAGGGAAAGGCCACCTTTATCAATCTGTTCGCGCGCATAATCCTGGACGTCCACCAGGACATCGAGAAAGAACCTGCATCCATAAAGGATTTCGATCCGGAACTCTGGACTGCATACCAGGAGATCATGAGAACAGGCGAGCCCCAGCTCAACGTTCCGGCCACGTACCGGGACACCTCCCTGGTAAGCCACCGGCTCCCCATCGTGCATGACGGCGAGATCATCGGGGCAATGAGCGTCTTCAAGCATATCGAGGCCTACGAGGAGCTTGCCAACTCCGTCTTCAAACTCAAGGAATACACCCATGAGATCGAGGCCATCATCGAGTCGTCCTACGACGGCATCTATGTCACGGACGGCCAGGCGAACACCATCAGGGTGAATTCGGCTTATGAGAAGATCACCGGCATGAAGGCATCCGAGCTCGTCGGAAGGAACATGGAGGAACTCGTCAGGGAGGGCTATTTCAATGAGAGCGTGAGCCTGAAGGTGAGGGAAGAGAGAAGGCCCGTGACCATCCGCCAGACCCTGAAGTCGGGCAAGAACATCCTGGTCACCGGGAACCCCATCTTCGACGAGAGTGGAAAGATCAAGATGATCGTCACCAACGTCCGGGACATGACCGATCTCGTGGAACTCCAGCAGCAGCTCGAGCACTCCAAGGGCATGTCAACCGCATACAGGGACATCCTGAAGTCCCTCCAGCATTCTTCAGTGCGCGACAACGACATGATCATGGTATCCGAACCCATGCTCCACATCCAGGAACTCCTCGACCGCGTACGGGCGACCAGTGCGACGGTCCTCATCTATGGAGAGACCGGTGTGGGCAAGGACCGCGTTGCCGAAGAAATCCACGAGAAGTCGGACCGGGCAGAGAACGGCATCTTCGTGAAGATCAACTGCGGTGCCATACCCGAGAACCTCCTGGAGAGCGAGCTCTTCGGATACGAACGGGGGGCGTTCACCGGGGCCCGCAAAGAGGGGAAGTCAGGGCTCTTCGAGGTCGCCCACAGGGGCACGATCTTCCTCGACGAAGTGGAATCGATGCCCATGGTGCTCCAGTCGAAGCTGCTGCGCGTGCTCCAGAACTTCGAGATCACCCGGGTGGGGGGAACCAAGCCCATAAAGGTTGACGTCAGGCTCATCTGTGCCTCCAACCAGGACCTCAAGGACCTCATCGGGAAGAAGCTCTTCCGGGCAGACCTCTATTACCGCCTCAACGTCATCCCCATCTATATCCCGCCTCTCCGCGAGCGCCGGGACGACATCCCTTACCTCGTGCACTTCTTCCTGAACCGTTACAACAAGAGGCACGGCACGAAAAAAACGATCTCCAAGGAGGCCATGGACCACCTGCTCACCTATTCCTGGCCCGGTAACGTCCGGGAGGTGGCCAACGTGGTCGAGCGTCTCGTGGTCATCACCCACGGTGATTACATCGTGCCCAGCAACCTGCCCCGGGAGATCTTCGAGAAGGGCACCAGGGACTTCCTGGAGGACGGGCTCACCCTGAAGGAACAGTTGGACAAGATAGAGATAACCATCATCCGCAAGGCCATAGAGAAATACGGCAGCGCGCGAAAGGCCGCACCCCATCTGGGGATGGACTCCACGTCGCTGACCCGCAAGCTCAAGCGGTATTCCTGAACGACCCTTTCTTCTCCCGGAAGAAACTACGTGAGATACCCCCTCAGGCGTGTCTCCAGTTCACTGTAGTGAAACAGCCGCCTGAAATCGATCAGCCCTGCCAGAGCCCGCGAGTGCACCCTCACCCCGTTCTCCTCCATGATGGCCACCGGGTTGAGGCCGCCGATGACGACGGCACCGAACCTGCCCTCGCCCACCGGTATCTCGAGCAGCGTCTGTCCGGGCCTTCCGATGCGCATGAACCCGCCCAGGCCGATCCTGTCGAGCTGCTGGGCGAGGTCTACCACCATGTCCCTGCTCGCACTGGGGAATTCCCTGAAACTGGCACCTATACGGCCGTTGCCTTCCCTCACCGCACCGAGGTAATCGGTCATGCCGCTCCTGATGAACACCTCGAGCGGGTCCAGGCTGGTCCCGTCGTACATGATGATCTCCACGAACCTGGTGGGTTTCCGGTCCAGGATCTCCAGGAGTCCGCCGAAACGTGAATTGGTCGGAATGCCTTCCTTGAGGAGCACTCCATTGAGGGTTATCGAGCACACCGTGCCGATGCCCACCATGCCTTCGGGTACGGCATCATGGCCGACCCTCTCCCCTGGTCCGAGAACGGTGATGAGATTTCCCATTGCATAGCCGTCCCTGTACACCCTGGTCATGAGGCCCATGTTTTCCATGACATGACGTGGTTCGGTGTTCGTGACATTGATCACCACCGTGCCGGAACGGGAAGCGAGGTCGAAATCCATCTGGTAGGTCATCTGGTCGATTCGGGCCGAAAGGAAGCCTACCCGCTCGATGGTCTGTGAGGATTCGGTCTCCTGTATGCCAAGGGGGGTGATCTGGTGACAGCGCCTGTTGGATTTTCCGGTGAGGCCTTCCTCCTCCATGGCCTGGAGGTAGAGCCTCACCGTACGCTCGCTGATGTCCAGTCCCCGCTCGAGCAGTTCTTCATTGATCTTCAGGCTGCTCAGGGGCCGGCCGGCTTCCCTCAGGACGCTCAGTATCACCTGCCGGATCTTCTTTCTCTTTTCCTGCATGAGGGGATCATTACCCAGGAGCAGGGTGATTGTCAACGTGCCTCTTCTCGTTATATTGGCAATATTGCCATTTTGGTCTCTTATAATTGGCAATTATCAATTTTATGATATTGACTATACCCATTGATAGTGTTACTTTACGTACAGTCATAGTCTTTTTAATGGCAAGTTCTTGCCGCTGAGCATTTTTGCTATGGCAATTATTTGCCAGATCAACTCACTGGTGGAGGATACTTTGATGATTCAGTGGCAGAAAACCAATGACGTTCTCGGCACGGTCAACCGGGGAAATCCCGCGGAGTCAGGGTTGTGCACCCTCTGCAGGGCGGACTGCACCGGCAAGTGCGAGACCTGGCTGTCGAGCCTTGTGGGCAGGAAGATGCTCTACCCCAGGGACTTCGGTATCGTGACCGCAGGCAGCTCGAACACCTGCCATGTCGGCGCATCCTACAACTCGCTGCGCATCCAGGGATACAATTACGGTGCGTCCGGCGTCCCCAAGGGGCTCTCCCATTCCCCTGATGACTGCATCTTTCCCAATGTCAGCATCGAGACCGAATTCGGTGTCAAGGCAAAGACAAGGTGCCGCATCCCCATCATGACAGGCGCCCTGGGGTCCACGTTTGTCGCAGCCAAATACTGGGAGTCCTTTGCCGTGGGCGCAGCCCTCGTGGGCATCCCCATTGTGGTGGGCGAGAACGTGGTGGGCATCGACCAGGATGCGGTCATCGCCAAGGGCAGGATCAAGAAGGCCCCCGAACTCGACCGCAGGATCGATACCTTCCTGCGCTATCACGACACCTACGGCGCCATCATCGTTCAGATGAACGTCGAGGACACGAGGAACGGCGTGGCCGAATACGTCATCGACAAGTACGGCGACAAGGTCATCATCGAGCTCAAATGGGGCCAGGGAGCCAAGGATATCGGCGGAGAGATCCAGGTCACCTCGCTCGATTATGCCGCCTTCCTCAAGCAGCGGGGCTACATCGTGGATCCGGACCCCACCCTTCCCGAAGTCCAGGAGGCTTTCAAGCACCATGCGATCCGCTCCTTTGCCCGACACAGCAGACTCGGATACACCAACCTCGATGCTCCGGCCGATGTCCAGAGGGACTTCATGAAAGAGGTCGAGTACCTGCGAAAGCTCGGCTACAAGCGCATCTCTCTCAAGACCGGGTCCTACGGCATGGAGGCCCTCGCCATGGCCATCCGATTCGCCTCGGATGCCAACCTCGACCTGCTCACCGTGGACGGCTCGGGCGGCGGCACGGGCATGAGCCCGTGGAACATGATGGAATCCTGGGGCGTCCCATCCATCTACCTGCACTCCAAGACCCACGAGTACTGCTCCATTCTGGCAAAGGCCAGGAAGAAGGTGGTCGACATCGCACTGGCCGGGGGCCTTGCCCGCGAGGACCATATCTTCAAGGCGCTCGCCCTGGGAGCACCGTTCACCCGGATCGTGTGCATGGGCAGGGCGGCGATGATCCCGGGCTTCCTTGGCTCCAACATCGAAGGGGCGCTCCATCCCGGGCGCAGGGAGAAAGTCCAGGGGCACTGGGAAACCCTTCCCAAGACGGTATCCGAGATCGGGCGGGAGGCGGACGAGATCTTTGCCGGCTACTACGACATCCAGAAAAAGGTCGGGGTAAAGGAGATGAAGAAGATCCCCTACGGCGCCATTGCCATGTGGACGCTCTGCGACAAGCTCGCTGCAGGCCTCCAGCAGCTCATGGCGGGTGCCCGCAAGTTCACCCTGAAGGAGATCTCACGGAACGAGCTCTTCTCGGCCAACAAAGAAACCGTCGAGGTGACGGGCATCCCGTTCATTACCGACGTGCTCGACGACAAGGCAAAGAAGATCCTCAAGGGATGACGACAGACACTCCAGG
>JAGOOG010000029.1:5774-20330 GCA_017992605.1 Deltaproteobacteria bacterium
GGAAGCTGAAGCTGAACGTGTACATGTTCGGCAAGAAGGTCGAGAGCCCGGTGGACGATCCCATCATCAGGCCGTCCATGAACGCCGTGGCCGCCACCTACGAATTCGCGCACAAGCCGGAGTACGAAGACATCATGACCGTGAAGTCCCACATCACGGGCAAGAAGATCAACCGCTTCACCCACATCCACCAGAGCGTCGACGACCTGGTGAAAAAGAGCAAGATGGGCCGCCTGCTGGGTTCGCTCACGGCCTGCTGCTTCCAGCGCTGCGTTGGTATGGACGCCCTGAACGCCCTGTCCATCACCACCCATGCCATCGACGCCAAGTGCGGGACCGAGTACAACAAGCGCTTCCTCAAGTACCTGGAGTACGTCCAGGAGAACGACCTGACCTGCGACGGGGCCATGACCGACCCCAAGGGCGACCGTTCGGCGTCCCCGGCCAAGCAGTTCGACCCGGACTTCTTCATGCACGTGGTCGAGGAACGCAAGGACGGGATCGTGGTGTCCGGCGCCAAGGCCCACCAGACCGGTGCGGTGAATTCCCACGAGATCATCGTGATGCCCACCATCACCATGCGGGAAGACGACAAGGATTATGCCATATCCTTCGCCCTGCCCAGCGACGCGCAGGGCATCACCTACATCATGGGCCGGCAGTCCTGCGACACCCGCAAGCTCGAGGGCATGACCTTTGATCGCGGCAACATGCACTACGGCGGTCACGAGGCCCTGGTGGTGTTCGACAAGGTCTTCGTCCCCTGGGAGCGGGTGTTCATGTACAAGGAGTACGAGTTCTCCACCCAGCTCGTGGAGAACTTCGCCGCCTACCACCGCCAGAGCTATGCGTGCAAGGTGGGCGTGGGCGACGTGCTCATCGGTGCCGCCCAGACCGTTGCCGAGTACAACGGTGCGGAGAAGGCCTCCCACGTGAAGGACAAGATCGTCGAGATGAACCACCTCAACGAGACCCTGTTCTGCGGCTGCATCGCCTGTGCGGCGGAGGGACACAAGGAGCCGAGCGGCACCTACCTCGTGGACGTGCTTCTGGCCAACGTGCACAAGCAGAACGTCACGCGCTTTCCCTACGAGATCGCACGGCTCGCCCAGGACATTGCGGGCGGGCTCATGGTGACCTGTCCCTCAGCGGCCGATTTTGCGTCCCCTGTCGTGGGCAAGTGGGTCGACAAGTACCTCAAGACAAAGACCGACGTCCCCACGGAGCACAGGATCAGGATTCTGCGGCTCATCGAGAACATCACCCTGGGCACCGCGGCAGTGGGATACCTCACCGAGTCCATGCACGGGGCCGGTTCACCCCAGGCCCAGAGGATCATGATCACCAGGCTCGTCAACCTGAAGCAGAAGCAGAAGGTGGCCAAGTACCTGTGCGGGATCGACAAGGAAAGATAAAGGTGGGCCTGAAGTACTGCGGTGGATGCCGGGCCCAGTACGACCGTGTCGGGCTGGTCACTACCCTGCGGGAGCGACTGGCGGACGACGTGGAGTTTGTAGCGGCGGACAGCGAGGATGCGGAAATGATCCTGATCGTGAGCGGATGCTCAAGCGCCTGCACCAGGCTGGATGCCGCCCATGACCGCCCGACGCGGTATGTTACGAGCCCGGAGGACGCCCAGCGATGGGTGGATGAACTACGTGCGGATATGAGAGGGAGGAGCGGGCGGTGAAGAACTGGCGAGACGTGTACAAGGGCAAGGCAGTGAGCGCAGCTGAAGCGGTGAGCCACATCAGGAGCGGCAACCGGGTCGTGGTGGGTCATGCGACCGGGTCCCCCGAGGTGCTCCTGAAGGCCATGGTGGAGAACAGGGAGGCCTACAAGAACGTCGAGCTTGTCCACATGGTTTCCATGGGCGCCTCCGAGTACTGCCTGCCCGGTATGGAGAAGCACTTCGTGCACAACTCCCTCTTTGCCGGCGCCACCACCCGCAAGGCCATCCATGACGGCAGGGCCCTTTTCACGGCTTCACACTTCAGTCAGATACCCAGGCTCTTCACCGAGAAAATCCTTCCCGTGGACGTGACCCTGTGCATGGTCTCCACCCCGGACGAGCACGGGTTCTGCTCCTTCGGCATCTCGGTGGACTACACCAAGCCCGCTGCAGAGAGCTCGAAGCTCGTCATCGCCGAGGTGACTCCCCACATGCCCAGGACCCTGGGCGATGCCTTCATCCACGTCTCGGACATCGACTATATCGTGGAGTGCGATTCAAAGCCGCTCGTCATGAACCCACCCAAGATCACGGACATCGACGAGAAGATCGGCAGCTCCTGCGCCGAGCTCATCCGCGACGGCGACTGCCTCCAGCTCGGTATCGGCGCCATGCCCGACGCCATCCTGGGCTTCCTCACGCACAAGAAGGACCTGGGCATCCACACCGAGATGTTCTCAGACGGGGTCGTGGATCTCGTGGAGGCGGGCGTCGTGACCTGCGCCAGGAAGAACTTCCACCCGGGCAAGATGGTGGCCACCTTCTTCATGGGCACTGAGAAGCTCTACAAGTTCGTGCACAACAATCCCATGGTCCAGATGTTCCCCGTCAACATCACGAACAACCCCGCCATAATCGCCCAGAACGACAACATGGTCTCCATCAATTCCACCCTCCAGGTGGACCTCACCGGGCAGGCGGTCTCCGAGACCATCGGGTACAAGCAGTTCAGCGCAACGGGAGGCCAGGCGGATTTCGTGCGCGGCGCCGCGTGGTCCAAGGGCGGACGCTCCATTCTCGCCTTCCACGCCACCGCTTCCGGGGGCAAGATCTCCCGCATCGTACCCCACGTCGACGTAGGCGCCGTGGTCACCACAACCCGCACTGACATCCACTACGCGGTCACCGAGTACGGCATCGCCGATCTCAGGGGCAAGTCCGTTCCGGAGCGTGCCAAGGCGCTCATCAACATCGCCCACCCGGACTTCAGGACCGACCTCAAGAAAGAATTCCAGAGAATATACAACAGGAAGGCATGAACCTGTCTGCTAAGGTAAGGGAAGAAGAGAAACGAAGGAGGACATGGATATGGTGAGAGTGTTCAGCACTACCCCGCGGATCATCATGGGTCCCGGGTCAGTAAAGACTATCGGCGCCGAGGTCAAAACCCTGGGAATCAGCAGGGTGCTCATCGTGACGGACAAAGGGGTCATCGCCGCGGGGCTCATGAAGCCCATCGAGGAATCGCTGAAGGCCTCCAAGGTGAAGTATGCCGTATTCGACAAGGTGGAGCCCGACCCCCGCTACGAGATCGTGGCCGACTGTGTGGAGACGGCCAGACAGTCAAAGGCTCAGATGCTCGTCGGCCTGGGCGGCGGGAGCCCCATGGACATCACCAAGGTCTCCGCAGTCATGCTCACGAACAAGGGCCCCATCGGGTCCTATTTCGGCATCGGCCTCATCCCCAAGCCGGGCCTGCCCACCATCCTGATCCCCACCACCGCAGGGACCGGAAGCGAGGTGACACCCATCGCCATCCTGTCCGACGAAGGTGAGAAGCTCAAGAAGGGCATCGTCAGCCCCTATCTCTATCCGGCCATGGGCGTCCTCGACCCGGAGCTCACCACAGGCCTGCCGCCTCATGTCACGGCGGCCACCGGCATGGATGCCCTCATCCATGCCATCGAGGCATACACGTCCATCAATGCCTCCACCATCACGGACATGTACTGCATCAAGGCCATAGAACTCATCTCGAAGAACCTGAGGACCGCCTTCGCCAAGGGCGACAACATCGAGGCACGGACCGCCATGATGGAAGCGGCCCTGCTTGCGGGGATCGGATTCGCCAATGCGGGGGTCACCGCGGTGCATGCGTTTGCCTACCCCATCGGGGCGGAATTCCATATCCCCCACGGTGTCGCGAACACGCTCATGCTCCCGCACGTGATCCGCTTCAATGTGCTCGGGAACCTGGAAAAGTTCGCCCAGCTCGCGAAACCCTTCGGCCTGCCCGTCGAAGGTCTCGATAACCTGGCCATCGTCGACAGGGTGATCGCCACCATCGACCGCCTCGCCGACGACATCAGGGTTCCCCGCCACCTTGCGGATTTCGGCGTCAAGGAGAAGGACATACCCATGCTGGCGGAAGGCGTCATGAAGGTGACCAGACTGCTGGCCAACAACCCGCGCACGCTGACACTTGACGACGCGAAACGGATCTACAAGGCTGCGCTGTGAGGGAACCTGGCAAGCGAAAACAGAACCTGAGGAGGGAAAGACCAGATGAAGGCAACAAATAAATCTATCGGTGATTTGAGAAGCACGGTCATGGCCAAAGGCTTTGCCAGCGGCAAGCCCATCTATATCGCATCCGCCAAGGGGGCAATGCTCTACGACGTGGAGGGCAACGAGTACATCGACTTCGGCGGCGGCATCGCCGTAATGAACATCGGGCACTCCAACCCCAAGGTCGTCAAGGCCATCCAGGACCAGGCAGAGAAGTTCACCCACACCTGCTTCATGGTCACACCGTACGAGTCGGCCGTGAAGCTGGGGGCGAAGCTCTGCAAGATCGCCCCGGGCAAGACCCCAAAGCGCGCCATCCTCATCAACAGCGGCGCCGAGGCGGTGGAGAACACGGTGAAGATCGCCCGCTACTACACCAAGAGGCAGGGCATCGTGGTCCAGGACCACGCCTTCCACGGAAGGACGCTGCTCTGCATGACCATGACGAGCAAGGTGAAGCCCTACAAGTGGGGGTTCGGTCCCTTCGCTCCCGAGGTCTACCGCATCCCGAACGCCTACTGCTACCGCTGCCCCTTCGGGCTCACCTACCCCAAGTGTGACTGCGCCTGCGCGGACTACATGAAGGACTTCTTCGGCAAGATCGCACCCGACATGCTGGCAGCTGTCGTGGTTGAGCCGGTGCAGGGCGAGGGCGGATTCATCACGCCGCCCAAGGAGTACTTCCCAAAGCTGGCGAAGATATGCAAGGATAACGGCATCCTCTTCATCGCCGACGAGATCCAGTCCGGCATGGCCAGGACCGGCAAACAGATGTTCGCCATCGAACACTGGGGCGTGGAACCCGACCTCATGACCGTTGCCAAGAGCCTGGCGGCTGGCATGCCGCTTTCCGCGGTGGTCGGCAGGCAGGAGATTATGGACAGCGTTCACCCCGGAGGCATCGGCGGCACCTACGGCGGCAACCCCGTCTGCTGCGCAGCGGCCCTGGCGGTCCTGGACGTGTACGAGGAAGAGAAGATGCTCGACAAGAGCGAGAAGCTCGGCAAGAAGGTCAGGAAGTACTTCAACGAGCTCAAGGCCAAGCACGAGGTCATCGGCGACGTGCGGGGTCTCGGCCCCATGCTCGCCCTCGAGCTGGTCAAGGACCGCAAGACCAAGGAACCGGCCCCGGAAGAAACCGCTGCCGTCGTGAAGTACGCCTTCGAGAAGGGTCTGAACATCCTGTCCTGCGGCCAGTACAGCAACGTCATCCGCACCATGATGCCGCTCGTCATTACGGACGCACAGCTCGCCAAGGGCGTGACCATCCTCGACGAGGCCTTTGCGTCGCTGAAGAAGAAAAAGTAACCGCACGGGGGAGCGGCCGAAGACCGTTCCCCTCAATTATCGCAAACGGATCAGAAGAAGGATCCCGAAGAGGGGTAAAGAATTCTAATCAAGGGGGAGATTTATGAAGACGAGTACTTTCTGGCGTACCATCATGGGTATCACGGTATTCGCGCTCGCAGCCGCGCTGGTGTTCGCAACGACCGCACCGTCGCAGGCCGCGGGCCCGAAAGAGGTCAAGATCGGTAACATCCTGCCGCTGTCCGGCCCGTCGGCGTCGGTGGGCATCCAGAACAAGCAGGCCATCGAGCTCGCCACCGAGAAGATCAACGCGGCAGGCGGCATCAAGGCACTCGGCGGCGCCAAGCTGGTGAACACCTTCACGGACAGCAAGGGCGACCCGAACGTCGGCGTGACCGCAGCAGAGCAGCTCATCAACTCCAACAAGGTCAGCATCATCTCAGGCGCCTGGAACTCGGCGGTAACCTACCCGTCCACCCAGGTGGCCGAGCGCTACCAGGTTCCCTACGTGGTCCCGGTATCCGTTGCCGACAAGATCACGGAGCGCGGGTTCAAGTATACCTTCCGCATCGCAGCCAAGGACAGCTGGTGGGCAGAGGACCAGTTCAAGTTCCTCGAGGAGCAGAAGAAGCTCACGAAAACCGAGCTCAAGACCATGGCCTTCGTATACGAGAACGGCGACTGGGGTACGGGGATGGCCAAGCAGTGGGACATCCTTGCCAAGAAGTACGGCTATCAAGTTGTTCTGAACGAGGCATATCCGAGCACGGCCTCCGACCTGACCCCGGTGGCCATGAAGGTCAAGACAAAGAAGCCCGACGTCATCCTGCTCACCTCCAACGCGGCTGACGCCATCCTGCTCACCAACACCATGGCCACCATGAAGGTCAAGGCCAAGGCCGTCATCGGCACCGGAGGAGGCCATGCGGACCCGTCCTTCCGGAAGAACACGGGCAAGAACTGCGAGTACATGTTCGACGTGGTGGAGTGGGAGACCGATCTCGGCAGGCCGCAGATCCCGACGCTCAACGCCGAGTTCAAGAAGCGCTACGGCTATGACCTCGCCGGCGAGTCGGTCGACGCTTTCGCATCGGTCTACGTCATCGCGGACGCCATCGAACGCGCCAAGTCGGCCGACCCCAAGAAGATCAGGGACGCCCTTGCAGCCACCAACCTCTGCGTGGGCAAGGGCATGCTCGGCATCGACATCCTGTCCTATGACTGCGTCCAGTTCGACGAGACAGGGCAGAACAAGAATGCCGGCATTGTCATGGTCCAGTTCCGCGACATCAAGGGCACCATTGAGCGCGTGACGGTTTACCCGGCAAAGGTCGCCCGCAAGGGATTCAAAGCCGTGTTCCCGATGCCGTAAGGGCGTGAGGCAAGGGGACAAACGCTTCGACGCGTTCAAGCAATCCATGAGGGGGTGCCGGGTTTCCAGGCACGGGACCAGGCACCCCCCAACCGACGAGATTCGAGGTCATCATGGACGTTATCATACAAGCAATCATCAACGGGCTCCTGACCGGCTCCTATTACGGTCTGGCGGCACTGGGCCTGACGCTCATCTTCGGCGTCATCAAGGTCATCAACTTCGCCCACGGCTCGTTGCTCATGGTGGGCATGTTCACCGCTTACTGGATCGTGACACTCACCGGGTGGCACCCCTATGCGGCACTCATTGTGGTCGTGCCCATGCTGTTCTTCTTCGGGTATGCCCTGCAGGGCGTCCTGATCAAGCCCGTCCTCGAGGCCCAGAGAGAAGTCCGGGAACCCACCGAGGTCATTGTCGTCACCACGGGTGTCTGGTACATCCTAGACAACCTGGCCCTCATGATCTTCGGCGCCGAGTACCGGGTGGTGCAGACAAGCATATCGGGCCAGATCTTCATGCTGGGCGACTACATCTTTCCCAAGCCCCAGCTCTACGGCTTCATCACCACGGTGGTCACCTCGGGCCTGCTCGTATGGTTCCTGAAGTTCACCAAGATGGGCAAGTCCATCAGGGCCGCCTCCCTTGACCGGGACGCAGCGAGCCTCATGGGGATCAACCAGTACCGTGTCTATAACATCGCCTTCGGCATCGGAGCCGCCATCGCGGGTATCGTGGGATGCGTCCTGATTCCTTTCTACTATGTGTTCCCCACGGTGGGCGTGGTCTTCGACGTGAAGTGTTTCATCATCGTAGTCCTGGGAGGCCTTGGAAGCATCCCCGGGGCCCTGGCCGGCGGGGCGATCGTCGGGCTCATCGAGTCGATATTCGCCCAGTACATCGCATCCACCTGGACCGAGCTCATCGTCTATGTGGTCTTCCTCGCGGTGCTTTTCATAAGGCCTGCCGGCCTCTTCGGCGAGAAGCGGGATTGGTGAGAAAGGAGTCATGAGATGAATTCCGGGTCAAAGAGAAAAACCATCGACACGATACTGAAAATTGCGCTGGCAGTGATCGTCTTCACGCTGCCGCTGTGGATCACGAGCCCCACGTACCTCCAGATCCTCATCTTCCTGCTCCTGTTCGCGTACCTCACCACGTCCTGGAACCTGGTGGGCGGGTTCGCCGGTGTGCTCCCTCTGGGCCACTCGGCCTATGTCGGCATCGGCGCCTACACCTCTACGGTCCTCTGGATCACCTGGGGCATCAGCCCATGGCTGGGCATGTGGGTCGGCGGCATCTTCGCGGCCATCGTGGGCACCATCATCGGCATCCCGACGCTCAAGCTCCGGGGGGCCTACTTCGCGCTGTCCACCATGGCCTTCGGCGAGGGCGTGAGAGTTCTGACCGAGAATGTCGTACAAGTCGGATCCTGCGTCATCGGCGGCCCGCAGGGCATCTGCCTGCCGCTGGTACCGGGCAACAACTTCGCCCTGTTCCAGTTCGTGAGCAAGGTTCCCTACTACTACATCATCCTGGTCATGCTGTGCATAGCGGTCTTCATCACGTGGTACATCAGCAGGATCAGGCCGGGTTACTACCTTGCGGCTGGCGGCGAGGAACCCGAGGCTGCCCAGGCCCTCGGCGTGAACGTGGCGAAGTACAAGGTGTGGGCCATGGCATTGAGCTGCTTCATGACAGCCCTGGGCGGGACCTTCCTGGCCCAGCTCACTCTGTACTTCTATCCCAAGCAGATCCTCGGGCTGGACTTCTCCTTCGAGCTCGCCTTCATCGCGCTCATCGGCGGCCGGGGGACCATCGCGGGGCCGGTCATCGGCGCACTGCTGCTGCGCCCCGTGAGCGAGTTCACCCGCATCTACCTGAGCTCGGTGCTGCCGGGGCTGCACCTGGTCATTTTCGGGGCCATCCTGATCCTGGTCATGCTCTTCCAGCCCAGGGGCTTGGTGGAGCCCCTGACGAGATTCTACGACTGGATACTCGACTCTCTGAGCGGCGAGAAAAAGGAGGTGAGGGCATAATGGCACTCCTCGAGATCAACAACGTATCCAAGCACTTCGGCGGGCTCAAGGCCGTGGACCAGGTGAGCATATCCATCGAGAAGGGACAGATCTACGGTCTCATCGGACCCAACGGCGCCGGCAAGACGACCCTGTTCAACTGCGTGGCCGGCACATATCCCCCCACATCGGGAACCATCGTATACGACGGTGAAGATATCACCGTATTGAAGCCGTGGAACGTCTGCAAAAAGAGGATCGCCCGCACCTTCCAGATCGTGAAGCCGTTCCAGAAGAAGACCGTGCTCTACAACGCCATGGTGGGATCCTTCATCAGGACGGCGAATCCGTCCGAGGCCGAGGACAGGGCCATGGAGGTCCTCAAGAGATTCAACCTCGGCAGCAAGTGCAATGTCCTTGCCGGCAACCTGACCATTGCGGACCGCAAACGCCTCGAGATCGCCCGGGCCATGGCCACCGAGCCCGAGATGTTCCTCATGGACGAGAGCATGGCGGGCCTGCGGCCCAACGAGGTGGACGAGACCCTGGACGAGGTCAGGAAGATCCGCGACAGCGGGGTGACCATCTTCATGATCGAGCACATCATGCGGGCCATCATGAGCGTGTCGGACAGGATCACGGTGATCCAGTTCGGCAAAAAGATCATGGACGGCACGCCGCATGAGGTCGCCAAGGACGAACGGGTCATCAAAGCATACCTGGGGGAGAGCTATGGCGCTGCTTGAGATCAAGAATATCAACTGCTTCTACGGAGATGTACAGGTCATCTACGACGTGTCCATGCACATCGATGAAGGCGAGGTCATCAGCCTCATAGGCGCCAACGGCGCGGGCAAGTCCACCATGCTGCGGACCATCTCCGGTCTCATGAAACCCAGGTCAGGGGAGGTCATCTTCGAGAACCAGCCCGTCCAGAACCTCCGCCCGGAAAAGATCGTGGAACGGGGTATCATCCAGGTTCCCGAGGGACGCAAGCTCTTCAGCCTCATGACGGTCCGGGAGAACCTCGATGTGGGCGCCCACAACTCACGGGCCTATCCCCACCTGACCGACACCATCAAGGACGTCTACAAGCTTCTTCCGCGTCTCGAAGAGCGGGAAAAGCAGCAGGCCATCACCCTGTCCGGCGGCGAGCAGCAGATGGTGGCCATCGGCAGGGCAATGATGGCCAAGCCCAAGATCCTCATGATGGACGAACCGTCACTGGGTCTCGCGCCGGTGCTGATCAAGGAGATCTTCACCACTATCCGCAAGATTGCCGACCAGGGGACCACGGTGCTCCTGGTGGAGCAGGACGTCCAGCACTCGCTGAGCCTCTCGGACAGGGGGTACGTGCTGGAGCACGGTCGCATCGTCATGGAAGGGAAAGGCAAGGAACTGCTGGAAAACCCGAATATCAGGGAGGCCTACCTGGGGATCTAGGTACGGGACACCCATGGCACACGACAGATACTCATAGCCCCTTTTCAACCTGTTCGATCCATCCATTCGCATGGGGTGGATGGATCGGACAACCCCTTGCAGCAGGGTTTCACAAGCAATGACAGGGACGAGCAGTACGGGTGCGGGCGTATCACGCCCGCTGCCCGGGAGAAACGGACATGCCGGATAGATGCAGGCTATCAGCAGTTTTCACGAGAGCCTACCCCGGATGCAAAGAGACAGGATGAACCAAAAAGAAAAGGAGGATCTGGGACGATGGAAGACTTCTTGAAAAAGTGTGAAGAGTGCAACCCTGGGGAAAAAGAATTTCTCCAGGCGGTATCCGAGGTGGTCAAGTCGGTGAAGCCGGTCCTTGACAGGCATCCGGAATATCGCAAGGAGAAGATCCTGGACCGGATGATTGAGCCCGAGCGGGTGGTCTTGTTCCGGATCCCGTGGGTTGACGACAGGGGCGAGGTACAGGTCAACAGGGGGTACCGGATCCAGATGAACAGCGCCATAGGGCCGTACAAGGGCGGCTTCAGGTTCCACCCGTCGGTGAACCTTTCCATCCTGAAGTTCCTGGCCTTCGAGCAGGTGTTCAAGAACTCGCTGACGACCCTGCCCATGGGCGGCGGCAAGGGCGGATCGAACTTCGACCCCAAGGGCAAGTCAGACCGCGAGGTCATGAGGTTCTGCCAGAGTTTCATGAGCGAGATCTTCAGGCACGTGGGACAGTTCCTCGACGTCCCGGCCGGCGACATCGGGGTGGGAGCCCGGGAGATCGGCTACCTGTTCGGCCAGTACAAGAGACTCAAGAACGAGTTCGTGGGAGTGCTCACCGGCAAGGGCCTGAGCTACGGCGGCAGCCTCATAAGGCCTGAGGCCACCGGATACGGGTCGGTCTACTTTGCAGCCGAGATGCTCGCCACCAGGGGCGAAACCCTCGAGGGGAAGGTCTGCGTGGTATCGGGCTCGGGCAACGTGGCCCAGTTCACCACGGAAAAGCTCATCGACCTCGGCGGCAAGGTCGTCACCCTGTCCGACTCCAACGGCTATATCTATGACGAGAAGGGTATCGACCGCGAGAAGCTTGCCTATGTCAAGGAGCTCAAGAATGTCCGTAGGGGCCGCATGAGCGAGTACGCGGACAAGTACAAGGGCGTCCTCTATGTTCCGGTGGACCCGGTAAAGGACAACAACCCCCTGTGGGACCACAAGGCAAGTTGCGCATTCCCGTCCGCGACCCAGAACGAGATCAACGAGAAGGATGCGCAGAACCTGCTCAAGAACGGGGTGTACCTCGTGAGTGAGGGTGCCAACATGCCCACAGTGCCTTCCGGCGTCGATCTCTTCGTAGACAAGAAGATCCTCTACGGCCCCGGCAAGGCGGCAAATGCGGGCGGCGTCTCCACCTCCGGCCTCGAGATGACCCAGAACAGCATGAGGCTCAGCTGGACCAGGGAGGAGGTTGACGGCAGGCTCCGCATGATCATGAAGGCTATCCACAGCGCGTGCGTGAACGCAGCCGAGACCTACGGCACCCCGGGCAACTACGTCAACGGTGCCAACATTGCAGGATTCGTCAAGGTCGCCGATGCCATGATGGCCCAGGGTATCGTGTAACAGGCTTTCAGGGAAATGTTTCGCATGGGGTGGCGGTTCCCGGATACGGGAACCGCCGGGATTTCTCATGTCTACGGCAAGGTTTATGAAAAGAAGTAACTTGGCCTGCCCGAAATGATCAACTCCGATCCACCGGGAAAGCCGTTGGATCGGAGTTGATCATTTCGGGCAGGTCAGGGAGAATACCCTCTCCATATCATTGGGCAGACGTACTCTCCTTGCGTGGAGGCTGTTCGTGTGTATTATTGGTATCATAAGGAGGCTCAAGTCCCCATGACTTTGAAAGACCGCGAGTTGTCCAGCAAGTACCATCTCAACTTCAAGGTCTTCCTGGAGCTCATGTCCAGCAAGGTAAAAGAGATCCTTCTCGTTTCGAGCCGCTACGACGCCTTCATCATCGAAGAGGACGTCACCCTTGCCTCACGGATCATCCACGAGTACAGCGGCCTGAATTTGTCTCAGCCACCCCGGGTGACCCGGACGTCATCGGCCCTGCATGCGCTGAAGCTCCTTGACGAAAAGCGTTTCGACCTGATCTTCACCATGCCCAATCTCGAAGATATGGATGCCTTCACGCTGGGAAAGAAGATCAAGGAGAAGAATCCTGCCCTGCCCGTATATCTCCTGGCACACAGCATGAGAGGCATCCAGACCTCAACGGAGGCGATGCACCACGAGGGGATAGACAAGGTCTTCATCTGGTCTGGCAACGCGGATCTCCTGCTCGCGATCATAAAGAGTACCGAGGATGCCCTGAACGTCGACTTCGACACCACCCATGCCCGGGTGTGCGTGCTCATTTTCGTCGAGGATTCACCTCTGTACTACTCGTCGCTGCTTCCCATTTTCTACAAGGAGGTGGTACGGCAGATCCAGGCGGTGCTCGAACTCGGCGTGAACGAGGAGGAACGCCTGCTCATCATGCGGACACGGCCCAAGATTCTCTCGGCGCAGACCTTCGAGGAGGCCACGGCGCTCTATGAGAAATACAAACCCTACCTGATGGGGATCATCTCTGACACGCGCTTCCCCAAACAGGGCACGCTCTACGGGAATGCCGGCATAGACCTGCTGTCCCGGGCCAGACAGGAGATTCCCCATTTGCCCCTGCTCCTGTTCAGTTCTGAACCCGAGAACAGGGCACGGGCCCGCCAGATCCCCGCGGAGTTCCTGGACAAGAACTCCCCCAAGCTCCTTGAGGAGATACATGACTTCTTTCTCGCCCACCTGGGCTTCGGTGAGTTCGTGTTCCGCACACCTGACGGATCGGAAGTCGGCAGGGCCAGCAAGCTGCGCACGCTCGAGGAACAGCTCGCCGTCATTCCCGACGAGTCCCTGTGCCACCACATAGAAAAGAAGGACATGGCCAACTGGGTCATGATGCGCTCAGAGATCCCCCTGGCATCAACCATCAGGGACCTGTCATGCAGCACCTTCTCCTCCACCGGCGACATGCGGGAATACATCATCTCGCTCATCCACCTGGTGCGCAAGTGGAGGCAGAAGGGCGTGGTGGCGAGATTCAACAGGAAGGAGTTCAACATAGACCTCCTTGATTTCGCCAAGATCGGTCAGGGATCCCTGGGGGGAAAGGCCAGGGGCCTCGCATTCATGTCTTCCATGCTGCAGGAGGATATCAGACTTTTCCAGACATATCAGGAATCCACCATACGGATTCCCCAGACCATCGTCCTGGCCACCGACGTGTTCGAGGAATTCGTGGAGACCAAGGACCTCAAGCGCTTCGCCGCGGACGGGTACGCCGATGAAGAGGTCGCCCGGGCCTTCCTGAAGGCCAAGATGCCCGGTGAGGTGGTCAGCGACCTGCAGGCTTACCTCGAACAGGTGGCCTACCCCCTGTCCGTCCGCTCGTCGAGCCTGCTGGAGGATGCCCAGTTCCAGCCCTACGCAGGCCTGTACGAGACCTACATGATCCCCAACAACCACCCTGATTTCTCGCGTCGTCTCGAGTCCCTCGTCAATGCGATCAAGCTCGTCTATGCATCAACCTACTACGAAAGCCCCAAGGCATTTGCAAAGAGCGCCGCAAGCCAGGCCAAGGACGAGTCCATGGCCGTGGTCATCCAGCAGCTCGTGGGGGGCATGCACGGTGACCATTACTATCCCGCCATCTCGGGCGTGGCGCAGTCACACAACTATTACCCGGTCTCCCACATGAGGCCCGAGGAAGGCATCGTGCAGATGGCCATCGGGTTCGGCAAGACCGTCGTGGAGGGAGGCACGTCTCTCCGTTTCTCTCCTCGATATCCCGAGATCCTCCCACAGTTTTCCACCGTGGACGACATGATCGCCAATTCCCAGCGGTTCTTCTACTCTCTGCGAATGAGGGACCACGATGAAATCTCGAGGCTCGATGCCCATTTCCACCTGGAGAGGCGGGACATCTACGACGCGCGCAACGAATTTCCCGTCATAGCCTGCGCGAGCACCTACGACCCCGCAGAGCACCGGATCAGGGACACCGGCGAGGGACCGGGGGCCAAGATCATCACCTTCTCCCAGATCCTCAAGTACAGGAGCATCCCCCT
>JAGOOG010000056.1 GCA_017992605.1 Deltaproteobacteria bacterium
TGAGCTTGATGAAGCCCCCGGCATCCTTCTGGTCATATACCACGTCCTCCTCGAAGGTCGCTATCTCGGGATTGTAGAGCGACTTCTTCGCCCTCCTTCCCGTCACGAAGCAGTTCCCCTTGTAGAGCTTGACCCTCACGTCCCCGGTCACGCCCTTCTGTGATTCGTCGATGAGCACCTGGAGCACCTCGCGTTCCGGGGAGAACCAGTACCCGTTGTACACCAGGGCGGCATAGCGCGGCATGAGCTCGTCCCGCAGGTGCATGACCTCCCGGTCCATGGTGATCTGCTCCATGCCCCGGTGCGCCGCCTTCAGGATGGTGCCGCCCGGCGTCTCATAGACCCCCCGTGACTTCATGCCCACATAGCGGTTTTCCACAATGTCGACGCGCCCGATGCCGTTCTTTCCCCCCAGATCGTTCAGCCTTGCCAGAAGCTTCGCCGGACTCAGCCTCTTCCCGTCGATGGCCACGGGGTCACCGTCGACGAACGAGATAACGACGGAAGTCGGCCTGTCAGGGGCCTGCTCAGGAGAGCAGGACAGCACGAACATGTCCTCGGCGGGCTCGTTCCAGAGGTCCTCGAGGATGCCGCCCTCAAAGCTGATATGGAGAAGGTTTCGGTCCATGCTGTAGGGCTTTTTCTTGGTCACAGGCACCGCAATGCCGTGCTTCTTCGCATAGTCGATCATCTTGTCGCGGGACCTGAGCTTCCACTCGTCCATCTTCCAGGGTGCGATGACCTTGATCTCCGGGTACAGGGCCCAGGCCCCGAGTTCGAAGCGGACCTGGTCGTTGCCCTTGCCCGTGGCGCCATGGGCCACGGCAAAGGCCTTCTCCTTGCGGGCGATCTCCACCATGCGCTTGGCGATGAGCGGCCGTGCCAGGGATGTCCCCAGGAGGTAGAGGCCCTCGTAGGCCACGTCGGCACGGTAGGCCGGGAAAACATAGTCGTGCACGAACTCCTCTCTCAGGTCTTCGATATAGATCTTCCTCGCCCCGGTCTTCCTGGCCTTCTCTTCAAGGCCGTCCAGTTCTTCCGCCTGGCCCACATCGGCTGCAAAGCAGATCACCTCGTAGCCGAACTCGTCGATGAGCCACTTGAGGATGACCGACGTATCGAGTCCGCCTGAATATGCCAGTACCACCTTCTTGTTCTTCATGATGTCTCCTTTCCCTGCTGGAGTAAGAAATCCAGTATAGCTTCCTGGATATAGAGTCTGTTGAGTGCCTGCTCCCACACGATGGACCGTTTCCCCTCCAGGACCTCTTCGGTGACCTCCTCGCCCCGGTGGGCAGGCAGGCAGTGCATGAACACCGCAGAGGGATCCGCAGCGGCCATCAGGGCATCATCCACCATGTACGCGGCAAAGGCGCGTTTCCGCTTCTCGGCCTCGGCCTCCTGCCCCATGCTGGCCCAGACATCCGTGTTCACCGCGATGGACCCCCTGGCCGCTTCGTACGGATCGTGCACGACCAGGACAACCGCGCCTTCCTTCCGGGCGGCGTCCAGGATGTCGCAATCCGGCTCGAAGCTCTCCGGGCAGGCCAGGGTGAGATCGAATCCCAGCATGGCCGCCGCATTGATCCAGGAGTTGGCCATGTTGTTGCCGTCGCCGATCCAGGCCACCTTCCTTCCGGAAAGCTCCCCGAACCTCTGCTGGAGGGTGAAGCAGTCCGCCAGGACCTGGCAGGGGTGGAGCAGGTCGGTGAGCGCATTGACCACGGGTACATCGGACCATGCCGCCATCTCCTCGACTCGCTCATGGCCGAAGGTCCTCATGACGATGGCATCGCAGTACCCGGCCAGGATCCGTGCGGTATCCTTGAGTGGTTCGCCCCGGGCGATCTGCGAGCCCTCCACGCCGAGCACCACCGGATGCGCGCCGAGACGGGCAATGCCGACCTCGAAGGACACCCTGGTGCGGGTGGAGGCCTTCTCGAAGAGGAGCACCACGGATCTGCCCGCCAGCGAGCGCGGCGGGGCCGCTTCCCTGAAGCGTGCAGCCCTAGCGAAAATCTCTTCGATCTCCGCACCACTGAGGTCGCGGATGGAAAGAAAGTCCCTGTGATCCATCATAATCCCTTCTCCTTCAGGATAGCGCGTATCACGGTCAGCCCCTGATCGATCTCGGCCGTACTCACGACGAGCGGGGGCGCGAACCGGAGGATGCGGTTCTGGATGACGTTGATCATGATGCCGTGCCTGATCCCCTCGGCGGGCAGGAACGATATGTCCGCATCGAATTCGGCCCCGACCATGAGTCCCCTGCCCCGGACGGCCTTCAGCGCCGGATGTTCTTTATGGACCGCTTCCAGCTGACCTACCAGGTACAGACCCGTATCACGGGCCCTGCCGGCTATATCGTCCCGCAGCATGACCCTCAGCGTTGCCAGCGATGCGGCCATGGCCAGGGGGTTGCCGCCGAAGGTGGACGCGTGGGCTCCGGGCCCCAGCACCCTGGTGATCTCGGGCCTGGCGAGGACGGCGCCCACGGGGAAGCCGTTTCCCAGGGCCTTGGCCAGGGTCATGATGTCCGGCGTGATGCCCTCGTGCTGATAGGCGAAGAGTCTGCCGGTACGTGCCATGCCGGTCTGGATCTCGTCCAGCACGAGCAGGACCCCCTCCCTGTCGCAGAGCTCGCGCACCTTCCTGAAATAGCCCTCGATCGGGACGTTGATCCCGCCTTCCCCCTGGATGGGCTCGAGCATGATGCCGCCCACCTCGGGGGTCACGGCTGCGGCCAGGGCGTCAAAGTCACCATAGGGGACGGCTTTGAACCCGTCAGGGATGGGATCGAAGCCGATGCGGTACTTTTCCTGGGCCGTGGCGGCCAGCGTGGCCAGGGTCCTGCCGTGGAAGGAGTTGTTGGCCGTGATGATGGCCGGGCCCCGCATGCCGTTCAGGTTGGCAAACCTCCTCACGAGCTTGATGGCCCCCTCGTTTGCCTCGGCCCCGGAGTTGCAGAAAAAGACCTCTGCCGGAAAGGCCTGGTCGGAGAGGATCGTGGCCACGGCCTCCTGCTGGGGGATCTCGTAGAGGTTCGAACAGTGGAAAAGCCTGTCCGCCTGCTCCTTGACGGCGGCGGCCACCTCGGGGTGGGCATGGCCCAGGTTGCACACCGCGATGCCCGAGACAAAGTCCAGATACTGCCTTCCCGTATCGTCGAACAGATGGCAGCCGCTGCCGCGGACGATCCGCACGGGCTGCCTCGCATAGGTGTTCATCACATGCTTCATCGAAGTCACTCCCTGACGATCTGGGTGCCGATGCCCGAGTCGGTGAAGATCTCCAGCATGATGGAGTAAGGCACGCGGCCGTCCACGATGTGGGCCTTCATAACACCCCCGTCCATAGCCATCATGCAGCACTCGAGCTTGGGTATCATCCCGCCGGTGACCACCCCTTTTTTGATGAGTTCAGGGATCTCGGTGTATTTCAGGCTCGACATAAGCCTTCCCGTGCTGTCGAGCACGCCGGCCTCATCGGTGAGGATGATGAGCTTCTCCACCTTGAGCCGGTTCGCAATCCCTGCGGCAACGGTGTCGGCGTTGATGTTGTAGGTCAGCCCGTCATCACCGACACCCGAAGGGGCGATAACGGCAACGTACCCTGCCTTCTCGACGGCGTCGATGATTTCCGGGTTGATCTCCTTGACCTCACCCACGTGACCCATGTCCAGGTCTTCGGTCACGGTCCCGTCAGGGTGCTTGCGCCTGGAGAAGAGCTTCTTCGCCTTGATGAGCCCGCCGTCCTTGCCGGACAGGCCCACGGCTCTCCCTCCCTCGCTGTTGATGAGGTGCACGATCTCCTTGTTGATGCCGCCGGCAAGCACCATCTCCACCACGTCCATGGTCCTCGTGTCCGTGACGCGCTTCCCCTCGATAAAGGTGGATTGGATGCCCATCTGGTCGAGGACTGAGCTGATCTGGGGCCCACCGCCGTGGACCACCACCACCTGGATGCCGATGTACTGGAACAGGATGATCTGCCTGGCGAAGAGCTTCTTGAGATCGGGGTCCACCATGGCGTGGCCCCCGTACTTCACGACGATCCTCCTGCCCCGGAAGTCCCTGATATAGGGAAGCGCTTCCACCAGGACCTTTGCCCTCTGTATGGCCTCTTTCATCAGTGCCTGTCCTTTCACTTGCGCGGAGATATCCGC
>JAGOOG010000013.1 GCA_017992605.1 Deltaproteobacteria bacterium
CAGGAAGAGGATCAGCGTGGCGATGGCCGCCCAGAGACTGATCCAGGCGACCTTGGCAACATCAGTGCATGAAGGCCTGCGCGATGCCATGTATTGAAATATACCAAAAGTACGTGTACGTTCAAGGACCAAAAGGTGTCGTGTCGATCGATGATGCCAGGAAGCTTGAGGGGTGAAATGATGAACAGGAAGGATCGCTATCTGGGACGGAATGTTTACATCTCAGGCGGTTCCAGCGGCATCGGGCTCGCCGCGGCGAAGCTCCTTGCATCGCTGGGGGCCAACATCTTCGTCTTCTCCCGCAGGGTCGAGGTGCTGGAACAGGCGAGACATGCGATCGACGCATGCAGGATCTCCCCGGGGCAGCGCATCTCATGGACGAGCATCGATGTGAGAGAACGAGACAAGGTTGCATCCGGCCTCTCCAGGGCCGTCTCGGAGTTCGGGACCCCTCATGTCGTGATCAACAGTGCCGGCATTCAATACCCGGACTACTTCGAGCGCATACCCTTCGATGTGTTCGACCAGACCGTGAGGACCAACCTCTACGGCATCTGGAACGTGCTTGCCGCCCTTGTTCCTGCCATGAAGGGCTCGGGCGGGCACATCGTGAACGTTTCTTCCATCGCCGGGTTCATGGGCGTGTTCGGCTATACGGCGTACAGCGCCACCAAGTTCGGGGTCATCGGGTTCTCGGAAGCGCTGCGCAGCGAGATGAGGCCCCACGGCATCAGGGTCTCGGTGCTCTGCCCCCCTGACACGGACACCCCGGGCCTGGCCCAGGAGAACCTGACCAAGCCGCCCGAGACAAAGACCCTGGGCGAGAGCGCGGGGCTCATGAGCCCCATGGCCGTTGCCCAGGCCATGCTGAGGGGCATGGAGAAGGGACGGTTCCTCATCCTGCCGGGCATGGAAGGCCCCTTCATCCTTGCGGCAAAGCGGCTGATGCCCGGCGTGGTGAACGCGGTCATGGACCGTATGGTGGCCAGGGCGAGACGTTCGAGCCCTTGACCCCGTTGATGACGCTGTTATCATTAGACATCATCAGCGCCACGAAATCGTCCTCCCCGTGAGATGCATTTCCCTTTTTTGGAAAGGAGGTTTCCATGCCCTTTGAGCGCCCGTGGCATGCATCCTATTCCCCAGGGGTCCCTCCGGAGATCGAGATCAGAAAGATCACCATGGCCGAGGCCCTGTCGAATACCGCCCGGAAGTACCCCAACGAGGTCGCCTACATCTATATGGGGAAAAAGATCACCTATCGCGACCTGGAAGGCCTGGTGAACCGGTTCGCCCGCGCCCTGAAGGCCCTGGGCGTGCGCAGGGGGGACAAGGTCGCCATGCTCCTGCCCAACATCCCCCAGGTGGCCATCGCGGACCATGCCTGCTACCGGCTCGGCGCGGTGACGGCCATGAACAACCCGCTCTACACCGAACGGGAACTGGCCTACCAGCTCGACGATTCGGACGCCCGGGTCGTGGTGACCCTGGACCTGCTGTTGCCGAGGCTCGTCAAGATCAGGAATCAGACCAAGATCGACACCATCATCACCTGCCACATCAACGACTTCCTCCCCTTCCCGGTCAAACAGCTCTTCCCCTTCGTGAAGAAGGACATGTACCGGAAGATCACCACGCAGACCGGGGTATACCAGTTCATGGACCTCCTGAAGGCCCACCCCGAGGCCCCCGTGCAGAGCGAAGCGGCCTGGGACGACCTCGCGGCGCTCATCTACACCGGCGGAACCACGGGCGTGAGCAAGGGGGCCATGCTCACGCACGAGAACATATCGGCCGTCATCCAGATCTTCCGGGCCTGGTTCCCCGACCTGAAGGACACCGGCGAGAGCCTCCTCGGCGTCTACCCGGTCTTCCACTCGGCAGGCTACTCGGTGAGCCAGAACTTCCCCTTCTGGAGCGGCTGGACATGCGTGCTGGTTCCCCGGCCCACGCCGGAGGCCATCGTGGAACAGCTCAGGAAGTTCCGGCCGTCCTTCCTGCCCGGCGTGCCCACCATCTATACGGGCCTCCTGCAGAACGCCGAGTTCCGTTCCATGGACCTGAGCTTCGTGAAGGGCTATTTCGGCGGTGCGGCCCCTCTGCCCGACGACACGGTGAATGAGCTGAAAACCCTGCACGGCGCCATCATCAACGATGTCTACGGCGCCACCGAGAACACGGCCTTCGCCACCTGCACCCCCTGGAAAGGCAGGGTCAAGAGCGGCACCGTGGGCGTGCCCCTGCCCAACACCGACATAAAGATAGTCGATATCGAGACCGGTGAAACGCAGATGAAGACCGGCCAATCCGGGGAGGTCTGCATCAAGGGCCCCCAGGTCATGGCCGGGTACTACAAGAAGCCTGACGAGACCGCCGCAGCCCTTCGGGACGGGTGGTTCTACACCGGCGACATCGGTGTGTTCGACGAGGATGGCTACCTCGCCATCGTGGACCGCAAGAAGGACCTGATCATAGCAGGCGGGTTCAACATCTACCCCAAGGAGGTGGACCAGGTCCTCTTCGACCACCCCAAGGTCCTGGAGGCGTGCACCATCGGGGTGCCCGATGCGTACCGCGGCGAGAGTGTGAAGGCCTTCATCGTCCTGAAGGCCGGGGAGAACCTGACGGCCGGCGAGGTGATCGCGTACTGCAAGGACAAGCTGGCTGCCTACAAGGTGCCCAGGGACATCGAGTTCCTCCCCGAGCTCCCCAAGAGCGCTATCGGTAAGATCCTCAGGAGGGAGCTCAAGGCCAAGGAGATGGAGAAGCGGGCGTCCTCGTGACGCTTCCACCCTGAGCGGGACAGGCTACGCGATCCCGAGCCTCTTCTTGCGGCGCCACTGCCCCAGGCCGATCAGTGCCAGTACCGCCGCCGCGGGGATGTACATCAGGTGCTTGGGCGGCTGGTTCTCCTCCCGCTCCACGGAGAGGAGCTCCCAGTCGAAGTCGAACCCCGCCTTCTGGGCGTTGCTGCCGAAGACAACCTGGTCGATGAACACCCGTTTGTCGTCATCCACCCTCAGGACAAGGCCTGCGTCCTGCAGGCGCTTCGTACCGTCTTCGACCTGGTCCTCCAGGGTCAGCACCATGATGCGGTTGAACGACCTCCCGTCGTAGGTTTCACCCTTCACCCGCAGGCGCATGGTCTCGAAGGGCTCCACCTCCCTGGCCACCTCGGCAACCCGGGTGGGTTCCATCTGGGTTATGGGGTGATACAGCCTGTCCATCCAGAACCCGGGCCTGAAAAGGCTGAAGGCCACGAGCAGCAGCACGGCGGTCTCCCACCAGCGGCTCTTCACCAGCCAGAAGCCCTGCGTTGCAGCAGCGAAGACGAGCATGGCGCCCGCCGAGCCCACCACCGTGAGGATGAGTTGCCACGCGTTGGGTATGTCGATGAGCAGGATCTGGGTGTTGAAGATGAACATGAACGGAAGTATGCCCGTGCGTATGTCGTACAGGAAGCCCTGGACCCCGGTCATGATGGGGTCCCCGTGGGATATGCCCGCGGCCGCGTAGGCGGCCAGGCCCACCGGCGGCGTGTCGTCTGCCATGATGCCGAAGTAGAAGACGAAGAGGTGCACGGCGACCAGGGGCACGATGAGCCCGTGCTGGGCCCCCAGGTTCACGATGACCGGCGCCATGAGGGTCGATACCACGATGTAGTTGGCCGTGGTGGGGAGTCCCATGCCCAGGATCAGGCTGATCACCGCCGTCAGGATGAGCATGAGCAGCAGGTTCCCTCCCGAGAGGAACTCCACCAGGTCGGTCATGACCAGGCCGATGCCCGTGAGCGTCACGGTGCCCACCACGATGCCCGCCGCCGCCGTGGCAACGCCGATACCGATCATGTTGCGCGCCCCTCCCACGAGGCTATCCAAGAGGTCCTTCACACCCTGGGCCGCCGCCGGGACGACCCCACCCGAACCGCGGAAGAAGGACAGGATTGGCCGCTGGGTGAGGAGGATGACGATCATGAACACGGTGGCCCAGAATGCGGAGAGCCCGGGGCTGTAGCGCTCCACCATGAGACACCACACGAGCACGGCCACGGGAAGCAGGAAGTAGAGCCCCGACAGGACAATGGGCCTCAGGCGTGGAACCTCGCTCAGCGACTCCAGGGAGAGCTCCTCGCCGCTGTCCGGGTGGGTGGACGCCACCCGCAACAGCGCTATGTATGCCGCGCCCATGGAGAGGGCCAGCACGACCGAGGCTGCCGGGCCGAAGACCTGGCGGGTCCAGCCCACCCCGTAATAGACGAGGACCGAGAGGATGCCCATACCCGCGAACGCACCGAGGAAGGACAGGGCGCTCCTGGTCAGGCTCCGACCCTCCGGCCGGGGCAGGCCCATCATGCCGGCCTTCACGGCCTCCAGGTGCACGATGTAGAAGAGCGCGGCATAGCAGATGATCGCGGGCAGCAGCGCGTGCTTGATGACCTCGAAGTACGAGATGCCCACGTACTCCACCATGAGGAAGGCCGCAGCCCCCATGACGGGAGGCATGAGCTGTCCGTTGACGGATGCCGCCACCTCGATGGCTCCCGCCTTGGTCTTGGGGAATCCCACGCGCTTCATGAGGGGGATGGTGAAGGTGCCCGTGGTGACCACGTTGGCGATGGAGGAGCCCGAGATGACGCCGCTCAGGCCGGAGGCCACCACCGCGGCCTTTGCGGGTCCTCCCCGCATGTGGCCCAGCAGGGAGAAGGCCACCTTGATGAAGTAGGCCCCTGCTCCGGCCTTCTCCAGCATCGACCCGAAGAGCACGTAGAGGAACACGAAACTCGTGGAGACGCCGATGGCGACGCCGAAGACGCCCTCGGTGGTCAGCCACTGGTGGGACATGGTCCGCGACAGGCTGGCGCCCCGGTGGGAGATGAGCTCCGGCATGTAGGCCCCGCCGAAGGTGTAGCCGAGGAAGACGATGGCCACGATCATGAGCGGCAGCCCCAGGGAGCGCCTCGTCGCCTTCAAGAGGATGATCATGCCCACCACGGCAACCACCAGGTCCTGGGTTATGGGCGACCCGGCCCGGGTGGCGAGGCCCTCGTAGAAGAAGTAGAGGTAGCTCGCACTCATGACGCCAAGGATGGCGAACACCCAGTCCAGCAGGGGGATCCTCTCCCGGGGAGAGCTTCTGAACGCCGGGTACGCGGTGAAGGCGAGGAAGAGCGCGAAGGAGAGGTGGATGGAGCGTGCCTCGGTGGTGTTGAACACCCCGAACTCCAGGATGAAGGGTAGAGGCGATGCGTACCACAGCTGGAAGAGCGACCAGCACAGGGCCACGACCCATACGATCTTCCCCTGGATGCCCAGGGGGTGGCGGCTGCGCACATCGCCTTCGAGGACGGGTTCGACGTGTTCAGGGCGCGGGGGTGCGGTTCCTGGGGTCATGTGGTTCCCTCTCGGTCGTCCTTGAACGTTTCCCGTGTACACGGGGGAGGCCTGCGCCTCCCCCTGCGAGACGCTATTTGATCAGACCTGCTTCCCTGTAGTACTTCTCCGCCCCCGCATGGAGGGGGATCGCGATGGCGTCCTTCACCATGGCCTCCTTGGTCAGGCGCTCCAGGGCCGGGTGCAGGCGCTTGAAGTTGTCGAGTCCCTCGAAGACGGCCTTCACCAGGTGGTATGCCACGTCATCCGGCAGATCCGAGGAGGCGACCAGCAGTGCACCCACGCCGAAGGTCTTCACGTCGTTCGGGTTGCCCCGGTACATGCCGCCGGGGATCACCGCGCTGCGGTAGTAGGGGAACTCCTTGATCATCTTGTCCACGACGGGGCCCGCGACCTCCACGATCACGCTGTCACAGGTCGTGGTGGCCTCCTGGATGGACCCGTTGGGATGGCCCACGAAGTACACCATGGCGTCGATCTGGTTGTTGCACAGCGCGATGGACTGCTCGGCGGCCTTCAGGTCGAAGGTGGCCTTGAACGCCGAGTGGTCCCACCCCATGCGGCCCAGCAGGAAATCCATGGTCGCACGCTGGCCGGAACCGGGGTCGCCGATGCTGACCCTCTTGTCGCGCAGCTGCTCGAACTTGGTGACCTTGGCGTCCTTGCGTGCCACCACGGTGAAGGCCTCCGGGTGGATAGAGAACAGGGCGCGCAGCTTCTTGTTCGGGCCGGCATCTGCAAACTGGCTCTTGCCGTAGTATGCGTTGTACTGGGTGTCGGACTGCACGACCCCCACGTCCAGGTCTCCGGACCTTATGGCATTGAGGTTGTAGACGGAGCCGCCGGTGGACTCCACCGTTGATCTGATGCCGTGCTTGTCGCGGTTGGCGTTGATCAGGCGGCTTATGGCCCCGCCGACCGGGAAATATACACCCGTGACGCCGCCCGTGCCAATGGTCAGGTACCGTGTGGGGACCTTGTCCTGAGCGGAGACCGGGCATGAGAGGGCAAAGAACAGCGCGAGCCCCGCCAGGACGACGATTGCCAGACCAACGTATTTCTGATTCCTCATTGAATCCTCCTCTTTGTAGGATTTTTCGGCTCCATGATCCGGGTACTTCCTTATAATATTAGTTTGATGAGCATGTTGTAAACTGTTATTACAAATTTCAGGCCGGCGTCCTTTGGGGCACGTTTCGCTCTTTCCCCCGCTTGACACCACAAGGGATCCTCCTCTATATTTTCGATGCCCGCATTCACAGGAGCATGCATGATCACGTTCAGACAGGTGAACAAGTGGTTTGGCGATCTCCATGTCCTCAACAACGTAGATTTTCATGTTGACGCCGGGGAGGTCGTCGTCATCTGCGGGCCATCAGGCTCGGGCAAGAGCACGCTGATCCGCTGCATCAACAAGCTCGAGCCCATCCAGGATGGGGAGATCCACGTCGACGGCATGCCCATCCACGACCCCAAGATCAACCTGCGCCGCGTGCGCGAGGAGATCGGCTTCGTATTCCAGCAGTTCAACCTCTACCCGCACATGACGGCCCTTGAGAACATCACCCTCGCCCCTATCCACGTGCGCAAGCAGAAAAAGGAGGAGGCCGAGGCATACGCCCACCAGCTTCTGAAAAAGGTCGGCATATCCGAGAAGGCCAACTCCTACCCAGACCAGCTCTCCGGAGGCCAGCAGCAGCGGGTCGCCATCGCCCGCGGGCTTGCGATGCGCCCCAAGATCATGCTCTTCGACGAGCCGACTTCTGCCCTGGATCCCGAGATGATCAACGAGGTGCTCGATGTCATGAAAACTCTGGCCCGGGAAGGCATGACCATGGTGGTGGTCACCCACGAGATGGGATTTGCCCGGGAAGTGGCGAACCGGGTGGTCTTCATGGACGAGGGTCAGCTCATCGAGAGCGCTTCCCCGGACACGTTCTTCACCGGGGCGAGGCACGAGCGGACAAAGCTGTTCCTGAGCAAGATATTGACCCACTAGGGGTGTCAGTCCATCTTGCACGAAACCATATGAACAAGGAGGGGGTATGAAAAAGATACTTGCGGGTTTCCTGGTAGCACTGGTTGTCATGACGATCGCCGGCCCGGTCTTCGCCGGCGCCACCTACGACAAGGTAGCGAAGAGCGGGGTCGTGCGCGTGGGCATGATGTACAACAGCATCCCTGCCGCCTACTTCAACGACAAGAACGAATGGGTCGGGTTCGATGTGGACATCGCCGAGGAGGTGGTCAGGAGGATCGGCGCCTCCATGGGCAAGGACCTCAAGGCCGAGCGCATCAAGGTGAACAACAAGACCAGGATCTCGTTTTTGACGTCCGACCAGATCGACATGTCCGTTGCCAACATGACCCACAAGCGTGAGCGCGACAGGACCATCGACTTCTCCATCACCTACTTTTTCGACGGGCAGAAGGTCCTCGCCAAGAAAGGCAAGTTCAAGGCCCTCAAGGACTTCAAGGGCAAGAAGCTCGCGTCAATGCAGGGCACCACGAGCGAGAAGAACGCCATGGAGCTCCTCAAGAAGCTCGGGGACCCCAACGCCACGAAGAACGTCATCAGCTTCCAGGACGAGCCTTCCTGTTTCCTTGCCCTGCAGCAGGACAAGGTCGCCGGCTGGTCCACGGACAGCACCATCCTGCTCGGCTATGCCGCCAAGGAGCCGGGCAAGTACGAGCTCGTGGGCGACTTCTTCAGCAGCGAGCCCTACGGCATCGGCGTTCCGCAGAACGACAGCGACTGGAGGGACGCCATCAACTTCGCCATCCAGGACATGTGGGCGGACGGCACCTACAAGAAGATCTACGACAAGTGGTACGGCCCGAAGACCCCCTACTACTTCCCGCTGACCGAAGAGATCGAGATGTGGCCGTGACGGGAGGAAGGGTATAGGCGCACATGCATATCTGCGGCCCGTAGGTAGCGGGCCGCAGTTTTTTCACGCTGGGAGCGAGGACCACACGCCCACGAAGACCGTGCAGGGGACATGAGACAGCACACAAAATATACCCTCCAGCAGATCGGCGTCGTCGCGTTCATCATCCTCGTCGTCTACGCCGTGTTCAGGCACGGCGACATCGGCTACGATTTCCACTGGGCGGTCCTGTGGGAGGTCAACCCCACCTACAAGGAGATCTTCGGTGTCTGGCTCCTCAAGGGCCTGTACCTCACCATAAAGATATCCCTCATCAGCACCGGCATAGCCCTGCTCCTGGGGACCATCTTCGGCATCGCGAGGCTCTCGCGCTTCAAGCCCACCTATGCCCTGGCGACGGCCTATGTGGAGTTCTTCAGGAACACCCCCCTGCTGGTCCAGCTGTTCTTCTGGTACTTCGCATTCCCCATGGGTCTCCCCGAAACGGTTCGGGTGTTCCTCAACGAGCACAACTACGAATTCTGGGCCGCCACCTGCGGCCTCGGGGTCTATACCGGCGCCTTCGTGGCCGAGGTGGTCAGGGCGGGCATACAGGCGATCCCGCACGGCCACATCGAGGCGGCGCTCTCCTCGGGGCTCACCGCATCACAGATGCTCCGCAAGGTGGTTCTCCCCCAGGCCTTCCGCATCATCATCCCGCCGCTGGGCAGCGAGTTCCTCAACAACATGAAGAACTCGTCGCTGGCAATGACCATCGGCGTCGCCGAGCTGTGCTGGCAATCCCAGCAGATCGAGTCCTTCACCTTCCGTGGTTTCGAGGCCACGTCAGCGGCTTCCATCATCTACCTCGGCATGTCGCTGAGCATCTCGCTCATCGTGAATTCCATCAACCACCACCTGGCCATAGGTCAGGCAAAGAAACTCAATACCATGGACCGCATCTTTGCCCTGCTCTTCCGTCCCGTCTTGCTGCTGGCCAGGGCTTCGAACGTGCTCGTGGACGCTTCGAAACGGGTCTTCAGGCTCGGCGAATATGCACCGATCCATGAGGAGGCAGTCTATGCATCGGTGTGGGCCCGGCTGGCCGAGCGGATCTGGAAGGCCCTGGTGATCTTCGCCAAGGTCTTATTCGGCCTGTTCTCCATCGGGATCCTCGTGGCCATAGGTCTCATGGTCTACAGGTACAACTGGGATGTCATCTTCTCCAGCCTCAGGTCGCTCCTCATCTGGCTCTTTCCCCAGGGAGGACCCGGCGAGATCTTCCACGGGCTGGGCGGTCTGAGTCTGAGCGTCATCCTGGCCTTCATAGCGCTGTTCGTGAGCTTCTTCATCGGCCTGTTCGTGGGCATCGGCAGGCTGAGCAGAAATCCCGTCGTCTCCACGCCCAGCGTACTCTACATCGAGATCATCCGGGGCAATCCGCTCATCATGGTGATCTTCTGGGTCTACTTCTTCTCCCCCATCGTCACCGGCATGCAGATCAACGTGTTCTGGAGCGTGACGATTTCGTTTACCCTCTTCTCCGGGGCGTACCTGGCGGAGATCGTGCGGGCCGGGGTGAGCGCCATTTCCAGGGGACAGACCGAGGCGGCCACAGCCTCTGGCCTCTCCTACTATCAGGCCATGCGCCTCGTGGTGCTCCCCCAGGCCCTCAAGATGATGATCCCGGCCTTTGTGGGACAGTTCATCGCCCTGTTCAAGGACACCTCGCTGGCCTACATCATCGGTGTCTTCGAACTCACCACCGTGGCACAGACCCTGAACAACAGGCTCATGATCTATCCGTTCGAGATCTACACCACCATTGCCGTAATGTATTTCATCTGCAGCTACAGCATGTCCAGGGTGGCGCGGAGACTCGAGATCAGGTACACCCCCACCAGGAAAGGATTCGGCTCCGTCGCCATGCCCTGACGGTCCCCTGAGCCGGTGCAGCCGACGTGACGTTCCTCCCCGGACTGCTCCCCGTACCGCCCATGACACAATGTCACGGAGTCCTGTCCTGTTTCATTTTTATTGTCATTTTGTCACGATTCAGGTCGCGCAATCGTGCCCCCTTGTCAAAATGGCATTCATGCCCCTGCGCCGATGTCAATAAATGATCTATTTCCCAGTAGTTATGAGCGGCGTCGTGCTGGCATGAACATTGCGTTCTCATTCAGCAGAACGAAAAACAAAGGAGAAATGAAATGGTAGCTCTCTGGATCGTCATCGGTTGCTTGTTCCTGACGGGAATCGGAATCAGGTTCATGTATCGCGTGCTCGGCCTTACACCGGTGGAGGCAACCGCCGTGTTCGTGCTCATCGTTACCCTGGTGGGCGTGAATTCGGGTCCGGCAAGGCAGATCATCGCACAGCTCTTCTGATGAGGTCCGGAAGGGAGAGATCGCGGTGAAGAAGCGGAACGACTACAGGCCGCCCAGGACGCTGGTGAAGAGGATCACCAGGATCAGCGCGCTGAGCTTCATCCTGGTCATCATGACCTTCCTCGGCCTGTATGTGGGGCTCTACATCGACAAGATAACCCACATGGCACCCAACTTCACGTTTCTCGGACTCATTCTCGGTATCGCCATTGGGTTCAAGGGATTCATCGAAGAGGTCCTGGTGGAAAGGAGAAAGGAATCATGACATTCGTGTTCATCGGCATCGGCGCCGTGTCGTTCATCGCCATCGCGGCCCGCTTCGCGGCGAGAGCGACCTCCAAGGAACCCGCTGCTTCCCGCGTGAAGTAAGTTCCCTGCCCCTGTTCATAGAACAGACCGGGGAGGCCTCGTCCCGTGGCCTCCCCTTTTCATGTCCATACCTTCCGCGCACACCGAATTGACGCCTCCGGCCTTGTGTGATACTGCACTGGGTGTGCATATACCACCGCGTGTAGCCTTCTCCATTCTGTGGCGATCGTTCTTCATACAGGCCGCATGGAATTTCAAGGGCATGCAGAATATCGGGTTCACCCACGCCATCCTGCCCGGCATCAAGCACGTCCTGCCGGAGCGAGTCGACGAGGGCGTCAAACGCTACCTGACCTTCTTCAATACCCAGCCCTACATGGCTCCCACCATCATCGGAGTGTACCTGCATCTCCATGAGCAGGGTGAAGAGGACATGATCGCCAAGATCGGCCCCACGCTGTCGAACTCCCTGGCGGCACTGGGGGACACCTTCTTCTGGGCGACGATGAAGCCGGTTCTGGCCCTTCTCTTCATGATATGCATCTTCATGGACCAGCTCTGGGGGCTGCTCCTGGCCCTGGTGATCTTCAATACAGCGCACCTGTGGGTCATGGCCTGGGGGTTCGTTCAGGGATACCGGCACGGGGCGGACGGGGCCCTGTCGCTGGGGAAAATCCTGTCCATCGACGTGGCCAGATACCTGTCCCTGACCATACCCTTGCTCTCCGGCTTCGCGCTCGGGTGTGCCGCACTCTGGTTCAGACTGGACAAAGAGTTCTCGGCGGTTCTGCCGGGAATCGATCTGGCCTTCGCTGCAGCGGCAATCATCTTCCTCGTCGCTGTCGTGCTCATAAAGCTCCGCGTCAACATCTTCTGGTTGGTCTATGGCGTATTTACACTTTCCATGATATGGACTATGCTGCGATGAAAGAGGAGAACGTCACCATTCCCAACAAGCTGGGCCTGCATGCGCGGGCGGCCGCCCTCTTCACGAAGGAGGCTTCGGCCTTCTCCTCGAGGATCGAGGTCATCAAGAACAACATGAAGGCAAACGGCAAGAGCATCATGGAACTCCTCACCATTGCAGGGGTTCAGGGTTCACAGATCGTCATACGCGTGGACGGGGACGATGAGGATCAGGCCATCGCGGCTCTCGTGACCCTCGTGAAGAACGGGTTCGGGGAGTAGCGATGCCGCAGCAGCAGGTTCACATCCTCCACGGAGTGCCGGCATCGGCGGGCATCGCCATCGGCCAGGCCGTGGTCATTGATACCAAGAAGATCGAGCGCTACCCCAAGCTCCGTGTGTCCGAAGACCGTGTCGAGGACGAGCTCGGCCGCTTCGAACATGCGGTGCAGCTGTCCCAGAAACAGATCACCGAGGCCATACACACCCTCGAGGCACACCAGGTCATCAGAGAGCACATCCTGATCCTCGAGACCCACCTGCTCATGCTCAAGGATCCCGCCCTGGTGGACAGGGTGAAGCAGCTCATCACCGAAGACTACATCAATGCGGAATGGGCACTGAAGATCGCTCTCAGAGAAATCGAAGAGGCCATCGAGGCCATCGATGACGAGTACATCAGGAGCAGGGTCACCGACACCTCCTTCGTGGGGGAACGACTGCTGAGGAATCTCGTCGGAAAGACGACCAGCGGCTTCCACCTGGCCGAAAACAGCATCGTCGTGGCCCATGACCTTTCCCCTGCGGACACCGCCATGCTCAACAAGGGCATGGTCCTCGGGTTTGCCACGGATGTGGGCGGCATCACCTCACACACGGCCATCATTGCCCATTCGCTCGAGATCCCCGCAGTGGTGGGCCTGGAGAATGCATCGTCCCTGGTGAATCCGGGCGACAACCTCATCCTCGACGGCATATCGGGCGTGGTCATCGTGAACCCCTCCGAGTCCCAGGTCCTCGAGTACCAGACCCGGGCCCGGTCATACCTGAGCCTCGAACTCAAGCTCAAGGAAAAGGCCAAGGAACCGGCCATCACGAAGGACGGCAAGTACATCAAGGTCAAGGGCAACCTCGAGTTCAAGGAGGAGGTCAGGACCGTTCTTGACCATGGAGCCGAGGGAGTCGGCCTGTACCGGACGGAGTTTTTGTACCTCGTCCGCAAGGAGATCCCTTCCGAGCAGGATCATTTCGAGGCTTACAAGTCAGTCGTGGAGACGGTCTCCCCCTTCAACACCGTCATCCGGACCCTGGACCTCGGGGGAGACAAGTTCTATTCAGCGCTCAGCAGGACGATCAACGAGCGGAACCCGGTCATGGGGCTGCGCGCCATCAGGCTGTGCCTGAAGGAGACCGACATCTTCCGGACCCAGCTGCGGGGCATCCTGCGGGCGAGCCACTACGGGAACACCTCCATCATGTTCCCCATGATCTCGGGCATCGAGGAGCTCGAACGGGCAAAGGAGATCCTCGAGGAGACCAAGAAGAGCCTCTCGATCGAGGGCATCCCCTTCGACGAGAACATCCGGGTGGGCATCATGGTGGAAGTGCCTTCCGCAGCGGTGATAGCAGACCTCCTTGCCAAGGAGGTGGACTTCTTCAGCCTCGGCACCAACGACCTCATACAGTATTCCCTGGCCATCGACAGGGGCAACGAATACGTGAACTACCTCTACGAACCCCTGCACCCGGCCGTCCTGCGCCTCATCCAGTTCACCGTGGATGCCGCGCACAACGCCGGGATACCCGTATCCATGTGCGGCGAGATGGCGGGACGCGAGATCTACACCCCGATCCTCCTCGGCATGGGTATCGACTCGCTCTCGGCCAACGCCTTTGCCATCTCCCACGTGAAAGAGATGGCCCGCAAGATCAGCATCGACAACTGCAAGTCCATCGTCAGCCACATCTTCGAGATGAAGACCGCATCCGAGATCTATGAATTCATGAGCCGGGAGATCATGGAGAAGGCCCGTGACATCTTCGAACTCGCCTGATTCGCGCCCGGATCATGGTTCCTTGAGGCATCGTCCATGAAGGACAAGGACAAAGAGCCGAGAAAGGCACTGTGCGTGAACAGGAACGCGCGCCACGCCTACGAGATCATCGAGACCATCGAGACGGGGATCGTCCTTGGCGGACCCGAGGTCAAGTCACTCAGGAACGGAGGGGGCAACATCAGGGACAGCTATGCCCAGGTGAAAAACGCGGAGATCTTCCTCACCAACTTCCACATCAGCCCGTACCTGCAGGCGTCGATATTCAACTACGAACCCACGAGACCGCGGAAGCTTCTCCTGCACAAGAGGGAGATCCTGCGGCTCGCCAGCAAGGTCAAGGAAAAGGGGCTCACCCTGGTTCCCCTGAGCCTGTATCTCAAGGGCAACCGGATCAAGGTGGAGCTCGGTCTTGCCAAGGGCAGGCGGGCTCACAGCAAAAAGGAGGCGATCAAGGAGCGCGACATCCAGCGCGAGATGTCCAGAGAGGTGAAGTCGTGGAGATAAGGATCGGCGATATCGACTGCGAACGGCTCCTGAAGAGGTCCCTTGCCCGTGGAGGCGACTTTGCGGAGATCTACTTCGAGCACCGGAGAGGCACGTCCATCATCTGCGAGGCGCACAGGATCGAGAAGTTCCTGGTCACCAGCGAATCGGGTGTCGCCATGCGGGTGGTCATGGGTGACCGGAGCGCCTTCGCCTACACGAACGACGCCTCGTCGCTCGACGACCTGGCCGACACCGTGGCCTCGGCGGTCAGGGCAGGCAGCTTCCCCGGAGGCATATCGCTGCGGAAGCGTTCCCCTGTCTCGATCGTCCAGATGGATATCGATCCGGGCGGCGTCAGCCCCCGGGACAAGATAGCCCAGGTCCAGAAGGCCGACACCGTGGCCTGGGGCATGGACGACTCCGTGGTCCAGGCCAGGGTCATGTACGGTGACGGATCGAGAAGGGTCTTTGTCGCGAACTCCCTGGGGTTCATTGCCGAGGACTCCCGGGACTCCCTCGTCTTCATGGTCCAGGGCATCGTCACCCGCGATTCTCTGATGGAGACCGGATACGAGCCTGTCGGGGGCTCCCGCGGGTACGAGCTGTTCACGGAGATCCCACCGGAAGAGGTCGCCCGCAAGGCCATCAGCAGGGCGCTCACCACCCTCAGGGCACGGAGGGCGCCTGCCGGACCCATGCCCGTGGTCCTCTCCAGCGAGGCGGGCGGCACCATGATCCACGAGGCCATCGGCCACGGCCTCGAGGCCGACCTGGCGGGCGAAGGCCTTTCCGTCTACTCGGGAAAGCTCGGCCAGCAGGTGGCATCGCACGCCATCACCGTCATCGACGACGGATCCATCAGGGGACTTCGCGGAAGCATGGGCTGCGACGACGAAGGGAGCCCCACGCAGCGATCAGTGCTGGTCGACAAGGGTGTTCTCACCGGGTTCATGACCGACCTCCTCAGCGCCAGGAAATACGGCCTGCCCCTGACGGGGAACGCCCGGCGCGAATCCTATCGCCACCGGCCCGTCCCCCGCATGACCAACACCATGATCCAGCCCGGTTCGCTGGACCCGGGCGAGGTCGTGAAGAAGGCGGCAAGGGGCATCTTCGTGAAGAAGATGGGGGGCGGCCAGGTCAACACGGTCACCGGCGACTTTGTCTTCAACATATCCGAGGGATACCTCATAGAGAACGGTTCCGTGGGCGAGCCGGTCCGGGGCGCCACGCTCATCGGCAACGGGCCGAAGGTTCTGAGTTCCATCGAACTGGTGGGCAATGACCTGGGCTTCGGCATCGGTACCTGCGGCAAGGACGGCCAGGGTGTGCCGGTGGCGGACGCCCAGCCTACCCTGCTTATCCCAGAAATAACCGTGGGAGGTGAAATCCGCAATGACTAGACAGTCTCTGAGAACGTTCGTGCCCCTCGTGGCAGGCATGCTCCTCTTTCAGGGGTGTGCGTACATCTCGCTGGACCTGGGCGGCATACTCCAGTTCCAGCCCTTCGAAGAGCGGGTGATCAAGGAAGGCTCCGCGGAGAAGATCCTGGTTGTGGAGGTCCTCGGTCCCATCACGACAACGGCCCTGAGGGACGGTCTCATCCAGCGGCAGGGGACCCTCGAACGCATCGATGCAATCACCGAGATCGCGGGGAAGGACAAGCGCGTCAAGGGCGTCATCCTCAAGATCGACTCACCGGGGGGGGGAGTCACCGCCTCGGACCTCCTCTTCAGGGAGATCACGGCATTCAAGGAGAAACACAAGGTCCCCGTCGTCGCCTGCATCACCGGGCAGGGCACCTCGGGGGCGTACATGGCGGCACTGTCCGCCGACAGCATCGTCGCCCTCCCCTCGGCGGTGGTCGGAAACGTTGGTGTGCTGCTTCCGTCCATAAGCCTCGAGGGTCTCATGGACAAGCTCGGCATCAAGAACCAGACGCTGACCTCGGGCAAGCTCAAGGACTCCGGGACCTTCCTGCGCGACATGAACGAGGAGGACAGGGCCATCCTCGAGGGTATCGTGAAGGAATTCCACCGGGACTTCGTCGCCAAGGTGAAGTCGATCCGCCCCGTGACGCCCGAAGATCTCGCGGTGATCGAGGACGGCCGGATCATGACGGCATCCACCGGCCTGAAGTATCACCTCATCGACCAGGTGGGCTACTACGAGGACGCCCTGAAGACCGTGGAATCCCTTGCCGGGACAGAGGACCCCACCGTGGTCGTGTACCGGAGAACATCTGAGAACAAGGGCGGGTTCTATTCCTGGCCGTAATCCCGTGCCCAGTGGTGGGAGGGCACGATAAGCACACCATGTAATTCAGGATATATCTCTGTCTAAAATCTCATATTCTCACCAGCCCCTGCCGATGAGGGTTGTAACAGTCCGGCATGCGCAGACAGGGGTGAAGCCATGATGACCATCGTGCCGAGCGGGGGCATGGAAATCAAGAGATCGGGCCAGATGAAGGCCTATCTCGGTTCCTGTGTCGGCCTGTCCATTCTCGACACGAAACGCCGTATCGGGGGTATGCACCATATCCTGCTCCCCGAGCCCCTGTGCGATATCTCCGAGTCCCAGTTCTCATCCTATGCGAGCACCGGCGTACCGCTCTTCCTCAGGTCACTGGCCGAAGAGGGTGCCCGGGTCGAGGACATGGAGGCCCACATAGCGGGGGGCGCCCTCATCGACCCCAGTTCTCGCCGGGATCTGACCATGAACATCGGGGGCCGCACCCTGGACATAACGCTCGGGATCATCAAGGAGAACGGCATCCCCATAAGGTTTCTCGAGGCAAGCGGGACCATGGGGTTCTGCATCATGCTCGATGTCGACAGGGCCACCTGCTCCATCGAGCCTGTCATCAAGGACATCCACAAGAGATCCTCCAGACCCATGTCCATGCCGGCCCTGACGGAGATCGGCCGGACCATAGAAGACCTCCAGCCTATCCCACAGATCGCCCTGGGCATCGCGGGCATGATCGCCGACGACAGGACCGACTTCTCCAGGGTTGCATCCGAGATCAGGAAAGACCAGGTGCTCACCGCAGAGGTCCTGAAACTCTGCAATTCATCGTACCTGGGAATGCCGAGGAAGATCGAGGCCATCGACGAGGCCATAGCGGTCCTCGGCAGCACCACGCTGCTGCAGCTGATCATCACCGCCCAGGCGGAGAAACTGCTGGTCTGTTCCGAGCAGGGATACTCCCTCATGCGCGGGGGACTTTTCTATCATGCCCTTGCCATCGCAAGGCTCAGCGAGAGACTTGCCAAGATCTCCGGGGTCGTCCGCCCGGACCTCGCATACACGGCCGGCCTGCTCCACGATATCGGAAAGGTTGTTCTCGACCAGTACATGGCCCACGTCCAGCCCCTCTTCTACCGGATCCTGCAGGGCCACGGCGAGGACTCGAGCGTCCTGGAGCAGAAGATCTTCGGCATCGATCACAATCTGGCAGGGCTCCACCTCGCGGAGAACTGGAAACTCCCCGATGCCATCAAGGACGTGGTGCTGTTCCACCACCACCCTGACAAGGCAGAGAACAACAGGCTGCTCGTCCGCCTCGTGTACCTTGCGGATGCCCTTGCGCAGAAGTTCCTTCCCGGATTCGTGCTGGATCACGTGGATACGGCACCGTTCGAGGAGAGCATGCGCCTTCTCGGTCTGGAACCCGACAAGGTCGTCGCGTCCCTGGACGTGCTGGCGGATATCTTCTAGGTCGGTGCTCGAGGCGATCGCGGGGTCTACCGGTTCTTCTTCGCCCTCTCTATGAGCTCCACGAGCTGGGAGACCTTCTGCTTGGGGGGGGAGGCGACGGCCTTGAACTCTTCCGGAGAGAGCACTTCCATCAGGTAGTCCGCGATATCGATGCGCTCGTGCCAGCAGTCCAGAATCCTCCGGCACGGCAAATCCGAGGCCGGCTCCATGCAGTAGGTGAAGGGGACCAGGTGCCCCAGCATGGGGCACCTGGTCGTCAAATCGTCGTATCTCGTTCTGCGGTCATCTACCATCTGCCGGTCTTTGCCACCTTGGGTTTGGGCAGGCCATCGAGGGATTTCAGTGACTGCTTGAGGTCCTCCTCGGGCAGCGGGTAGTCCATGAGCTTGCCGTCCATGTAGCTCTCGTACCCCTTGAGGTCCATGAGGCCGTGACCGCTCCAGTTGAAGAGGATGACCTTCTCCTTGCCCTCTTCCCTCGCCTTGATGGCCTCGTCGACGGCAGCTGCAATGGCATGGGATGTTTCCGGCGCCGGGATGAACCCTTCGGTCCGGGCCCAGAGCATGGCGCTCTCGTAGCACTTGAGCTGGTTCATGGCCCTCGGCGTGGTCAGGCCTTCGACCACGGTGGCGCTCACCAACGGGGCCATGCCGTGGTAGCGCAGGCCGCCGGCGTGAATGGGGGGCGAGACGAACTCATGCCCCAGCGAGTGCATTGGCAGCAGCGGCGTCATCTTGGCCACGTCGCCGTGGTCATAGGCGAACGGGGCCCTGGTCAGGGTAGGACAGGACGACGGCTCCACGGGGATGATGTCGATCTGGGCACCGTTGATCTTGTCGAGGACGAACGGGAAGGCGGTCCCCGCAAAGTTGCTGCCACCGCCTGCACAGGCGATGACCACGTCCACCTTCTTCTCACCGATCTTCTCGAGCTGCTTCTTGGCCTCGAGCCCGATGATGGTCTGGTGGAGCATGACGTGGTTGAGCACGCTCCCCAGGGAATAGCGCGTCTTGCCGGTGGGGTCCGTCACCGCCGCCTCGACGGCCTCGCTGATGGCGATGCCCAGGCTGCCCGGCGTGTCGGGGTCCTTGTCGAGGATGTCGCGGCCGGCCTTGGTCTGCGTGGATGGACTGGCGATGCAGTCGGCTCCCCACAGGTTCATCATGAGCTTCCTGAAGGGCTTCTGCTCGAAGCTGATGCGCACCATGAAAACCTTGCACTGCAGGCCGATGAGGGCACACGCGTAGGCCAGGGCGCTCCCCCACTGTCCTGCACCGGTCTCGGTCGTGATCTTCTCGATGCCGAACTGCTTGTTGTACCAGGCCTGGGGAATGGCCGTGTTGGGTTTGTGGCTCCCGGCCGGGGACACACCCTCGTTCTTGTAGTAGATCTTCGCAGGTGTCTTGAGCGCCTTTTCCAGATAGACCGCCCGGTGGAGGGGTGACGGCCGCCACTGGTAGAGCAGTTCCAGTACCCCCTCGGGTATGTCGATCCACCGCTGCTGGCTTACCTCCTGCTCGATGAGGTTCATGGGAAAGACCGGCGCCAGGGCCTCCGGGGTGACAGGATTGCCGTCCGGGCCGAGCGGCGGCTGCAGGGGGGTGGGGAGGTCCGCAGCCAGGTTGTACCATTGCCTGGGTATCTCATCTTCTCTCAGAAAAACCTTCATGTATGATCCTCCATTGTGGGTTCGTTGTCGCCATCTTCACTCTATGCACGCCGTCATTCTTCCCGTTCCGACGATTGCCTGGTTCACGTGGGAGACGGATGATCCCGCCCAAGGCCTCCTGACACATCCCTGGATCGCCACTCCATCACAGCACGTCTCATGTCACGCCGCAGGCAGGACCTGGGCGGGGCAACCTCGAGGCACCGTGTTTCTATATAAAGAAACACATCCTCGGCGGTATGTCAAGCGGCAATGAAATCTTTTCCATTTCTTTACCGGATGAACGTCCCTGCCTACAACCACCGGCAGCGGAACACCGTTGTACCTGAGGGCATGTCTCCCTCAATCCTTCTTCCTTCCCGCGAAATGCACCATGATGGGGATGCCCTCGAGCCCGCAGACCTTCTTGACGGAGTGGGCGAGGAATCGGGAATACGCTGCGGGGACAACGTCGGGATGGTTCACCACGACCTGGAACCGCGGGGGCACGATGCCCGTCTGCGCTATGTAATAGAGCTTCAGGGGCCTGTGCCTGACCAGCGGGGGGGGGTGGGAGGCGGTGATGTCTGACAGGAGGCGGTTGAGTCTGCCCGTCGAGACCCGTGTCGTCGTCTTGCCGAAGAGCGTGTCGATGAGCGGATAGAGTCTGTCCACGTGCTCTCCGGTGAGCGCCGAGGCGAAGACCACGTGTGCGTCGGGCATGAACCGGAGGGCTTGCCTGGTCTTTTCCTTGATGGCCCTCGCCTCCTTCTCGCCCACGAGGTCACACTTGTTCACGACCACGACGAAGGCCCTGCCATGGTCCATGATGATGCCGCAGAGTCTCTTGTCCTGGTCGGTCATGCCCTCGTAAGGATCCACGAGCAGCAGGCACACATGGGACTTGGCGATGTTCTGCAGGGACCGCATGACGCTGGCGCGCTCGATGGAGTCGTCTATGCGGGATTTCCTCCGGATGCCGGCGGTGTCTACGAAGACGTAGTCCCTGTCCTTGTGCCTCACCGTAATGTCCACGTAATCCCTGGTCGTGCCTGCCTCTGGCGACACGATGGCCCGATCCCGGCCGATGATCCGGTTGAGCAGCATGGACTTGCCCACGTTGGGCCTGCCGAGTATGCTGACGCGCACAGCGCCGGTCTCCTCCTCCATGGAAGGCGTCAGGAGGGTCCCCAGCTTCTGCCGCAGGGCATCCTTGAGCTCGGCAATGCCCCGTCTGTTGAGCGCCGATATCTCGAGGGGTTCGTCGATGCCCAGCTCGAAGAACGCGGCGGACACGTGGGAGAGCGAGGGGTCGTCGACCTTGTTGGCCGCGAAGACCACCTGTGCACTGCTCCTGCGCAGGATGTTCACCAGTTCCCTGTCGTCGGGCGTGGGCGGCTGCCGTCCGTCGAAGAGGCAGACGATGACGTCCGCGTCCGCTATGGCGAGCATGGTCTGTTCGCGCACCGACACGGAGTGCTCGATGTCGCCGATGGTGTCGAATCCTCCCGTGTCCACGAGGTCGACCTCCATCCCCTCGCCCACGTTCCACCTGCCGTATATCCTGTCACGGGTTATGCCGCGCTGGGGGCCGACGATGGCTCTGCGCTCCCCGACGAGCAGGTTGAAGAGGGTCGACTTGCCCGCGTTGGGTCTGCCCACTATGGCTACAACCGGCATTATCGATACCCCAGGTCTCTGAGCCGCTTCGGATTCTTCGACCAGTCCCTGCTCACCCGCACGAAGAGCTCGAGGAAGACCCTGCACCCCAGGAGTCGTTCTATCTCGTGGCGCGCCTGGGTCCCGATCTCCCGGAGCATCCTGCCGCGGGCTCCGATGACGATTGCCTTCTGAGACGGTCGCTCCACGTGGATCACCGCCCCGATGTGGGCCGGGTCGGTCTCCCGGAACTCCTCGATCTCCACGGCCACCGCATAGGGGATCTCCTTGGAGGTCAGCGTGAAGACCTTCTCCCTGATGAGCTCCTGGCAGAGAAATCTCAGGGATGCATCCGTGATCATGTCTTCGGGGAAATAGCGGGGTCCCTCGGGCAGGCGGGCCTTGATCTCGTCGAGGAGGGGATCGATGCCGTCGCCCGTGGTGGAGGATACCGCGCAGGAGTGGACGAAACGGTGCCCGGCCCCGAGCTCACGGAGCTTGTGCAGCGCCGTCTCTCTCCCGATCAGGTCGGCCTTGTTGAGCACCAGGATGGCCTCCCTGCCGGCCTGTGATACGTGGTCCATCACGCTGCGGAGCTTCTCGGGTGTCTCGAGCGGGTCGGCCACGACCAGCGCCAGGTCGGCGTCGTGGATGGTCGATACGGCCTTCTCCAGCATGTACCTGTTCAACTCCTTGTCCGGGGAGTGGATCCCCGGCGTGTCGAGGAATATAACCTGGGCGTCCGGGGCGTTGTAGATGCCGAGAATCCGGTCCCTCGTGGTCTGGGGCTTGCTCGTGGTGATGGAGAGCTTGGTTTCGAGCACCCGGTTCAGAAAGGTGGATTTGCCGACATTGGGCCTTCCTATGATGGCGACGAACCCTGAGGTGAAGCGATCGGTCATGCCTACGTGAGATCGAGCTGCATCTGCCGCGCGAAGGGGGTCCTCTGGGGGAGCGTCACCGTCACCGTCGTACCTTTGCCTTGCTCGCTGGAAACCTCCAGGGTGCCGCCATGGCGCTTGACGATGCCATAGCTCACGGAAAGGCCGAGCCCCACGCCCTTGACCATGGGCTTCTTGGAGTAGAACATGTCGAAGATCTGGGGCACGTCCTCCCGGGCGATGCCGACACCCGTGTCACGGAAGGTCACGGCCACCGCGCTGCCGTCATCGAGCGGATGCGCCTGGACGTGGAGTTCGCCGCCGTCGGGCATGGCCTCGACCGCGTTGGTGATGACGTTGATGAATACCTGCTTGACCTGGTCCGGCACGCACTCGATGGAAAAGGCGTTCGATGGGCTGAACACGAGCTTCACCATGTTCTCTTCGAGGTATTTCCTGTTGAGGATGAAGACCTCCCGGAGAAGCTCGGCGACGTCCGCCTCCAGGGCCCTCCCCTCGTGGGGCTGGTAGAAGGCCTTCATGTTCCTTATCAGGTCCGCGATCCGGTCGGTTTCCTTGACCGCGAGCCTGACGAACTGGTGGTCTATGGCCCCCTTCTCCGCGCCCAGCACGTGGTTCAGGCAGCTCCTGATGCCGTAGAGGGGGTTGTTGATCTCGTGGGCGATGCTCGCCGAGAGCTTGCCCATGGCTGCGAGCCGCTCGGCCTGAATGAGGGCGGTCTCCATCTTCTTCTTCTCGGTCAGGTCCACGACGATGGCGGAAATCCCGAACATTTCTCCGGCCTCGTCCTGCAGGGCATTCATGGTGACGCTCACGTCGAGCGTGTCACCGGCCCTCGTCTTCCACTTCGTCTCATGCTCCCTGACCGGCCCCGAGGATTTCACCCCGGAGAGCATGTTCCGCGCCTCTGTGACGGCATCATCAGGCACCACGATGGATAGGTCCCTGCCGAGGGCTTCCTCCTCGGGCCACCCGAACATGGCGCTCGCACCCCTGTTCCAGGAAAGGATCGTGCCCGCGGTGTCGAGCCCGATGAGGGCGTCGACGCTGAAGTGCTCTATGTTGGACAGGAGCTGCAGCCGCTTTTTCTTGGCGATGTCATCGCTGATGTCCCTGGCGACGCACACCGTCTCGGGTCTGCCCCTGTCGCCGATCCTGACCAGGTCGGCTCGGTAGTACTTCCGCCCCGCCGGTGTGTCTATGGCCAGGTCGAAGGGTTCATGATAGGCGCTGCCGTTCATGGCGCCGATGATCTCCTGGAGGCGTTTCTCGGAGGCCTCGTCGGTGATGAACGCGCCGCAGTGAATCCCGTGGACCTTGTCCGGGGTCATGCCGAGCGTCGAGAGCCCTTTGCGGTTCATGTAGACGATCCGCGCATCGCCGTCGAGGGAGAAGATGATGTCGCTCGAGTCCTCAACGATATGCTTGTAGCGCTCCTCCGATTCCATCAAGGCCCGTATCTTCTGGCTCACGCCGCCTGCGAGACGCTCGTTGAATTCCTGGATCTTGCTGTTGGCGTTCTTGAGCTCCTGTTCGGCCGCCTTCTGCTGGGTGATGTCCTCGGCCACGATGTCGATCCCGGCAAGCGCCCCATGGTCGTCGTAGTCGAGGAAGACGCGGTAGGAGAGATGGAGAACCTGCCTCGACCCGGAATACACCCTCACCTCTCCCTCGTCACGTTCCGCCCTTTCCCTGATGAGTCTCCTGAACTTGTCGAGGACATTCCGGTCGTCGGCGTAGATGATGTCGTCCCAGGAAAGCTTCGTGCCCTGAAGGCTGCCCGGGGCATATCCCAGCATCCTCTCCGCTTCGGCAGTGCTGTAAACGCAGGTGCAGCCGGCGTCGAGCCACACGATCATGTCCTTGGCGTGATCGGTGAGCTTTCTGAGCCGTGTCTGGAGCTCCTCGACCTGCCTCGTCTTTTCGTCGATGTCTGACAGGTCCGCCTTCTTCCTGTACTCGCTGAGGCTCACCATGGAGCCCCTCACCTCCAGCGCCTTGTCCACGTTCTGCTTGAGCTCGCTCGGGAGAAAGGCGCCCTTGCGGAGATACCTGAACACATTGGATGACATGGCCTGGTCCATGGGCCAGTCGTCCTCGAAGGCGGTGATGACGATGACCATCATGTCCGGGTCGAGCTCGGCATGGACCTTTTCCACCAGGGCCCTCCCGTCCATGTCGGGCATGCGGAGGTCGGTGATCATGAGGGTGAAGGATTTCTCCTGGATGGCCCTGATGGCCTCCAGCGGACCGGGTACGGCGGTCACGTCGTAATCATATTTCAGGACCTGGTAGAGATAGTTCCTGAAAACAAGGTCGTCCTCGACGATCAGAATCCTCTGTTCCATTACGCTTCCTTGCCTTCCGGTATCCATACCGTGAATGTGGATCCTTCCGCAAGCCTCGAGGTCACGGATATCCTGCCCCCCATCGATTCGACGATCTCCCTGGCCAGGCACAGCCCCAGCCCCATGCCGGTCTTGAGCGGCCATGCGGTGTACATGGGGTCGAATATCTTCTTGACCTGCTCCGCGTCCATGCCGATGCCGTGATCGACGACGGCCAGCTCTATGCCGTTGTCCTTCCTGGCTACCTTCACGAGGACCTGTGAACCTTTCGACGAGGCGTTGATCGCATTCATGAGCAGGTTGATGACGACCTGCTCCATGGCCTCAGCCTTCATGCGGACCTGAGCCGGCTCGACATCCTTCACCAGGGCGATGCCCCCGGCGCTCGCCTGTGCGCCGATGAGCTGGAAGACGCCTTCCACGAATCCCTCCAGCCCGACCTCCCCTTCCGGGCTCTCCCACTTCCTGGTGAAGCCCAGGAGCTGGTTGACGATCTTGAGAAGGTTCTCCGAGGCGGTGATGATGTTGCCGAGCATGTCAGGCAGGTCCTGGTCCTCCTCGTTGCCGCGGAGCACCCTGATCCGGTTCTGCCTGAGGTCGTCCCTGATGATGCTCGCGAACCCATGGATGGCCCCCAGCGGGCTCTTCATGTTATGGGCCATGGAGGCTGCCAGCGAGCCCACCACGGACATCTTGGCATAGGCCAGGGTCCGCTTCTGTTCTTCGAGCTCTGCCGTGATATCCCACAGGGCGAGCAGCATGAGCGAACCGTTCGACACCGGGCGCACGGCGATCCGGAAGGTCCTCCCGTCCCGCGCCCAGAACACGTCTCTGACCTTCCTGGCGCCGAGGGCCTCCTTGAGGAGCGCCGCGCCCTTGTCCGTCGAGGCATCCAGGGAAGCGGCCAGGTCATCGCCAGGCACGCCCAGGAGATCCCTGATTTCCCGGGACACGGGGTTCTCGATCCGGACGAGGTTCTTCTCTTCCACCAGGCACAGGCCGATGGTGGAGGAGCTCATGAGCTCCCGGTTCAGCTCCATGAGCTCTTCGGTCTTCTGCTTCTCCTGCGATGCCGTCCTGAGGGCCTGCCTGAGCAGCGTCTTCTCCTGGGAAAGGGCGTTCTCCGCGTGGATGCGACGAAGGGAGGATGCCACCGCGGTGATCAGCGACGAGATGAAATCCTGGTCGTCCCCGAGGTCCATGTCGCTCAGGTCGAGGTAGACGAACACGCCCGAGGGCAGACTCATGCCGGCGGAATACCCACCCTCGATGGCCAGGGTCTTGACCTCCGCATCGCCCACCTTGATGAACCTGGGCGAGGAGCCCTCCCGGTGCTCGAACACCAGGTTGGTGTCGCCCAGCCTGAACCCCCCCATGAACCCCTTGATGAGCCCTGCCTTGAACAGGGTCTCGGCGGCCCGGGCCAGGGCGTCCGTGATCTTGGAGGTGTTGTTGAGTTCCCTGAGGACCATGAGCAGAATATCGGAGCGTCTCCGGGCGACGCCCGTGACCAGGCTCTCCTGCTGGAGCCTCATGGAGATCTCCGAGAGTCTCATGCCGGCCCTGTTCACCAGGGAGAAGAGCCCCTCGGTTGGCTTGCCTATGCCGATGTCCTCGCAGAGCGAATCGATCTGCCTCGGGACGCTCGCCATGAGCCCGTCGAGAACCTGCTCGCTCAGGGACAGCCTCCTGATGAGCGATGCAGGGACCTGCGGCGGGTACATGTTTCCCGACGCGCCTATGCCCGTCATGTGGGCGAGGATGTTGGCTATGTGCACAATGCCCGATACCCTGAACTGGTCTTCGTCGATGACCTTGACGGGCGCATGGTGGCACCAGACGGTCTCCTCGTAGAGCCGGGGCAGCTTCCAGTGGGCAAGCACGTCCCGACCGACCTCGGCATGGGTGGTCCCGAGCATGTCCCTCTCCAGCTCCTCGAGGGGCCGGGAGCCGTCCCCCGCCTTCTCCACGACCGAAGCGTATTCACCGGGCCGCACCACATCGAGGACCAGCTTTCCGATATCGTGGAGCAGCCCTGCACAGAACGCCTTTGCACGGAACTGCGGCGCCAGTTCGTTCATCATGGCTTCCGCGTAGACGGCGCAGCCGAAGCAGTGTCTCCAGAACTGGTTGTGGTCGAGGGCCGAATCCTTCTTGGAGGGGAACATGTTGAGCACGCACAGCCCCAGTGCCAGCGTCCTGACTGCCTCTGCACCGATGGCCACCACCGCTTCCCTGACCGTGTGTACCTGGCGGGACCGCTTGTAGAAGCTCGAGTTCGCGAGCGACAGGATGCGCGCCGTCAGGGCCTGGTCCTTCTCGATGAGGTCGGCGATCTTGCTGACCGAGACCTCCTCGTCAAGCGCCATTCTGATCACCGAATCCGCAATCTCCGGCAGGACCGGCAAGGAATGCACATCAACAATGAGTGATTTCATAGAATATACTCTAAAATATCCTGTAGTTGGATACAAGTACTTTCTGGCGCGGCATCTCCCCTGATAGTACCCCTCGGTATTGTCTCATTAAAACTGTATGAAAAATTCAACTCCCTGGCGGTCCCGCGGCGATACCCGACGAGTTCCGGGACATCACGGGGGTTGACGACCAGTCTGCAGCCCTCTCCCAGGATGCTGATCGCCCGTGCCGCCATGAACCTGTAGGCGCGGGCCCTGACGAGGAACCCGAAGCACGGGTGGAAGGGGCCGGAGGCCACCTTCAGCGCCGGCGACTGGGGCAGGCCCATGCGCAGGATGGTGCATCCCTGTGTCTCAAGCCTTATCGCTGCATGAAGCGCCCTGTCGACCGCCTCCTCCAGGGTCAGTGGTTCATAGTCGCCCAGACGGTGGAGATTCTCCAGCGCCGTACCTTCCAGGACCACGGTGGGGTATATCCTCGCGGTATGGGGTCTCAGCCGCAGCACTTCGTCGACGGTCCGCCTGAAGGAAGGGATACCTTCGCCGGGCAGGCCGGGCATGAGCTGGATGCCGAGGCGCATGCCGGACGTCCTGACCAGCGTGCAGGCGCGTACGGAGTCATCGCTGGTGTGCCCGCGCGCACTCGCGGCCAGCACGGCGTCGTCCATGGACTGGACGCCGATTTCCAGTTCCTCGAATCCTGACCGCCAGAGCAGGTCGATGACCTCCTCCGTGACCATGTCGGGCCGTGTGGAGGCCTTGGCTGCATGGATATGCCCATCGTCGACAAGACCCCGGGTCACCTCCAGGTAGTCCCGCAGGAACCGGGGCTCCATACCGGTGAAGGACCCGCCGAAGAATCCCAGGATGCGCCTGCGGGATCGGCCGGATGCGCACCCGTCGATGAACCGTTCCACGACGAGCGGTATTTCATCGGGTTGCACTGGGGGCGAGAACTGCCTCTGATCGCAGAACAGGCACCGGTGGGGACACCCCAGGTTCGAGATGAAGACCGGGATGACTACAGGGGGTAATCCAGCAATCTCAATGCCTCCTTGCATGCCTCCTGCGCAGCCTGTTTCTTGTTCTTGCCCACGCCCCGGCCGATAACGCCGCCGTCCATGGCCACGCTGACCTCGAATTCCTTCTCGTGCTCCGGTCCGCGTTCGCCAACCACCGTTATCCTGGGCAGGGCCTTGAACTGTGACTGACAGTACTCGAGCAGGAGGCTCTTGTAATCGGTTATGGAGACCTCCTCGAAGGTGCCGAAGGCCTCCTCGAAATGCCTCTCGATGACTGCAGAGGCCGTCTCGTAGGAACTGTCGAGGAAGATGGCGCCCACAACGGCTTCGTACGCGTCGGCGAGGAGAGACGCCTTCTGCCTCCCGCCGTCCATCTCCTCGCCCTTGCCCAGGTACAGGAACCTGCCCAAGCCCAGGTACCGGGCGATCCTGGAGAGGGCACCCTCGTTGATGAGTTCGGCCCTCTTCTTGGTGAGGGGGCCTTCCTTCTCTTCAGGAAACAGGTGGAAGAGACGGGCCGTGATGATGGAGCTGATCACCGTGTCACCAAGAAATTCCAGGCGCTGGTTGTCCCTGCCGGCAAGCTCCCGGTGCTCGTTCACATAGGTGGTGTGCATGAGGGACTCCCTCAGGAGATCCTTGTCGGTAAAGGTATACCCCAGCCTTTCCTCGAGCAGCTCAATCTCCATGGAGCAGTCTCTCCAGATCGGCCTGTTTCAGTGACGCGACACCTTCGGCCTGGACGCCCAGGCGGTAGTGGATGGGGGTCACCGAGATCATCCTGTTCCTCAGGCAGACCGCATCGGTGTCCTCGGCCTCGTCAATGATGCGGGTCCAGCCTCCCTGCCAGTAATAGATCGTTCCCCGGGGGCTCTCCCGCCTCATGAACTCGTCCACGATACGGGACTCGCCCTGCCGGGTGACGCGCACTCCTCTGACCTCCTGCAGCGGCCCGGAGGGACAGTTCACGTTCAGGGCACAGGGCAGTTTGACCTGCCTGTGGGCGAGCATGCCGGCAAGACCGGCCCCGAAGGCGGCCGCGGCCCGGTAGTCCGGGCTCAGGTAGTTGTCCACGGACAGGGCGATCCCGGTGTATCCCAGGATGAGCGCCTCGGTGGCGGCGGAGACCGTGCCTGAATAGAGCACGTTGATGCCCACGTTTTCTCCCTTGTTGATGCCGGATACCACCACATCGGGAGGTTCTTCCATGATGCACGAGATCCCCAGCTTCACGCAGTCCGCGGGTGAGCCGGTGATGCCCCAGCCGTAGAACCCCCCCGACCGGTGGACGGGGATCACCTTGAGAGGGTCTGATATGGTGATGGTATGACCCACTGCCGACTGCTCGGTGACAGGGGCGATGACAACGACCTCGCCGACCTTCTCGAGTTCCTGCTTGATGGCTGCGAGGCCCTGCGCGTAGATGCCATCGTCATTGGTCAGCAAAAACCGCATACCACGCTCTTTAGCCCTTTGCAGGAAGTTATGCAAGAACCAAGAGGCGCTTCGGCGAGACGCAGGGATCCTGGGTTCGCGTGGCCTGACCCTGTCGTAAAAAACTAGTCAGGGTCGACATCTCGCCGGCCCCCATCGAAGGTCAATCGAGCACATAGGCGAAGTGCCCTGTCACCTTCAGGGTCTTTTCCCCCTTGTTCTCGGTCAGAGGCCCGAAGGGGGCAGCCTGTTCGATGGCGGCCATGGCTGCGGAGTCGAGGCTCATGGAGCCGGAGCTCTTCAGGACGCCGATGTCCATGACCTCTCCCCTGTCATTGAGCACGAACACTATGCTCACCCTTCCCTGCTCGCCCTTGAAGATGGCATCCTCGGGATATTCCCAGATGCGGAATATCTTTACCTTGAGGTGGTCGAGATATCCGACTGCCACGCCGCCCTCGGCGACGAAGCTCACGCCGCCCTCCATCTCCTCCTCATCGGGAAGCGGCGCCTCATCCTGCTGCGCAAGCTCCTCGATGGGTTTCATCAGTTCCGGCGGGATGCTCACGAGCCTCACAGGCACATTCGGCCGGTCGCCCAGTGCCTGTCTCGCCATGATCATGATGGGCTGGATGAGGATGGCCACGTGCAGGAGGAGAGACAGGGCCAGGCAGAGCATCATCCGTGTCGACATGCCATTATCAAAGACAGCTTGCCCACGGGGTGTCAAGATACAAAAAAGATATGAGGGTGGCCTGCTTGCAGGACGTTGATCATCTCCTCATGAGTATGCTATGGTGCTAGGCGGAAGCGGACGGGTCCTGGTGGGTCCCCCGGACTTCAAATCCGGTGTCGGGCGCGACGAGCGTCTGGGGAGGGTTCGATTCCCTTGCGCTTCCGCCATGTAGAGATATCGTGAAGGCCCGTGCATTGGGCTTTACACTTTGCGGTCTTCCGTCTATCCTATTGCTGCAATGAAAAGGCGGTTCACAACCATCGGTGCCCTGTTGCTGCTCTTCCTCGTCACATCCTGCGCGAGTGCCCCTGACCAGGGCGTCCACATGTCCCACAAGGGTGACGTCGATGCAGGCGTCTATACCAAGGGGGCCGACACCTTCGGACCCGGGAACGTCCCGACGGTGGTCGTGACCGGTTGCGGCGAACGCAACGTCACCATCGAACTGATCGATGCCGCCTCGGGCACGATAGTGCAGACCCGCAGGGATTATGTCCCGAGAAACTGGACCAGGTGGTGGTTTTTCCCCGGCCTGCCGCCGGGGTCCTATCAGGTCGTGCTGCGTATAGCCGGCACCGTATCCGGCAGTGCATCGTTCACGGTGACAGAGTAGCGTTGGCACCCCTTCCTGCGGACCACGATTTTCACCTGCATAAAAAAGAAATCGATCTTTATAAACAGTGACTTGTGTCTTAAATTGGAGATCCTAACTCCTCGCCCTTGACACCATCGTCATGCCGATTATATTTTTTACAGTTTAGTAATATCGATTCGATGTTTTTATAATATAATTTGAGGGGTGTTTCGAGATCCATGCCTGCCGCCATTGAAGAACGCAAGGCCGAGACCCGCGACATGATCATGCTGGCCGCCCGGAAGGTCTTCTCCGAGAAGGGCTACCACAAGGCGCAGATCAGCGACATCGTCAAAGAAGCAGGTATATCCACGGGCAGCATCTATGCCCATTTCAAGGACAAGCGTGACCTCTTTGAACAGGTTTCGCGGGAGAATCTCCAGACGCTGCGGACCCAGCTCCAGGATCTGCGAAAAACCACCCGTCCCGACGATTTTTCCGGACGAGTGGAAACCTGGAAACTCACCTACAGTGCTTTCTTCGATTTCGTTGACCGGTACCCCCAGGAGCTCCTCATGATCGTCAGGGGCGGCTTCGGCGTCGACGAGGATCACGATCAGAGCCTCTGGGCGTTTTTCTATGCCTTTGCAGAGGATATGGCAAGGGACTTTCAGAAATGGATGGATCTGGGATTCCTCCAGGGTTTGAACCCTTTTCTCATGGGCCAGATAACCGTGGGCATGTGCCTGCAGACGGCCCACAGCTACATCGAGGACCGGAAGTTCTCCCGGCGCGAGGCCATAAACACCCTCATGGCGCTCAACAGCGCCATGTTCTCCATTTATCTCACGGACAAGGGAAGGAAGGAGCTAGGCGACCTGAGCGTTCCCCAGCTCCCTGAACATGAGGAGTGAGGCGTCCTACACGACGTCTCGGGCAATTCGCGGTCTTGCTGTACAGGCATCGGCCCCGTTTTACTGAAGAACTCTGTAAGGAAGGAGGATTCCATGCTTTCCAGCCCTGAGGTAGCATCATTTCTCGCCCGGTTCCCCAGGTTCGAGGACACCCTGCTCAGCCTCCAGTATGCCCCCAGACTGCCCAGGGGCATGGTCGAGGAGACGAGGCAGGTCATCGCCATGGCCCGGAAGTTCAACGACGAGGTGACCAGGCCGCAGGCCCTGAAGCTCGATCGGAAGACACACGAGGATCCGGATTACCTGCCTCACGAGATCGTGGAGGAGGCAAACCGGAGAGGTTTCTACAGCATGTGGGTACCCAAGCTCTTCGGCGGCAAGGGAGTGAACATGCCCTCCATGTCGTACTTCGTCGAAGAGGTGGGATCGGTGTGCCTGGGTATCATGAACGTCCTCGGCGTGCATTATCTCGGGGTTGCCGGCCTCATGTCGTCCCAGAACACTCCACTGATCAAGAGGGTCCTCCGGGAGGTGGTGGACGGTGAGAAGACCGGGAAGCCCTGCCTCATCGCCCTGGCCATCACCGAACCCGGTGCGGGCACCGACGTCGAGGAGGTCGACCTCGTGGATAAGGGCAAGGTGACCTGCCATGCCAAGCGGGTCAAGGGCGGGTACATCTTCAACGGGAACAAAATTTTCATCTCCATGGGGCATGTCTCCGACTGGACGGTCCTCTACGGCGTCACCGACCTCAAGCGTCCCTCCCAGACCAACGTGGGTGTGATGGTAAAACAGGGCATGAAGGGCTTCTCTCTGGGCAAGCACGAGAACAAGATGGGCCAGCGGGTCTGCCCGGCCAGCGAACTCATCTTCGAGGACTGCTTTGTGCCGGACGAGCTGGTGCTCTACGACCCGGAGAGCATGCAGAAGTACTCGAACAAGCCCGTCAGGGTGCTGCTCCAGCGCTACATCGACTACATCGTGTCCGTCACGAGGCCCGGGGTCTGCGCCATGGGCGTGGGAGCGGCCCGGGGGGCCTTCGAGCATGCCCTGAAGTTCGCTGCCGAGACCGAACTGAACGGCAAGCCCATGATCAACCACGAGTGGGTCCAGTGCTGGCTGGCCGAGATGTACAAGAACGTCTGCCTGGGCAGGCTCGCCTACATCGAGGCCAACTATGCCAACAGCCACCGCGGCATCTACAACCTGCTCCAGGTGAAGCCCCTGTACTACTACCAGAAGTACCTGCCGGGCGCCTATTTCGACAAGGTCGTGGCGCCCATGCTCGACAAGGAGTCGTCGAAGGCGCTCATGAACAGGGTCTACTTCGACTGGCACGGCCTGGACGACGACCGCTGCGCCTCGGGCTGGGCCTCGCTGGCCAAGTTCTCGGGCACTGACATCGGGGTGAAGAACTGCCAGATGGCACTCGAACTCATGGGCCAGGCAGGCCTCAGGCAGGACCGGGGGGTAGAGAAGATCCTCAGGGACGCCAAGCTGGTCCAGATCTACGAGGGAACCAACCAGCTCAACCGCCTGAACCTGTTCAAGTGCCTCATCGCCCCGTCAATCCCCAATGCACGTGTCTTTGAAGAAGAATGAGGAGGTCGCCATGCTGACTGCAACCCATACCGATCTGAAACCTTTTGAAGACCTGGCCGCGTCCTTCGCCGCCAAGGAACTCGCCAAGAAAACCGAGGAGCACGACACCTACCCCTTCGGACCGTTCTTCACCAAGGTGCTGGACAAGGCCTACGAGGTGGGCTTCCTGGGCGTCCTCCTGCCGGAAGATCTTGGCGGCATCAATGGAGGGATCAGCGCCCTGTGCGTGATCCTGGACAATATCTGCCGTGCGGACAGTTCTCTGGGCGGCATCATCTTCACCAATGCCCTGGCCCAGCAGATCATGACGGAGGCCAAGGCCGATACGGCTCTCAAGAAGATCTTCCCCAAGGCATCAAATGCGAGGGAATTCCTGGTGGCCTGCCCCTCCTTCTGCAACCCGGCCCAGATGGTGAAGCTGCCGACCGCCGAACGCTCGGGCAAGGGGGGGTATGTTCTCAAAGGAAACCTCGAATACCTCGTGCTGGGGAATATTGCAGCCAATGCCCTGATACCCGCACGGGTGGAAGGCAAGCCGGGCCTCTCGTTCTTCCTGATGGACCTCGGTGGCAAAAGCGTGAAGAAGGGCGAGCCCATCTTCAGCCTGGGGCTCCATGCCTGCCCTGCCGTGGACGTCACCTTCGAAGACGCCGGGGCGCGGCTGGTCGGCGAGGAAGGGTCGGGTTACGCACTGTTCCAGGAGGTGTCCGGGAAACTTCACGTGGCCGCGGCGGCCATGTCCGCAGGCATCCTGAAAGGGTCGTTCAGCGCGGCCCTGGCCTATTCCCGGGAGCGTTTCCAGGGGGGATGCCAGATCATCAACTGGTCCGAGGTGAGCATGCTCCTCGCCAACATGGCCGTCAAGGCCGACGTGGCAGACCTGTGCGTGGCACAGGCCTGCCAGGCCCTGGAATCGGGTGCGCGGGACCGGGGAAGGTTAGCCGTCTCTGCGGCGGTCCACGTTCACGAGCTGTGCTGCGAGGCGGTCAACGACGGGGTGCAGGTGCTCGGAGGCAACGGATACATGAAGGACTACGGCCAGGAGAAGCGCTACCGCGATGCCAGGCAGGTACAGGCCCTGCTGGGTATCTCCCCCATGAAGAAGATCTCCATCATACGCCAGATCGCGGGCCTCGAAGACACCTGTGCCGCAGCATTCTGACAGGAGTTGTGTAATGGATGAAAGAAAGACTGCAGTGGTCACCGGTGCAGCCTCCGGCTTCGGCAGGGACATTGCCATAGCCCTTGGAAGAAAAGGGTCCCGGGTGCTCGTCGCTGATCTTGATATGAAGGAAGCGGCGATCACCTCGACGATGGTGGTGCAGGCCGGCGGCGCAGGTGAGGTCTACCGGTGCGACGTGACCAGGGTGGAGGAGGTGCAGGCCATGGCCGACCATGTCTTCGCTGCCTGGGGCGGCCTGGACCTGCTCGTGAACAACGCAGGAGTTGCAGCTGCCGGCGTCGTGGGTAACATGCCCATCGAGGACTGGCACTGGCTCATGAACATCAACCTCTGGGGCATGGTCTACGGCTGCCATGCCTTCATCCCGAGGATGAAGCAGTCACAAAGAGGCCACATAATCAATGTGGCTTCCCTCGCCGGCATCGTGAGCCTGCCCGAGATGGCCTGCTACAACGTGTCCAAGGCGGCCGTGATATCGCTGAGCGAGACGCTGCGCGGAGAGCTGGCCCCCTTCGGCATTGGGGTGAGCGTGGTGTGCCCGTCGTTCTTCAACACGAATCTCCTGCGCGATATGCGCTACTGCGACGAGTTCCAGTGCACCTTCGCCCATGCAGCCTTCGACAACGCCAGGATGACCTCCGAAGACGTCGCGGGACTGGTGCTGAAGGCCTGGGAGAAGAACCGCCTCTACGTACTACCGCAGGCTTCGGCGAAGATGCAGTGGTTCTTCAAGAGGCTTTCACCAGCGAACTACTACGAGAATTTCGCACGACTGAACAAATCGGACATGTTCCGCAGGTTCGTCCTGGTGATGGCACGGCTCGGACTGACCTAGACAGGGGGACGACCATGATGACAAACCCGCTTTCCTTTCTTGTGAAGATACCCATGAGATACATCCTCACTGCCCTGGCCGCCGCAGGAGCCTTGGCCCTCGCCGCACGGCCCGGGACAAACCCCTATCTGGGAAAGTCACTGCAGTCCATCATCCCCAAGGACCGGGAGGCCATCACCGTCGAGGACCTCCGGAAGCTGAACCGGCAGCAGCTCGTTGGCATTTTCCACCAGCTCGTCTCTCCCGAGGTCGGCGAGATGAGGGGGGAATACCGGGCCATGCTGATGGACAGTGGCAATGCCGTGAACAGGTTCCTGAGCGTCCTCTTCCTGTACTTGACCTGGGGCATGTGGATGCACAAGGCCTTTGAACCGGTCTCGGAAAGGCACGGGCACGGCTACAACACCTTTCTCGCCACGCTTCCCAGGGTCCCTGAGAACGTCTTCGCCGCCGGGGCGGCAAGCCTGTTCGGTATCGTGAAAGCGGCATTCGGATCATCGTCACCCCAGAGGATGGTCCGCATGATGTGCAACAGGACCTTCATCGGGCCTTCCCGGTTCGACAGGAGGACGTCGTTCCACCTCGTCTACAGCGACTACAATTCATTCTACACCTCCACCATGAGGGACGAGGTACGCAAGGTCAATGATACCCTCTTCCTCGGACTCGGCACCCTCACCATAACCGGGGGCACGAGGAACATCTTCCCGTTCGTGCTCATGGGTCCGCCCGATCCCTGGGTCGGCCCCGATGAGGGCTACCCGGAAGACCGTTGAAGCTGATGTGAAAGGAGCGCGGTATGGATCTGAAATATCTCAAGACGCGTCAGGTGGGCGCCACCCTCTGGGTGGAGATCAATAACCCCCCGGTCAACTGGCTCACCACGGATATCTGCGAGGAGCTATTCATGCTGGTCAGAAAGGTCGAGAAGGACCCGTCCATACGGGTCTTCATCCTCACCGGCGGCATCGATGACGTCTACATCATGCACTTCTCCATCCCCGAGCTCGTGAAGATCTCTCCGGACAACGAGAAGATCATGATGGACAAGATCTTCAGATCACGTATCCTCGGCAGAATGTTCGCTTTTCTCACAACCTTTTCGAACTGGCTCATGGACTGGGTTCCCGGGTATGAGACCCTCACCCTGAAGAATTTCAAGGCCATCCGGAACTTTTCGTCCACCCTCTTCCTGTGGTTCCTCATGCACCGGCTCTACCTCGCCATCGAGCGCATGGGCAAGATAACCATAGCCGCCATCAACGGGCCCTGCAACGGCGGGGGCACCGAGCTGTCCGCCTGTTTCGACTTCCGCTTCATGATCCACGACCAGGACTTCACCATCGGCCAGCCCGAGGTCCTGGTGGGTATCATCGCAGGCGGCGGAGGAACCCAGCGCTTGCCGAGGCTCCTCGGCAAGGCCAGGGCCCTGGAGATCATGCTCACCGGAAAGCAGCTCACGCCTGAACAGGCCAAGGCCAGCGGGCTCATTACGGACCACTTTGCCAAGGATGAATTCATCCGAAGGGTGCAGGAGTTCGCAGACACCATGGCCAGGCGGATCCCTGTCGCTGTCAAAGGAACGAAACTGGCGGTTCATGACGGGTTCGAGACCTCGCTCCGCCACGGGCTGAGCATCGAGATGGAGCAGACCATCCGGTGCTTCGCCTCGCCCATGACCAGGAAGGTGCTGCCAGCGTATGCGTCATTCATAAGAAAGAGGGTGGAAGTGCCAAAAGAAGAGCGTGCAACCATTCACGAAGTCATCGAGATGCTGCAGGGCGATGAATTCCTTAAAAAACTGAGCGACTGAGGAGGTTCACCATGAGTGATGATGTGTACATTGTCGGCGTGGGGATGATCAAGTTCGGCAAGTACCTCGACACGGGCATCAAGGCGCTGACCGGCGAAGCCCTGGACCTGGCGCTCAGGGACTGCGGACTGTCCCTGGCCGACATCGAGGCGGCGTGGTTCTCCAACTCGTCATGGGGGATCTCCTCCTTCCAGCACTGCATCCGGGGCCAGGTGGCGTTGTCTGCCAACGGCCTGGCCGGCATCCCCATCACCAACGTGGAGAACGCGTGCGCCGGCGGTTCCACGGCCCTGAACGCGGCATGGATGGCAATCAAGGCGGGTCAGTTCGACTGTGTGCTCGCCATCGGTGCAGAGAAGCTCTACGGCAGAGACCGGGCAAAGACCATGGAAGGCTTCATCTCCGGGACCGACGTGGAGGTGACCATGCAGCTCATCGCACAGTTCCAGGAGGGGGAGAAGAAGCGGAGGGAAGAGCAGGCAAAGCACACCGGGGAGAAGGTCGTGGAGGAGAAGCCCGGGGGCCATTCATCCTTCATGGATCTCTATGCCATGGGGGCCCGCATGCACATGGAGCGCTACGGGTCCACCCAGCGGCAGCTGGCCGTGATCGCGGCCAAGGCGCACAACAACTCCACCTTCAACTCGCTGGCCCAGTACACCTTCCCCATGACCGTGGACGAGGTCATGGCCGACCGCGAAGTGGCCTGGCCCCTGACCCGGGCCATGTGCGCGCCCATCGGCGACGGGGCGGCCGCAACCATCGTGTGCGGCAAGAAGTTCATGAAAAGGATCGGGAAGAACAGGGCCGTGCGCATCCGGGCTTCCGTGCTGAAATCGGGCACACGCGAGGGCGACAACGACATCTGCGCCCGGTCATCGTCGGCGGCCTATGCCATGGCCGGCGTCGGGCCTGAAGACATCGACGTGGCCGAGGTGCACGACGCCACGGCCTTCGGCGAGCTCTACCAGACCGAGCAGATGGGCTTCTGCCCCGTCGGTGAAGGCGGGAGGTTCGCCGAGAGCGGCGAGACGGCCATCGGCGGGAAGATCCCCATCAACCCGAGCGGCGGGCTCATGGCCCGCGGCCACCCCATCGGCGCGTCGGGCCTTGCCCAGGTCTTCGAGCTCGTGACCCACCTGCGGGGCGAGGCCGGCACGAGGCAGGTGAACGGGGCCCGGATTGCCATGGCCGAGAACGGGGGCGGGTTCCTCGGCATGGGAGAGGCAGCCATGGCCATACATATCCTGGAGAAGATAACATAGAGACTGAGATTCCATTGGAGGTGTCAGTTATGGAGAGCGTGGCGAGGAAAGAATCAAAGGCCGATCTCGTGGAGCGCCTGAAAAAGGACTTCACCGAGACCGAGAAGGTGATCCTGGAAAGGCGGAGCGTCAGGCTCTACAAGGACGAGCAGGTGCCGGAGTTCATGGTCAGACGGATCCTGGAGGCCGGCAGGTTCGCCCCCTCGGCCGGGAACTGCCAGCCATGGAAGTTCGTCGTGGTGCGGGACCCCGACCTCATCTACGAGATGACCGAGGACGTCGCCGACGCCTGCGGCATCTTCAGCAAGATCGTGAACTATACCAGGCCCGGCAGGGAGGGGCTCAGGACCTTTTCCAAGATCATGACGCGCCTGCGCAAGCACGACCTCCACCCCGTGCCGTTCGCCGCGGTCTCCCTCATCGGGGACCGCAAGCTAGGGCTGTGGCACGGCGCACCCACGGTCATCCTCATCTTCTACGACACCCGGGGCGTGGGCTGCCCGGAGCTCGACTGCGGCATTGCCGGGCAGAACATGGTGCTGGCGGCCCACAGCATGGGCCTTGGAACCTGCTGGGTGAGCTTTTCCAAGCTCCTCTTCGAGTACAATCCAAAATGGAAGAAGGTCTTCAGCATCAGCTACCCGTTCAAGTTCATAACGAGCATCGCCGTGGGATGGCCCGTGGGCGAGCCGGACGGCATGATATCGCGCCAGACCCATGCGGTGGACTGGTACGAAGGTCAGAAAAAATCGACCATCTACTGATGCGGGAGGAAAACCATGGGATACATGACATTGCTGGAAAGATTCAGGATACCGACCTACAACGACCCCAACGAGACGATCCTCGGCAGGGTGGATTTTGACCTCGCCCGCTGCACGGGCTGCGGCATGTGCGTGAAGATATGCCCCGCCTCGGCCCTGGAACTGGTCGACAAGAAGGCAACGATGAAGGAACCGCCGGACGACCAGTGCATGTTCTGCGGCGACTGCCAGGCCGTCTGCCCCGTTGATGCCGTGATCATGAAGAGGCCGTACCGCTGGACCTCGTTCTACAAGGTCATCGAACACGGCGAACCAAAGCCGCCGAGGCTCTTCACGGATTGATCGGGACGACTGCAAACAGTGACATGAAAGGGAGGGTTCCATGAGCGAAAAGGTGTCAACCTGGGTATCGGTCCTGGAGGAGCAGGCAGCGACGAGGCCGGAGTGCCGCTTTCTCTACGTGGTTTACCAGGACCGCTCCATCACGTACGGCGAAACCGACAGGAACGCGAACCGGTTCGCCCATTATTTCCTGGGCCTGGGCGCCAAGCCCGGCGACGGTGTGGCGGTGCTCATGAACAACTCTCCCCAGTTTCTGGACGTGTTCTTCGGCATCCAGAAGATCGGCATGTACATCAACACCGTCAACACGGCGCTCAAGGGTGACGGCCTGGCCTTCATCATCGACAACAGCGACACGAAATTCCTCGTGGTGGACCACGACCTCGTGGACCTGTACCGGAGCGTCGCGGAGGAGACCCCCCAGGTGAAGACCGTCATCGTCAACACCCTGGAAGCGCCTGCAGGCTACACGGCGCCTGCGGGCATGCTCGACCTGAAGGCAGCCTACGATACAAGCCTGCCCGCCACGAAGCCGTCCGTGGAGTTCGACGAGAACAACATCCTCATCCTCATGTACACGTCCGGCACCACGGGCCTGCCCAAGGGGGTGGTGTCGCGGTACAACCGGAACGTGGTGGATAGGCTGCGGCTCCTGGCGGGCCTGATCCTCAAGCCGGAGTCGGTCTACTACACCGCACTTCCCCTGTTCCACGGCAACGCCCTGTTCGTCACCACCACCCAGGCCCTCATCGCAGGCTGCACCGTGGCGCTGTCCAAGCGCTTTTCCGCGAGCCGCTTCTGGGAGGAGATCTCGAAGTCAGGCGCCAGTTTCTTCAACACCATCGGGGCCATCATCCCGATCCTCATGAAGACGCCGGAAAGCCCCTACGAGAGGAACCACAAGGTGACGCACGTCTTCTCGGCAGGCTGCCCGGCCGATCTCTGGGAACCCTTCGAGAAGCGGTTCGGAGTCATCATCTGGGAGGCCTATGCGGCCATCGACGGCACGGGATTCATCGCCAACTTCGGCGACGGACCCAAGGGATCCATCGGAAAGTCAGTACTGAGTGTTATCAGGGTCGTGGACGACAAGGGCAACGACGTCCCTCCCATGACCACCGGCGAACTCCTCTTCCAGGTCCCCCAGGACAAGAAGAGCACCGTGGAGTACTACAAGAACGAAAAGGCCACGAGCGAGAAGACCAGGGGTGACTGGGAGTACACGGGCGACCTGGTCTATCAGGACCCGGAGGGGTTCATCTACTTCGTGGGCAGGAGCACTGATTCCATGCGGCGACGGGGAGAGAACGTGTCCGCCTTCGACGTGGAGCAGGCCATACTCAAGCACCCCTCCGTGGTTGAGGCGGCCGTGTATGCCGTTCCGTCCGAGATGACCGAGGACGAGATCATGGCATCGGTGAAGCTCGTCGACGGCCAGAAGCTCACCCCGCAGGAGATGTGGGAATTTCTCCAGGACAAGCTCGCCAGGTTCGCCATCCCGCGCTATATCCGGATCGTGGATGAATTTCCCCGGACAGAGACCTTCCGCATCAAGAAGAACGAGCTGAAAAACCTCGGTGTCACGGCGGACACCTTCGATGCCGAGAGAAAAACCTGAGAAATCAGGTAGAGAATCCTGTGTTGCAGAGAAGACAACAGCACGAGAGGAGACGACATCATTATGAAGGATCTGAAGAACAAGGTTGTGGCCATAACGGGCGCTGCATCAGGCATCGGCAGGATGCTGGCTGTAAACCTGGCAGACGAGGGCAGCCGCCTGGCCCTTGGGGATGTCGACGAGACAGGGCTGCGTGAAACCTCAGGTCTCGTAGGAAGCAAGGTGGGCGTCTCCACCCATATCGTGGATGTGTCGGATCTCCGCCAGGTCCAACTCTTCGCCGATGAGGCCGCCCTGCACCATGGCGGTGTGGACATGATCATCAACAATGCGGGTGTCGCCCTGGGTGACTTCCTGGAGACCGTGCCCATGGAAGACTTCCAGTGGATCGTGGGGATTGACTTCTGGGGCGTGGTTCACGGCACCATGGCCTTCCTGCCCCTGCTGCGAAAGCGCCCGGAAGGGCATGTGGTGAACATATCGAGCATCAACGGAATCCTTCCCAATCCCAACAACGGCCCGTACTGCGCCGCCAAGTTCGCGGTCAAGGGGTACACCGAGACCCTGGCCCAGGAAATGAGAGGAACGACCATCCGGGTGAGCTGTGTGCACCCCGGCGGCATCAAGACCAACATAGCCAGGAACTGCCGTTTCAACCGCGCCCTGAGTTCCCTTTCCAAGGAAAAGGCGCTGTGCCTCTACGAGGAGGAACTCTTCAGGACCACTGCGGACGAGGCGGCAAAAATAATCATCAGGGGCATCAAGGGCAACAGGAAACGCATCATGGTGGGCACCGACGCCAGGGTCCTGGATATCCTGACAAGGCTGCTCCCCGTCACCGCGGTGACCCTGTCAGACCTGGTGTCGCGTTTCCTTGCAAAGAAATACGCATCGAGGGCATGAAAGATCTACAATCCGCCTTCACCTGTTCATCCCCCGGCATGGTTCTGTAAAAGAACTGTCGTTCCCTTGCAGAACGTTGACGATCCAGGGTGGACATTATATAGACCATCTTCAGAAAAACTGTGTTCTGATACGGTTCAGACTCTTTGTGCCACCGGCTCACACATTATTGAAACCAAAGGAGCTTTATGGCTTCCCGCATGAAAGATATCATGATATCTGAGACCTTCCTGTCTTTTCTCTACTGGTTCATCCGTGCCTACAGCGCCACGTTCAGATACACGATCGAAAACGAGAATGCCTGGATGTCCTATCTGAACCAGGGCGGAAGAGTGCTGCTGTGCACCTGGCACCAGCAGTTCTTCGCTGCAATACGCCCCTTTCAGAACTATCGGGACTACAATCCCTCCCTCATGATCAGCAAGAGTACCGACGGCACTATAATAGCAGGTGTGGCAAAGCGGAGCGGGTGGAACCCGGTGCTCGGTTCATCCTCCAAGGGCGGGGCCGAGGCATTGAAGGATATGATCGCCGGCCTCAAGAAATCCCGGCTTGCCGGTCATGTGGTGGATGGGCCCAGAGGTCCTGCGGGCAGGATAAAGGCGGGCATCATCCGTCTTGCCCATGCGGCCGACGCGGTCATCGTACCGTTCTACACCAGTGCCGACAGGGCATGGTACTTCAACAGCTGGGACAACTTTCTCCTCCCCAAGCCGTTCTCGAGGGTGACGCTGACCTACGGCGAGATGATCAGGTTCGATCGACCCGTGGGACAGGACGACTTCGAAAGCCAGCGCAGGAGACTCGAAGACGTCATGACGCCGGGCCTGCAGGGAAGGCTCGCCCGCCTTCCGTGAATCATCCTACTGCCCGGTCCGGCTTGTCCTGACAGCCTTCACCGACGCTTTCCCGGCAAGACTCTCCATGGCCCGATAGGCCTCGTCATAACGGTTCCCGGGGCTCCAGAGCAGCCAGCCGACGGCACCGGAAGCCTGGGCGGCCCTGATCTGCTCCTTGATGTAGGCCGGGTTGTACCCGATGGTGACGCGCAGGGGGAAGGACTGGAGCCAGGGCCTGATGATCACCTGATCTCCCACCAGCACCTTCATTCTCTTCACGCCACTGCTGACGAACATGTAGGGCTGATCCGCCGGGTTGGCTATCCCCGAGAAATTCCTGCTGAAGTGTGACGGATAGAGCATGGGGGAGATGACGTCGAAGTGGTCCTTGAGCCTCATGACATCCTGCCCGAGCACCCGTACGTCATCCTCGCGCTGCCATATGACGATACCGAACATGTCCAGGGACAGGAGCACCCCCTTCGAGGACGTCAGCTCATGGACACGCTGTGCATATGCGGTGAGCACGTCGCTGCGCGTCTTTCCTTCGATGCCCGTAGATGCCTTTCTGTCAGCGGGGTAGCGGAAGTAGTCCACCTGGATCTCATCGACCCCGAACGAGGTGAGTTCCCTGATGATGGCAAGGTTATAGTCCTGGACCGCCCGGTCGGCAGGGTTCACCCATTCCTTGTCGAACCGCCACCGGGCATTCTTGGACGAGTTGTGGATATCCCTGAATATGCAGACACGGGCAACCACATGGACGCCCCTGTCGTGAAGGTAGTCCACGAGCTTTGACACGTCTTCTATCGGATAATAGTACGAATCAAGACCGAGATGTTCGCGGGGCACAGAACTCCTGTACGTGGGAAGCCCTTCCACCTCCTTGGCATCGAACACGACAGTGTTCGCTCCATGCTTTCTCAGCTTCTCACCCATGGTGAGGACCTGCCTCGAACTCGCCGTGAACTGGTTCGCATAGGCCCCCTTCGCCTCGAAGGACCTGGAACGCTTGACTGTGGCTGGCTTCACGGGTTCGCTGCGCACAACCGGGATGGTGATGACCCTTCCGATGGAAAGATCATTTTCATCGATGCCATTGACCTTCTTGATCTCGTCGACAAACTCCTGCCTGGTATACGATGCCGCGAGGGGGACATACTCCGAGGCGATCTTGGCCAGTGTATCGCCTGCCCTCACTTCATGCGTCACTCCCGCATGGGCGAAGACCGGTGCAAGGAGCGGACAGAGGAACGCTACGAGGATAAACCGCGCACAGGTGCTCATGTATGCCCTCCCACCCTTCCGTATGAGTATCGTCGGTACTTGCATGCCACGGGCGAGCCTCCATGATAGTGGCGAGGCATCGTGGTCATAGGTAAAGAGAGTCCCTCGGCATCCCATCATTTCTGTCTGATGCCCAGGATCTTTCTGGCTTCGTCAGGGCTTGCAGGCTCCCTGCCCAGGGCGGAGGCGATCTTGGCGGACCAGAGGACCTGCTCCCAGCTCCCCTTGGCGAGATCACCGTTCGGCAGCCTGATGTTGTCCTCGAGGCCGACCCGCATGTGACCACCCATGAGGCAGCTCATGGTCACCGCCGGGAACTGGTCCAATCCCACACCGCAGGTGGTGAACGTCGATCCGGCAGGCAGTGCGTTCACCATTGCTATGAAGGCATCCGGCCTGAACCGCTGGCCACCCGCCACCCCCCAGACGAAGTTGAAGTTCATGGGCGCTGTGAAGAATCCCTGTTTGGCGATCAGCAGGGCGTTGTCGACGCCGCCCATGTCGTAGCATTCGATCTCAGGCTTCACGTCATGGGCCTCCATGGCCGACCCGAAATCCCTGAGCATGGTGAAGGTGTTTTCGAAGATACCGTCGAGGATGATCTCTCCCGAGTTCCTGTCGACGATGCTGAAGTTCATGGTATTGGTGTTCAGTGATGCCATGGCGGGCTTCACTGCGAGGATCTGGGCAAGCCTCTCCTGTGCCGACCTGCCGACTCCCACGGCAGAGCTCAGGTTCACGATAAGCTCCGGGGTCCTGTCCTTGATGGCATCGTGCGTGGCCCTGATACGGTTTATCTCGTGGGTTGGATAGCCCTGGTCGTCCCGGGCATGCACATGTACCATGGCCGCTCCGGCCGCATAGCACTTGGCCGCCTCACCGGCGAATTCGGCCGGCGTGTAGGGCACGGCCGGGTTCTGCTGCTTCGTGGTGAAGGCGCCAGCCAGGGCTGCGCAGATGACGACCTTCCTGTTTTGTCCATTCATCTGCAAAGGACCCGCCGCTACCGGGCACGCGCCCCGTCGGTGAAGACATGCAGGATGGCGTTCATGGCGCGTTCCTGTCTCTTCCTGGTCATGGGCTCCTTGCCGAGGACCATGACCGTGATGAAGGTCTCGATGGCGCCGTAGAAGATATAGGTGAGGTGGTGCGGGGGAACCTCCCTGCTGAGGAACCCGCTCTCCTGTCCCTGCAGCATGATCTGCTCGCACAGGCTGAAGAACTTCAGGAATCGCGAGAGACCCTCCTCGGTATGATAGACCGAACTCCTGCACACCTCGCTGACAAAGATGGACATGAGGTTCGGCTTCTGGCCGTAGGTGTCGAGGAAGAACTCGATGATATTGACCAGCTTGTCCCTGGTGGGGGAGTCCGCATTGATCTCCCGGTCCATCATGGTGTAGAGATCGTTCCACCAGGACTCCACGATGATCTCGAAGAGGACCTCCTTGCTGCCGAAATAGTGGTACACGAGCCCATAGGACACCCCTGCCCTCCTCGCGATATCCGCCATACGGGCATTGGCGTATCCCTTTTCACGGAACACCTCCAGGGCAGCATCGATGATCATCCCCTGCTTCACGTTCTTGGCCATAGTCAACCCTTTGAAGTGATTCGATTCCTGGCCATTGTGCCCGGATGTCGACATGGAGTCAAGCAGTTAATCGGGATTTCGACATGCGGATCAGATGAATCGGGTGCATTCCACTCTGATTCATGATAGATACCTTCAGGAAATCCAGACCACGAGGATCACCATGAAGCAGGGTTTACGTGACGTGACAGAGGGCTGCAGCATACGGATAGACCGCGAGGGGCGGTGGTACTACGAGGGCAACGAGATCATCAACCCCATGGTCCTGCGCGCCTTCTGCCAGGCACTGATGCGGGATGATCAGGGAAGATACTGCATCGTCATAGAGCCCGAGGTCTGCTACGTGGAGGTCGAGGACACACCGTTCGTGGTCTCCGGTGTCAGGGGAGACCCCCAGGTGGGTCTGTATGTCCGTCTCAACACCCTGGAAACCCATCCCCTGGACCCGTCGAAACTCTCCATCGGAAAGGACAATGTACTCTACGTCACCCTGCCCGACGGCATGAAGGTGCGCTTCACCAGACCCGCCTACTACAGCCTGGCCCTCATGATGGAGGAGGAAGGCGGATACATCGTCCTCAAGATCAAGGACACCGTTCATCCCATCTGCCCGGCGGGATGACGTTGTGCAGGGTGAACCTGTCCTGATTTCTTATCCTTGATATTTTTCGGGGTTGGAACCACCCCGGCATAGGCCTCGTATATGTGCCCTACCCCCCTCAAGAACAAGAGGGCTGAAAAACAGACGGTCTACTTGTTGCCGGTCAGCGACGAAATCTGGCTTGAAAGCCAGCTCTGCTGGGACTGGAGGGTGTTCAGCATCGATTCCATGGCTGCGTACTTGGCAATCATGGTCTCCTGGTACCTGGACAGACGGACCTCCATATTCTCGATCTTCTTGTCGATCTTGTCCATCTGGCCTTGGAGGGTCTTCTGCCTGGTCGCCACAAACCCGTCAACGCTGTCTGTCATGGAATAGAGCGCTTTGTCGAGCTTCGAGCAGATCCCCTCGAAGAACGAGAAGTCCATCACGCCAGTGCTGGTCCCTGTATACAGCATGGCCAGTCCATCCACATCCTGACCTGCATCGCCGGTGAGCGTCCGGCCCCTGCCGGTCATGGTCATCCATTCCGAGGACCCCTGCTGCCTGATCCTGCCTGCCACGTCGAGGCCCGTATAGGTGCCATCGGCTATGCCGATATCACCCCCCGTGACGGAAAGGGTAAACCCTGTGCTGCCATAGGAGGTACTTGTCAGCCTGAGCTGGCCGCCGATGTCCTCGGCAATGACGCCCAGGGAGCTGTCCGCGTTGATGGCGCCCACGATGGCAGTAATGTCAGATCCCGCGCTGAGGGTTATGGTCTTTGCACTGCCGCCGGGCGCTGTAAAGTCGAGGGCTACGTCGCTGCTCAACGAACCGGAGAACCCGCTGCCCGTTACACTGGCCCTGGTTGCGACCTGGGTTATCTCCACCTCGTAGTCGCCTGGGACCGTTCTGACCCCTGAGAACACATAGGTGAGTTCGCTGCTGGTGCTTCTCCCCCGCGCAGCAAAGAGGTCCACGACATCATCGAAGTTCGTTTCCAGATATCCGTCCAGAACGGTATCATCGATGGAGAGCTGGCCTGTCCTGTCGATGCTGATGCCGATGAGGCTCAGGTGGTTAAGGGTGGAATCCAGCCCGCTCACTTCAGAAAGGATGGTTTTCTTCAGCGTGCCCAAGACGGACCGGAGCGTCGAATCGGCAAAGAGCGTACCCGTTGTCTTGCCGTCCCCGGACACCGTGTTCTGTTTGTCGATGTAGCTCTCCAGCTTGTTGTAGCTGTCCACGAATTCCTGGATCTTCTTCTTGACGCCGTCATTGTCCCTGGTAATGTCGAGGGTGATGGTCGCACCTTCGTCCTCGCCGAGGAGGTTGAGAGTGACGCCACCTATCACATCGCTTATCTGGTTCGTACTCCTCGTAATGGTGAACCCGTCAACCATGATCACGGCATCTTGCCCCGCCACGATCTCGACCAGTCCGAGCTGTGCGAGGACATCCGACCCGGAGCCGTTCTCGAGCGACATTCCCTGTGCACCCGTGGTCTTCGACGTGAGGGTGAGACGATATTCGCCGCTGGACACGCTCATGATGGATGCCGTGACGCCTGCCGGGTCTTCGCCGGAGTTCAGGGCATTGATCTTCGACTGGATGGTCGCCAGGCTGTCTGTTCCCGCTAAGCTGAGTACCCTGCCGTTTATGACGAGATCACCAGAGATACCCAGGGCTTCGGTCGTCGAACCGAAGCTGCCGCTGACGAGCTTCTGGGCCTTTGCCAGCTGGGTGACGGTGATGTCATAGGTTCCTTCCGATGCATTGGTCCCCACGGCGAAGCTCATGAGATCACCCACGCTGCGGCTCGTTCCGGATACCGTGGCACTGGGTTTGTAGAGATTGAAGTCATCGAGGGAGTTCAGGGAGCCGGCAGCGGTCTTCAGGGAAAGCAGCATGGTATTCACTTCTCCCCAGGCCGTCTTTTTTTCGCTGAGCGTTGCCTTGTTCCCCTCCAGCAACGTTATGGGCCTGCGCTGCAGTTCCACCAGCTGACTGATCATGGTGCTCCAGTCCAGCCCGGATGCCAATCCTGAAATGGAGTACGTTGATGCCATGCTCTCCCCCGACTGCTCAGAATAATGTGGTGAGCCCCGCGTTCAATGCAGGGTGCAACCCACCCTGTCGCTAGACTTCCTCTTCAACGAGGAGCCCTGTCAGCTCCGCCATTTTTTCGCGGAGCTTCTGGATGCTTTCAGGTGGTACTTCCCTTATCACTTCGCCGGTATCCTTGTCCACCACCCGCACCACGATATCGCGCGAACTCTCGTCGATGCTGAACTGTATGGATCGATTCATGATGTTGAGCTGCGTGTTCATCTCATCGAGAATCTTCTGAATCTCTTCGGAAAGTCGGCTGTCTTTCTGAAGAGCTTTGTGAGGTAGAGAAACGTTGTGTTCTTTGCCAGCCGATGCCTGCGTGATGGCCACAGACCCGATACCGGCGTTCTGCCATCGTCCAGGATCGACCGGTAGAGTGCTCATGCTTGCAGTTTTCATGGCCGCACCAGCCTTTCAGTCAAGGATTCATGGGGGAGGAACCCTCCCCCATGATCCGGAATGACTGTCTTAGCCGAACAGGGAGAGAACGACCTGAGAGGCCATATTGGCCTGGGCCAGCATGGCCGTACCGGCCTGGAGCATGATCTGGCTCTTGGTGAAGTTCACCATCTCCGCGGCCATGTCGGTATCCCTGATGGCCGATTCAGATGCAGACAAGTTCTCGATCTGCGTCTGGAGGTTGGCATAGGTGAACTCGAGACGGTTCATGCCCGCGCCGATATTGGCAAGGTACCCACCTATCGTCGCGATAGCTGCGTCGATAACAGATGTAGCAGTAGCGGTAGTTACAGTAACACCACTGCCAAGTACACCAGTTTCAGTCATATCAAAAGCCTCAACCGTGATAGTGCTGCCATCGATACCTACCTCAAAGGTCTGTGCTGACACACTCGTACCAATACGTCCGATCTCAGCTTGCAGTGCGGCCAGCTCAGAATTCGTAGCAGCCTCAGCGGTAGATCCTGATGCCTCCTGCTTCATAAGCAGTTCCTTCATCCGCTCGAGAATGCCTTCAATCGTGTTGGCGGTGCCCTCGTGGATCGCCAGGCTGGCCTTGCCCTGAATGGTGTTCTGTGCGGCAACCTTAGCGGCCCGGACATCGCTTCGCAGTGCGTTGGCCTGAACCAGACCAGATGCATCGTCGCCAGCGTTGTTGATGCGGTAGCCGCTGGAGAGTTTTGCCATGCTCTTGTTCATGCCTACTTCTGTCAGGAGTAACTGCCGATGGGAATTGAGTGCTGCTACGTTGGTGTTGATGCGAAGTGCCATGTTTGAATCCTCCTTGATTTTTTTGGTTGTTCCGACCATCCTTGGCCGGTTTGTTCATTTGTGATCAGTTTGCAGGTACTGATCAAACCCCGTGTCCCTCTCACCTCCCTTCTCTGTTCTACCACCTTTATCGTCTTTGAAAATGAAAACTTAAATATTTTTTTCAACCAACTTGGAGGGGATGTATCTGACAAATTGAGACTGGCGCGGGATTGAGTTGTTTATGAATTACCCCGGAGGCACTGCTGGGTTCTCGATAAGCATGGAGTTGCCCCAGCCATGGGAGACGCCTACTTCTTCGCCTTCCAGTTCTTCAGAAGCTTCTTCGCCTCGTCCTTCTGCCCGGCTGTCATCCTTGAGCTGACGTTCTTCTTCAGCTCTCTCGCCTGCCTGCTCCCCTGCTGGGAAGCCAAATCCAGCCACATGTATGCAAGGACGTAGTTCTGCGGCACCCCTTTGCCCTGGCGGTACATGTCGCCGAGCTGGGTCTGGGCCTCGGGGTTGCCCTGCCTGGCGGCCTTGCCGTACCACTGGGCAGCCTTGGCGTAGTTCTGCTTGACCCCCTGGCCCGTCTCATACAGGTAGGCGACGAACAGCTGGGCCTTGGCGTCGCCCTGCTGGGCCGGAAGCAGGTTCTCCCGGAGCCCGGGATTGTCTTCGTCAGATGCGAGAGCCGTGAGTGACCCGATGCCGGGCAGAAAACAGGCGAGGGAAAAGGCGAGCATTGACAGAATGGCTATGAGCCCCCTCATGCACACCTCCAACAGACATGTCAGATGATAACATTTCTGTAATCCTGCCTCAAACATACGGCCATTTTTCTGGCAAGTCAACCGGTTCGTGCCCGCGGCCTGCCTCAAAGTCACCATTGCACAGAGCGCGAGGAATGGATAAGGTGCACCATGACATCCTGGAGCGTCTGAACTTCTCTTCGTAAGGAGGTCCGAACCATGAAGATCATCCGCATCATCCCCGTCCTTTCACTGTACGTGCTCCTCCTGCCATGCACGGGTTCCGGCATGGGCATCGACAAGGCCGTCCTGTACAACGACCAGGCCGTCCTCGTCTTCGACGACACGATCAAGGGCACCCTCTCCTTCGAGGCGCCTCCGGACCTCATTCCCGATTCGCTGGTGGTCACTCCCCGTCCGGGGGGCACTGTCCGGTCCGTGAGCATGGAGCCCCTGAGGTCCCCCTCGGGCTCGGTCAAGGCCCTCCAGGAAAAGCTCGCGGATGCCCGGGCCTCTCTGGCCGAGACCAAGCGCGAGCAGGCCATGGTGGACCGGCAGATCGAGGTCATCTTCCTCTCCGCCGGATCCAAGGACAAGCCCGTGCCCTTTTCCCGTCAGCAGATATCGGATGCGCTGGGCTTCATGGATGCACGCATCCCCGGCCTGAACCGCAGGGCCGTGGAGCTGTCCCGGAAGATCACCTCCCTCGAGACCGAGGTGAAAGACCTCCAGAACCGGCTCAATGCCGTGAACAAGGACCCGGGCTGGCTTATCAGGATCACCGGAGACGGGCCGGTCGACATCTCCTTCGGGGTAAGGTCGGCATCCTGGAGACCCGAGTACCGGGTACAGGCATCGCCTGCAGCCTCAAAGCTCACCATGGAGACCTCGGTATCCATCCGGCAGGCCACCGGCATGGACTGGGACATCGGGGAGCTCCATGTCTCCACGGGCAGTCCGAGCCACGGCATACAGGCCCCCGAATTGGAGCCGTGGTATCTCCGGCGCCCGTCGCTGCGCGCGATGAAGGCAATGCCCGAATCCATGGATGCGGCCTCGATGGTCGCAGCGGCACCCATGGAGGAGACCGTGGCGCCCGTTGAGACCACCTCGACGTCCTACCTCATCGGCGCTGCAGCAAACGTGCACCTTGCAGGCGACGGGACCCCCGAGACCGTGCTGCTCGCCAGGCGGCTGCTGACCGCCGGGTTCACGCTGGTCTCCGTGCCCCGGTTCCGTGAGGGTGCCTACCTGAGGGCCGAGGTCGTCCTGGCGACAGATGCGCCCTTGGTCCCCGGATCGTACTCGTCCTTTGTGGACGGGGTCTATGCAGGCAGGGGCCTCCTCGCCCGCACCGAGCCCGGCCAGAAGACGACCATCGACCTGGGCATTGACGAGGGCATCGTCATCGAACGAAAGGAAACACAGGCATTCCACGAGAAGACCATCACCGGCAGGGACAGAACCACCTATGCCTACGAGATCACGGTGGAGAACACCAGGTCGAAGAACGCCTCCCTGATCCTGAAGGACCAGATCCCCGTCTCCCGTGACGAGGACATCGAGGTGAAGCTGATCGGCACGAGTCCGGAGATCAGGCCTGACAGCGACGGCTTCCTGACGTGGGAGTTGAGCCTCGAACCGAAGCAGAAGAGAAAGGTCGCCTTCTCTTACTCGATAACCGGGTTACACGAGCTGCCACGGTGAGAGGGATACAAGACGGGATAAAAGACATGGTCGGGACGAGAGGATTTGAACCTCCGACCCCCTGAACCCCATTCAGGTGCGCTACCAGACTGCGCCACGTCCCGAAACCGCCATCCTAGCTAACACAGCACTCTTCGGGGTGTCAAGGCGCATCTGGGGCATCGCCAAGATACGGAGACGTGTGTTTCCTGGTTGCGGCGAGGTGACGTGGTCAGTTGTTCTGCGCCACACTGGCGGACCGGCTGGAGAAATAGTGCCTGATGATGAGACGGGACAGGGTGTCCGCCTGGATCCAGTATCGGGCGTCGAGAACCAGCAGGCAGCCGATGGCGATGGCATCGCCGGCATCGTTGCGGGCAAAGCCGACGAACCAGTTCCGTCTCCCCATGGGCTCGTCCCCGTCGATGCTGCCGCTCTTGGCGCCGATGGTGATGTCCCTGAGCACGCGGTCCGACCTGCAGTTCCGGAACTCCTTGGAGACCGTGCCGCACCTGATCGTCCGCTCCATCATGGACGCCAGGTGGTGGGCCGTGTTCTCGCTCATGACACTGACCTTCTCCACATGCCCGCCACGGATGATGCGGGGGGTGACCATCTGACCGTTGTTCACGGCGGCCGATACCATCTGGGCGGCATGGACAGGGGTGATCTTCGTCTGTCTGTTGAACCCGCTGGTGAGCTCGGCGAGATTGTAATCGTTCTCCGGGAAGAACATGGTGCTCGGCGAGCATTCTATCTCACGAAGGGGCGACTGCCAGAACCCCATCTTCATGGCGGTCAGGAGGATGGGCGTCTCCCCGAGGTAGATGGTTCCGATCTTGGCAAAGACCACGTTGTTCGAGTGGGCAAAGGCATCGGCAAGCGTGACATCGGCCGTCCACCGGTCGTTCCGGTTGACGAGCTGGTGCCGGTAGAGCGTATGGGCACTGCCTGTGTAGGTGAAGACGCTGTTGCCGGTATACCCGCCCTGCTCCATGGCGGCCACGGCCGTCACTATCTTGAAGACGCTGGCCGCATGGTTGGCTTCGAGGCACAGGGTGCAGTCCTCGCCCTGCGTCCCCCTGCCGTACATGGCCAGGATGTCTCCCGTACGGGCATCCATGACTACTATGGTGCCGTAGTACATCTTGTACCTCTCGGCGGTGCCGGCTATGAACTGCTGCATATCCGGCCGGATGGTGAGGTTGCACCGTTCAATGGTCTCCCGGTCTATGCGGCCGAGATCGCCCCTGCTCAGGGTGGACTGCGCTGCCGGGATCACCTCGGAGCCACCCTTCCCGTCAGGCAGGGAAATGAAGGATATGCCTATCAGGAGCAGCGGCAGCAGAAGATAGCGGAGACGGAAGCGTCTCGGTCTCCTCCTCTTCGGCGAGGCGTGTTCATCTATGGGAAACTGTCTAATCATTCTTAAATCTTATCACGGCATATTGCACACAGAGGCGACACATGTCAATATTCCGACCAGCTTTCATATCAATAGCAATCGGCAGAAATCCTCGTTTCCTCCAAAAGACGCCCGAGGTTCTCATGACAATCCATCATTCCCGGCATTTTCTGCCCATAGGTCGGGATATGGCCAGGTCCCTGAACACTCTCCCTTGATAATACCATTTCCTTCTGGTAGTGTTTCGGGCTCATTGGTATATAATCATTCCTGAAAATGAACAGGTATGGCACACGGGGCAGGTATTCCGGCCGAACGGTCATGAACGACCCGTAACCGGGGCATGAACATGAAAAAACGGATTGAAGACATCAGGGCAGCCATCGATGCCGTCGACGACGAGATCATGAAGCTCCTCCTGAAGCGCTCGCACCTGTCCGTCGAAATGGGCAGGGCCAAGAGTGACGCTCAGCTGCTGGTCTTTGACCCGTCCCGCGAGGAGGAGATCATCTCCAGGCTCAGTGCCATGAGGCAGCCGCCGCTGACGAATTCCATGGTGGAGGGCATCTTCCGCGAGATCTTCAGCGCCTCCCGCTCGCTCCAGCAGCGAAGGAAGATCGCGTATCTGGGGCCCGAAGGCAGCTTCTCCCATCAGGGGGCCTTCTCGGCCTTCTCGCTGGACGGCGACCTCGCGCCCTACAAGGACATCGAATCGGTCGTCCAGGCGGTGGCCTCCTCGAGGGTCGACCTGGGGGTGGTCCCGGTGGAGAACTCCACGGAGGGCATGATCAACCAGACCCTGGACATGATGGCCATAACGAGACTGAACGTCATCCAGGAATTCATGCTGCCCATCAGGAACTGCCTGCTGGGGACCATACCCAAGGATAAAATCAGGAAAGTCTTTTCCCACCCCCAGGCCATTGCCCAGTGCCGGGGATGGCTCAGCTCGAACCTGCCGGCAGCCGAGATCATCGAGACCGCCAGCACCTCGGACGCGGCCATGGCGGCGCGTTCTGTCGAGGGCTCGGCGGCGGTGGCGTCCTCCATGGCGGCCGAGATCTACGGGCTCTCCATCCTTGCGGACAACATCAACGACCTGCGGGAGAACATAACGAGGTTCTGGGTCATATCGCGCAGTGCGCTGCCGGTGGCCGGCAATGCCAAGTCCTCCGTCATCGTCACCCTTGACAACAGGCCCGGATCCCTCTACAGCGCACTGGGCGCATTTGCGCGCAAGGGGATAAACCTCACCAAGATCGAGTCACGGCCATCCAGGAAGAACCCCTGGGAATATATCTTCTTCATCGACTTCCAGGGCAACCTTGCCGATGGTCACGTGCAGGAAGCCCTCGAGGAGATAAGGGCCCATACCAGGGACATGGTCATCCTGGGGTCCTACCCCGAAGGGAGAAGCCTGCCATGAAGGTCCCCGAGCCGGCACCCTGGGTCAGCACCATACCGGAGTACGTACCCGGCAGGTCCAAGACGGAGATCGCCCGGGAGTACGGGGTGGCGAGCCCCATCAAGCTCGCGTCCAACGAAAATCCCCTGGGCCCTTCACCGAAAGCCCTGGCGGCCATGCATTCCGCCTGCGGGGATGCGCACCTCTATCCGGACCCCGATTCTTTGGCCCTGCGCGTCGCAGCTGCTCGGTTCTTCGGCAGCACCCCGGACCGGATCGTGGCAGGCAACGGGTCGGACGAGATCATCGACCTCGTCTGCAGGGCCTATCTGAGGCCGGGCGACGAGGTGGTCATACCTGCGTGCACGTTCAGCTACTACGGCATTGCGGCACGGGCATGCGGCGCCGTGGTCACCCATGCCCCCATGCGGGAACTCCGGATCGACGTCACAGGCATCGTGGAATCCTTGGGCGGCGAAACCCGGATCGTCTTCGTGGCCAATCCCAACAACCCCACCGGGACATGCCTCGTCAGGGACGAGGTGCTCGAACTGATGAACCGCGTACCACGAGATGTCCTGGTCGTCATGGACGAGGCCTACGGGGCCTTTACCCGCACCCCTGAGTTCACGAGCTGCGTGGGGCTGGTCGGGGAAAATCCGAACCTCGTCACCGTCCATACGCTTTCCAAATCCCACGGACTCGCAGGCATGCGCGTGGGGTTCGGGATCGCCCCCAGGCCCGTGCTGGAGAACATGCTGCGCATCAAGCCGCCCTTCAACGTGAACCACCTCGCCCAGAAGGCGGGCGAGGCAGCCCTTGACGACAAGGACTTCCTGAGACGGACCTTGAAGATCACCTGGGACGGGCTGGACATGCTCTATGCCTCCTTCGACCGGTTGGGGCTCCCGTATGTACCGTCCCAGACGAACTTCGTGACGGTCCACATCGGAGAGCACGCCCTGAGGGTCTACGAGACGCTCCTGAGAAAGGGCATCATCACGAGGTCCATGGCGAGCTTCGGCCTCGAGGAGTATATCCGGGTAAGCGTAGGCACCCCCGGGGAGAACGACGCCTTCGTCGCCGCCCTGGAAGAGGCCCTATGAAGATCACCATCGTCGGTCTCGGACTCATCGGCGCATCCATGGCAAAGGCCCTCGGCCGGGTGGCGCTCGTCGCCGGGGTTGATACACGCGGCCGTACCGTCCGCCAGGCCATGGACGAGGGCGTCATAGCCGAGGGTTCGGTTGACACGGCCGTCGCGTCGGGAAGCGACGTCGTGGTCCTGGCAGTCCCCGTGGGCAGCGTCGTCGAGACCGCATGGAGGGTGATCCGCCACATCGGGGACGACACGGTCCTTACCGATACGGGGTCCACCAAGGCCCACATCGTGGAAAGCATCGAAAGGGTCTTCCCGTCCTTCGTGGGGTCACACCCCATCGCGGGCAGGGAGGACCCGGGCTATGCAAGCAGCCGGGCCGACCTGTTCGACGGGGCCGCGACCATTATCACGCCGACCGAAAAGACACGTCCGGGTTGCATCGACAGGGTGCGGACGCTCTGGGAGACCTGCGGTTCGACCACCCATACCATGGATCCCGCCGGGCACGACCGGCTCATGGCCATGGTCAGCCACCTGCCCCACCTGTTGAGTTACGTATCCATGAGGCTGGCGGACGACCTTCACCTCCACCGCCAGTTCCTGGGGGCCGGTTTCCGCGATTTCACCCGTATCGCGGCCTCGGACCCGATCATGTGGCGGGACATCTTCCTCGACAACAAGGACAACATCCTGCCCCTGATCGACGCCTACATGGAAGAGCTCGATCGCCTGCGCACGCTCATCGATGAGGACAGGGCCCCGGAGCTGCAGGACACGCTGTCATCCTATGCACGGATCAGGAGAGCCCTCTATGGCCATACACGGTGAGATCACGCCACCCCCGGACAAGTCCATCTCGCACCGCTCGTTCATCCTCGGGGCGCTGGCACAGGGGACGACCACGGTCAGAAACGCCCTCGAGTCGGAGGACATCGGGAGCACCCGCCGGGCCCTGTCTGCCCTGGGGATAGACATACGCAAAGACGGCGCGATCTACCTCGTCGTGGGTGCCAGGATGAAGGAGCCTCTCCAGGTCATCGATGCCGGCAATTCAGGCACCACGGCACGGCTCATGTCCGGCGTCTTCGCCGGCATAGACGGCATCGTCACCATGACCGGGGACAGCTCGCTGGTCCAAAGGCCCATGGCCCGGGTCATCAAACCCCTCGAGCTCATGGGCGCCAGATTCCTGGCCCGCGGGGGGGCCTATCTTCCCATGGCGGTCAGAGGCGGAAAACTGCGCGGGATCTTTCACCCCATGGAGGTGGCCTCGGCCCAGGTGAAGTCGGCCCTCCTGCTGGCCGGCCTGGCCGCCGAGGGAACCACGACGGTGAACGAACCCTCTCAGAGCAGGGACCACACCGAGCGCATGCTGAGGTTCTTCGGGGCAAACCTGAGCGTGAACGCCAAGTCGGTAGGCATACCTGGGGGGCAGAGGCTCCAGGCCAGGGATGTCGTCGTGCCCGGCGATCCTTCCTCGGCGGCATTCCCGGTGATATGGGCCGCCGCAACAGCCGGCTCCGAGATCGTTGTCCGTGATGTCTGTCTGAACCCCACGCGCACAGGGTTCCTGGCTGTCCTCGAACGCATGGGGGCACACATAGCAGTGGACGGTATCAGGGAAAACGCAGGCGAGCCGGTAGGCGACCTCGTCGTCAGGGGAACCGAACTCTCCGGGACCACCATCGCCGGTGACGAGATCCCCACGCTCATCGATGAGATCCCGATCCTGGTGGTCGCGGCAGCCCTGGCTTCCGGCACCACGGTGATCACGGACGCGAGCGAGCTCAGGGTGAAGGAGACCGACCGCATCGCAGCGATGGCCCAGGGACTCGGATGTCTCGGGGCTGAAGTGGAGGAGCTCGAGGACGGGCTTATCGTGAAAGGACCCGCCCGGCTCACGGCTGGAATGATCAGGACACACTCCGACCACCGGGTTGCCATGTCCTTCGCCATTTTGGCGCGGGCATGCGGCATCGACGTGAAACTCGACGACACCCGGTGTGTGGGGGTGTCCTACCCCGGGTTCTTTTCGGACATGGACACGTTCCGGTGAAGCATGCCATCATAACCATCGACGGCCCTGCGGGGAGCGGAAAATCGACGGTGGCCCGGGAAGTCGCATCCAGGCTCGGGTTCACCTTCCTCGACACCGGTGCCCTGTACAGGGCTGCGGCCATAGCCGTCCACGAGGCAGGGGTCGACGTCCGGGATGACCCCGCCTGCGGTGCAGCCGTCCATCAGGCACGGATCGACCTTTCAGGCGGGAGGGTCAGCCTGAACGACCGAGACGTGACCGAAGAGATCAGGTCTCCTCGGATCAGCGACCTGGCCTCGACCATAGCCGTGCACCCCTCGGTCCGCAGGGAACTCCTGGGCATCCAGCGTTCGTTCTCTCAGCGGGCACCAGTGGTCGTGGAGGGCAGGGATACCGGGTCCGTGGTCTTTCCCCATGCGGATCTGAAGATCTATCTCGATGCGGCCCCCGCCGAGAGGGCCAGACGGAGACATGCGGAGCTCGCCACGAAGGGCGCTGACACCGCGGTGGGCGTGGTACTGACCGAGCTGGTAACCCGTGATCGGCGTGACGGTTCCCGGAGTGTTTCACCGCTTGTCATACCGGAGCACGCCGTTGTGGTCGATACGACACACCTTTCCTTCGGGGAAGTGGTGGAAAAGGTCCTCTTTCTTGCCAGGGAACGGTTAACCGATTAGGAGACGGTCCTTGCGGCCGGCGTCCTCCAGGGTGGCGTCTCTGCGCATTTCCTGGGCCATGTGGTCGATGATCTCTTTGGAGAAGTTTATGATGTCCTTGTTGGTGAACCCGTTGCGGATGAGCTCCTTGTAGAGGCTCTTCGCAAGGATCTTGGTGGCTCTCGTGGTGTCCATGTTCTTCAGTATGATATCAAGATTTCCTGTTCTGCTCATGTCCATTCCTCGTTTTACTCTGGCGCATTAATATGCATCTAGCATGCCAGAAATAGACCTGTTGAAAATATATGAATAAACAGGTAGTTGAGCATTCCGGGCCGGGGTCTCACCATGGATATCTGTGGTCAATCTGCAATAGCTGAATCATTATTCATCTCGTGCGCATCGGCGCCGGCGCCCTGCACACACCGGAGCGCACCACTGATGAAAAAAGCACACTATAATAACGGCAGACGCTGGGCATGGTGATCGTGGTGCACGACACGGGGACCGCCGGATTCCTGAGGATGTTGTGCGGACGGCTTTCTCCGGGGTCGCCGGCGGCGCTTCCTCTTCCGTGCGCCCCCCCTTTCCTGCGCGTCGGGGTACCGGGCCTGGAAGGCGTTCCGGAATGCATCCTCCCCGGGGGCCAGGCTCCCACAGGTAACGAGCGAGAAAAGGGTCGAGGCATCCCTGTAGCTTGCCCTCTTGAGCAGCGACCACCTCATCCGCCCCGTATCGAGCGCTGACATCATGTGCTCGAGGATCTCGAGTGCATGGACTGCATTGGCCCGGATCCCCTTGGGGATGACCATGCTCATGCCGGAGGCGGCGAGTTCGTCGGTGAGCATCCTCGTCGTGTCCGACCCAGGCCTGCCCTTCTCCCTCATCACCGACCGGGCCCAGGGCCACAGCATGAGGCTGTAGGAAACAGACAGCGAAGGCGGGGTGCCGCCAAGCACCAGGTTGTCGTGTGCCGCCATCAACCTGAAGAGCTCGTCTCTCGGCCCTTGCTGCTGCTCCAGGAGCCGCCCCACGCTGCCCAGGAGAATGGGAACCAGGGAGTATTCCATGAACAGGGCGAGGATGGCGGCAGCGAAACCGGAATGGAGGTCCTTGTTGAACTCCTCGTACATCCTGGAACCCGAGCAGCCCCCCAGCAGATCACGGTTTGCACGGATAGCGTCCGCGGTACCCTGATCTATGAAAAACTGGTGGCGGGCCGCGTGTCTGAGCACCCTCCACATCCGTACAGGGTCCTCGACATAGCGCGTCGAAGGGTCGCCGATGATGCACACCCGCCGGTTCGCAATGTCATCGAGACCTCCCACGTAGTCGATGACGGAAAAGGTGCTTATGTCGTAGAACAACGCGTTGATGGTGATGTCCCTGCGGAAGGCATCCTCCGCAGGACTCCCGAAGGTGTTGTGAGGGTCTGCCTGCTGTTCTTCCGAGGGATCGGGCTCTTTCCTGAAAGTGGCGACCTCGATGATCTTGCCGCCCCTGAACCGTATGTGTGCGAGCCTGAACCGCCGGCCGATCAGAAAACAGTTGGCGAAAAGCTTCTTGACCTGACCGGGCCTGGCATCGGTGGCGACGTCGAAATCCTTGGGTCGCTTGCCCAGGAGGAGGTCTCTCACCGCCCCGCCCACCAGGTAGGCCTTGTGCCCCTTCCTGGCAAGCCTGTAGAGGACCTTCAGTGCGTCCGGGTCTATGTCCCTGCGCGAGATGGGGTGCTTTGATCTGGCGAGAACGACGGGTTCTCTAGTCTGGTTCATTGTCTGCCCTGTCTTCTTGGGTGCTGCCTTCTATGCGGTAACTCTCCGATGCCCAGTGGATGAGATCCAAGCCCTTGCATCCCCTCGAACAGAACGGTCTGTAGGGATTGCCCTCGTAGGCCGTCTCCTTTCCGCATGCGGGGCACGCAAGGACCCGCCTGCAGGCTCTCTCCCGGTTTTCCCTGTCCATAAAAAGTTCGTGCCTGGATCCTGTGTTTTCACTCTCATAGCTCATTTCGCCCGAGATGTACACTCGGAGCTGTGTGGTGCGCCCGGCACCGTTCCACCCACGCTTCACCCCACGGTGTGAATTATCGCCGACTTTATCGTTTAATAAATTTCTATTGACTTAAACGGGCAAAGAGTGATTTGCTAAAGGAAAGACAACAGCAAGATATCCGATGCAGAAGAAGATCAGAAGAAAACGCCAGATCCTCAGAAACAGAACCGTGATCCTGCGGTCCGCCAGGGACCTCTTCCACAAGAAGGGTTTCTACGGCACCACCATGGAGGATATCGCCCAGTACTCCGGCTTCGACCGGAGAACCATCTACAATCACTTCAAGAACAAGGAGGATGTCTTTGCCGCACTGATCTCCGGCATCCTCGCCGACATAGACGCCGTGTTCAACGACCTGGGCAACGAAAAGGGATCGTCCCTGGACAAGCTCAGGGAACTGGTGCTCAGGCTGCTGGACCTGTACCTGGACAACTCCCAGCTCCTGAACATCTTCATGTCCGAGTACGAAACCAACGAGATCAAGAAGAGGCGTCACCTTTCGGCGTACACCCTCAAGAACATAAGCGCCTACAAGAAGATAGAATCACGACTGGTCGCCATGATCAAGGCCGCCCAGGACGACGGGCTCCTCGTGAACGTTCATCCCTACATCCTCGCAGGCATGCTCAACGAGCTCATCCTGCGGAGTGTCATAGTGCTCCATAACCAGAAGGGTGCTGTCCGCAAGAAGGACATCATCCACGACATCTTCGAGCTCATCGGGAAAAACGTGGTCACGGTTCCACCCAGGGCATGATGAGAGGGACGAGGCCGGCCCCGGCGGCGCTCATTCGGGCATGGAAGAGGGGCGGGGTCTTCCCCGCCCCTTTCCTTTCGTACTTCGGATCTCTTACGAAGGATCGGCAGCTACATCATGCCGCCCATATCCGGCATGCCGTGTCCGCCGGGCATGGGCATCGGCGGCTTGTCCTCGGGAAGCTCGGCCACCATGACCTCGGTGGTGAGCAGGAGACCGGCCACTGAAGCGGCATTCTGAAACGCGGAGCGGGCGACCTTGGTGGGGTCGATGATGCCGGCCTTCACCATGTCCTCGTACTCTTCGGCATCGGCATTGAATCCCACGTTGCCCTTGAGCGCCTTGACCTTCTCCACCACGATGCCGCCCTCGTTGCCCGCATTCACCGCGATCTGACGGAGGGGCTCCTCGAGGGCCTTCTGGATGATCTTCACGCCGAAGTTCTGATCACCCGGCAGGTCGAGCTTGCTCAGCTTGTCGATGCAGCGCAGCAGCGCCACGCCGCCGCCTGCTATGAATCCTTCCTCCACCGCGGCGCGGGTCGCGTGGAGCGCGTCCTCCACGCGGGCCTTCTTCTCCTTCATCTCGGGCTCGGTGGCGGCCCCGACCTTGATCACCGCGACCCCGCCCGCCAGCTTGGCCAGGCGCTCCTGGAGCTTCTCGCGGTCGTAGTCCGAGCTCGTCTCCTCGATCTGGGCCTTGATCTGGCTGATGCGGCCCTGGATGGCAGCCTTCTTGCCGGAGCCCTCCACGATGGTGGTGTTGTCCTTGTCGATGATGACCTTCTTCGCCGTACCGAGGTCGGTGATCGCCACCGACTCGAGCTTCCTCCCGAGGTCCTCGGATATCACCTCGCCGCCGGTGAGGATGGCGACGTCCTCGAGCATGGCCTTGCGCCGGTCGCCGAAGCCCGGGGCCTTGACCGCGGCGCACTTGAGCGTGCCCCTGAGCTTGTTCACCACCAGGGTGGCCAGGGCCTCGCCCTCGATGTCCTCGGAGATGATGAGCAGCGACTTGCCTTTCTTGGCGATCTGCTCGAGGATCGGTATGATGTCCCTCATGTTGCTGATCTTTTTGTCGTAGATGAGGATCAGCGGGCTCTCGAGCTGGGCCTCCATCCGCTCGGCATCGGTGACGAAGTAGGGGGAGAGGTAGCCGCGGTCGAACTGCATGCCCTCGACCAGCTCGAGGGTGGTGTCCATGCTCTTGGCCTCTTCCACGGTGATGACGCCTTCCTTGCCCACCTTGTCCATGGCGTCCGCGATGAGCGCACCCACCTCGTTGTCGCCGTTGGCGGAGATGGTGCCGACCTGCTCGATCTCCTTCTTGTCCTCCACCTTGCGGCTCATCTTCCTGAGGTCTTCCACCACCGCAGTCGTGGCCTTGTCGATACCGCGCTTGAGGTCCATGGCGTTCATGCCGCCGGCCAGGTACTTGAGCCCCTCGGTGTAGATGGCCTGGGCCAGGACCGTGGCCGTGGTGGTGCCGTCACCGGCTATGTCGGAGGTCTTGCTGGCGACCTCTTTGACCATCTGGGCGCCCATGTTTTCGAACTTGTCCTTGAGCTCGATCTCCTTGGCCACCGTGACCCCGTCCTTGGTGACGAGCGGGGCGCCGAATGCCTTGTCGAGGATGGCATTGCGTCCCTTGGGGCCCAGAGTCGCCTTCACCGCATTGGCGAGCTTGTTCACGCCGTTGAGAACCTTGTTCCGCGCTTCCTGATTATAGATGATTTCTTTTCCAGCCATGTCTTCTTCCTCCTTGCCTACTGGATGACCCCGAGGATGTCTTCCTCTCTCATGATGAGGAGCTCGACACCTTCGATCTTGATCTCATTGCCCGAATACTTCGAGAAGAGCACCTTGTCGCCCTTCTTCACATCGAGCGGGATGACCTTCCCATCCTCGGTCTTCCTGCCGCCGCCCGCGGCGATGACCTCGCCCATCTGGGGCTTTTCCTTGGCCGTGTCCGGGATGATGATGCCGCCCTTGGTCTTCTGTTCCTCTTCGATCCTCTTGACGAGAACCCTGTCGTGCAACGGTTTCACCTTCATATTCTTCCTCCATTGATAGGATTGTTAGCACTCACTAAATTCGAGTGCTAATCACCTAACAAGAATCCCTCCACATACTCAAGGCCCGCTATTCTCCTCTACCGTGAGATTCCAGGATTGAAAAAGTATATCCTTGCGATAAAAATCGTCATTCTGAGTATATCGACGAATATCTTCTCGATGCTCTTCTTTTCTTTTACCTATACTTCAGCAGTGGATCTGTTCGCGAACACACCCCCCCGGCCTGCGCAGCTTTCGCCCCCACTGCCTGTTTGACAAAGTGCTGATCCCGTGCAACAGGTACCCCATGGATATCCCGACCATCCTGCTCATTGCCGTGGGACTCGCCATGGACGCCTTCGCCGTATCCATCTCGTGCGGCATCTCCATGGTGAAGCTGAGGTTCCGCTCCGCCCTTCGCATCTCGCTTGCCTTCGGGTTGTTCCAGGCCGTCATGCCCGTCATCGGCTACCTGGCGGGGTTGAGCATCCGGGACCTGATCCAGAGCGTCGATCACTGGATAGCGTTCTCGCTGCTCGCTTTTATCGGCTGCAAGATGATCTACGAGTCTCTCTTCATGGACGGCAACGGGAAGAGGGTGGATGCCGATGACCTTATGACGCTGCTGTTCCTGTCCATAGCCACGAGCATCGACGCCCTGGCGGTCGGAATAAGCCTCTCCCTCCTGAAGGTGGACATCCTCTCCCCGGCGATCATCATAGGCGTTGTCACATTCCTGCTTTCCTATGCGGGAACGGTCATCGGGACCCGCGTGGGCCATCTCTTCGAGAGGAAGATGGAGGTCGTCGGAGGGCTCATCCTCATCGGCATAGGCATCAAGATACTGTGCGAACATCTGTGAGGAAAGCTGGTCGGGAAGCGGGGATTTGAACCCCGGACCCCAGCGTCCCGAACGCTGTGCTCTACCAGGCTGAGCCACTTCCCGAAACCGACGACTATCTATAGAAAGAATGGTCTTCGAAGTCAAGAACCTTCAGCGTTTCTTGTGCTCGAAGGTGATGAACTCCTCCCGCATCACCCGATTGTCCATCTTGTTCCTGATCTCGACCGGATACTCTCCCCGTTCAAAGGCGAACAGGTCCTTGCCGAGCCTGTCGAAGGGTACGGTGAACTCCACCTTGCAGAAGAGCTCGCTCCTGTCCCTGCCTGCCTGGAGCGCATCGTTCCTTCCGCCGAAGCTTATGACCAGAGGCCTGATGGGCTGGGCCCGCAGCATCATGGACATGCCGCCCATGTCGCCCCGGTCCTTGCCAGCATAGTAGTACACCCCGGGCCACAACGAGACGAAGGGGATGTTCGGGATCGGTATGCCGAAGCTCAGATCCAGGCCGGGCACCGCCTCCTCGTTGTCGTCCTCGCCGGACACCGGCAGGTAGAGATTCATGTGCCCCGAGAAGTTCGGGTGGAACACCTCGATGCCCGTCCCTATCCTCTTGTGCGAGTTGTTCGAGGTGTAATCGACGAACAGGTTCCACCCCCCGATGACCTGACCGTTCATCATGGGCATCCTCCCGCCGACGCCCAGGTCGAGCCCTGGCTTTGAGCCACGCACGGTGAGCACGGGCTGGGCGAAGATCGACATGCCCTCCACCTGCTCGATCAGTATGAAGGAATCCGCAAAGTAGCAGGGATTCGAATTATTCGATACCTTCAGCCCGCCGCCAGCCCAGACGAAATCGAGGCCTGCCGCATGCGCCATGCCTGCCGTCAGGATCAGGACGACAACAGCAAGAAGTTTCTTCATCGCAACACCTCCCGTTCGGTTCTTTGTCATGATTATGTGAGCTTCCTGTTCAAGAATCCCAGAAATCCCTGATGCCCGCGCAGATGTCCTCGGGTCTCAGGATGGTCAGGGTTTCGCCGTGCAGCATTCCCATGTAGTTGATCTGGCTCGTGTCGAAGGGGGGGATGTTCACCCGGGGACATATCCTCAGGTGCGGGGTGAAGAGACCGGTTCCCAGATGAAAATACAGGGACATGTTCAGGCTCACCATGTTCAGTGAATCGATGTACCTCATCACCTTGAGGATGCCCTCGGCCATGTCGTCCAGGAGCCGCCCGCCGATGTCTGACGGAGAGGCGGCCCCGGAGACTATGCCCACGACGTCGAAAATCCCCATGGGGGCGAAGGCCACGACCCACGACATGGCGCCCGACGACCCGATCATCCGTTCCCCCTGTCTCTGCTCCTCCTCGACGAGGTCGGGCCAGTAGTCGCTCCCGTGTTCACTCCGGTAACGGCTCAGTGCGGGGACGGCGGCGGCATAATAGTTCGTGGGAGAACTGGAGGCGGCTATCTGGAGGTGGGGATGCACGATGGAACCGCCGGCCTGGGGCATGTAGTTCCAGTTCACCGACTGGAAGACCATGTCCGGCTGCCTGGCCGCAATGTCCTTGAGGTACTCGAGACAGCATGCGAGGGCATCGGTCATGATCGCGGGAGTGAACTCCCCCATGGAGACAAAATGCTGGTGCGTCATGATTGTCACCGCGCCGTTCTCGTCGTAGGGGTATGCATTGGGTACGCACAACGCCTCGCCCCGGGCATACCGCTCGCATTTCGCGAGGTCGGGATGGAACTTGGGAGTCACCTGCTCCACCATCCCCGGGCAGAAAGGACAGAACTGCCGGGAGCTCTCGATGAGACCGGCGAGGTCAGCCCGCTGGACCTCCCTTACCGGAAAATCGAGGATCCTGCTGGAATGCCCGGTCAGCGGGTCATATCGGACCTCGGAGTAGCGCCTGACTTCCTCGAACCCCTGGGCAGGATCCAAAAAACGTGATGTTTTCAATATCTTAACGAATTCCATCGCCTATACAATTACACTATGGAGCCAGGGGGGTCAAGGAAAGAGGACGAACGAGCGCTGCATCCTTGCCTTCAGGGTCATCTCCCGGTATAATCCGCTGCCGGCATTGAGGTTTTCGGATATCTCAGGGAGAAAGAAGGTGGCAGGCCGCGCATGAAGGATCCCCTCCTCGCACGCAGGACCATGGTCGACGAGCAGCTCGCTGCCCGTGGCATCAGGGATCGGCGCGTTCTGGACGCCTTCCTCGAGGTTCCCCGTCACAGGTTCGTCGAGGAGTACCTCAAGTACAAGGCCTACGACGACTATCCCCTTTCCATCGGTTATGGCCAGACCATATCACAGCCGTACATGGTGGCCATAATGACCGAGGCACTGGCCCCGAGTTCGCACGAGCGGATCCTCGAGATCGGCACCGGTTCGGGCTATCAGGCGGCCGTCCTGTCCCGGCTGTGCTCGACGGTCTATTCCATCGAGCGCATCAGCTCCCTGGCATCGCGTGCACGAAAGACCCTCGACGACCTCGGCTATTACAATATCCATATCCGCATCGGGGACGGCACCCTGGGTCTCCCCCAGGAAGCGCCCTTTGACGGCATCATCGTTACCGCCGGGGCCCCTCACGTGCCCGAAGCGCTCATCGAACAGCTCGGAGATGACGGCAGGCTCCTCATTCCCGTGGGTGACCAGAGCATCCAGGACCTGAAACGGTACACGAAAACGAAAGAGGGCGTCCGCGAGGAATCGCTCGGGGGATGCAGGTTCGTGAAGCTCGTCGGGAAGAACGGGTGGGCCGACTAGGGGCTATCCCTTCCCGTCCCACGTGCTGAAGTTCTCGAGGATCCTCAGCCCCGGTTCTCCGCTCTTTTCAGGGTGGAACTGGGTGGCGAAGACGTTGTTCCTGGCCACTGCCGAGGCGAAGTCCACGCCGTAGGTCGTCCGCGTCACCACGTCGGCATCGTCGGACGGGTCAGGGTAATACGAGTGGATGAAGTAGAACCAGTTCCGATCACCCACCCCGCGCAGAAGCGGGTGGGACCTGACCGGGCGAAGGGTGTTCCAGCCCATGTGCGGGATCTTCTCCCCCGTGTCCGGGAACCTTCTGACCGTCCCCGGGAAGATCCCCAGGCAGCTCGCCGCATCCTCATCGCTGGAATCGAAGATGATCTGGGTGCCGAGGCAGATGCCGAGAAAAGGTGTCCCCCGGTCCACTACCTCGTGGATGGTCCGGTCGAGGCCGGAGGCACGGACGGTCTCCATCGCCTTGCCCGCCGCCCCGACACCGGGGAAGATGACACGGTCAGCTGCAGCGATCGCCGAGGCATCAGCGGTGATGACACAGGAAAGGCAGAGGTGTCTCAGTGCCCTTTCCACGGATCGCAGATTTCCCGCACGATAATCGATGATGGCGATCATGGCGAATCAGCGCGGCACGGGCTTCGCGGCTCTACAGCGCGATCCACGCCCCCAGGTAGGCGGTCACGAGGCCCGCGAGAAGACCGATGTAACCGACCTTCACCCTCGTGGCCGCGTCCGTCAGCGGCGCAAGATACCCTGACAGCCTGTCGGGCTGCTGGGCCGACGGGTTCAACATGGGGCCGACCATGCGGACGGTGTCCAGGATCTTCGCAAAGGTTCCCTCCTTGACCATGAGGACGATGCAGCTCAGGATGATGACGATGTAGCCGTTCAGCATCATGAACGTGCCGAGGATGAACCCGGAGACCCCGATCTCTTTCTGGAGGTGGTCGGAGGGCATCTCAAGATGAATGGGCGCCACGATCTCTTCATGACCGCCATCCCCGCACCCGGACACCACGAGGAAAACCATCGTCAGGACCACGAGAAGACCGGCTCTGCATATCTTCACGAAAAGGCCTCCGAATTCAATTTGTTCCGAACTATACCCGCACGGTCAACCGCGTGTCAACTCTCTTTCAGCCCGGGGACGTCTCCGGGTGAACCGTCCCTGCAATCTGTCGTAACGACCGGACATTCCCGACTCAAGTCAGGGGCCTCTTCATGACGATGATACAGGAAGACCATATCTTGAGGAGGGCATCCGCGTGGGCGAGTTCGACGATCTCATAGAGGAATTTGTGACTGAATCCAAGGAGCACATAGCCGACATCGAGGACGACCTCATCAAGATCGAATCCGGCAGGGAACACGTGGACCCCGAGGTCATCAACCGGGTGTTCCGGGCCGCCCATTCCATAAAGGGAAGTTCCAAGTTCCTCGACCTGATCAACATCGGCGACCTTGCCCACCGCATGGAAGACGTGCTGAACCTCATCCGTTCCGGGAAACTGATCCCCTCGAGCGAGGTGGCAAGTTCCCTGCTCATGGCCGCCGACATGCTCAAGAGCATGCTGGACGACGTCAGCGCCAGCAACGGCATGGACATCACCGAACCGCTGGCCGAGCTCCAGAAGATCCTCGACGGCCAGATCAATGCCCGGAAGAAGCCAGTTGATACAATGGAAGCAACGGCATCGAGCGATCCCCTGGCAGCCTTCGACATCGATCATGATTGCCTCAGGACCAGACTGTCGTCATCGCAGGTCTATGTCCTCACCATCGATGCAGCCCACGGCGACATCGAGCACATGAAGTCCGAACTCAACAACCTCGGGGAAGTCCTCTCGCAGAAAACCATCGACGGCAGGCTCGTCACGCTCTTCTCCACCATCATGGAATCCGACATGATACCGCTTGCCATCGGTGTCTCCAAGGAATCCTTCGTCCAGGTGGATGAATCCATGCTCGGCCAGATGGCAAGAAAGCCATCTCCTGCAGCCAGGCCGGAACCTGCCCCAAGGCAGGCGAGAAAAGAACCTGCTAAGGCCGTACGGCCCGTGCCCAGATCGAACCCCCCGGTCAAGGCAAAGGACGAAGAAAGTGATGACGATTACCGCGAGGTCTCCTACGACGAGCCGGGTCCTAGGGAGATGATCGCTTCCCTCAAAGAGGAGGTCAAGGCAGCGCAGCAAGAGGAGAGCACATCGTTCATCACCTTCACCCTGGACAGCGAGGTCTATGCGGTGCCCATACAGACCATCGAGGAGATCATCGGCCAGCAGGAAATCAGCCTCCTGCCGAACGTACCGAACTTCATCAAGGGTGTCATCAATCTGCGGGGAGAGCTTGTTCCCATCATGGACCTGAGGCTCAAGTTCGGCCTCTCGCCCAAGGAGTACACCCAGTTCACCGTCTTTCTCATCGTCAGGGTGGACGAGAGGCTCATGGGCATGGTGGTGGACAACGTCGCGGACGTCCTCGTTATCGATCCCTCAAAGGTCCAGAAAAGGCCGGCCTTTTCCGCGAAGATATCCACCGAGTTCATCAAGGGGGTATACAAGGACGCCCAGGAGGACATGGTTATCCTGGTGGATGTCCCGGCCCTCATAAAGCCCGAAGAGTGGAACGTGGGTTATATCTGATCCCCCTTCAATCTGAAAGGAGCCGCTCCCCTTCCTTCCCGGGCGTCAGAAAGGTCTGGACCAGCAGCCCTGCCATGCCGAGGGTAATCCAGGTGTCAGCCATGTTGAAGGTAGGCCAACGGAACCTGCCGATGTGAAGGCTCAGAAAATCGACCACCTCACCGAAGATGAGCCTGTCCGTCAGGTTCCCGAGGGCCCCTGCCACGATGAGGCACAGGGTCGCCTTGAGCAGGCCCGAGTCTCCGGCCGTCTTCCAGAAGATGAGCAGAATGGCCCCGCAGGCGACGATGGTTATCAATCCGAAGAACGGGATCCTGTATGCCTCGGGAAGACCCTGGAGTATGCCGAAGGCCGCCCCGGTGTTGCGCGCGTGGATGATGTCGAAAAATCCCGGTATCACCGTGAACCCGCTTCCGATGTCCATCCGGGTATGGACAAGCCATTTGGTCCACTGGTCGATGACGTAGCAGGGTATGGCAAGAAACCCCATCCATGTAGCCAATGTCCTGAACCTCGTCAAGGCATCCGTCTCCTGTCCCGAAGTGTGGTGGGTGGTGCTCGACTACACATGACCATAACGCGCCGTGCCTTGCAAGACGAAAGAATTTTCTTTTCGCCCCCTGACAGGAAGGACACCGCGCACCGGGTCGAGGGTGTAAAGTTGTGCCCCGGGAAAACCGATGAGAGATGGTGCAGGATGCCCCGAGGAAAGGATGCTATGGGATACAATATCTTACTGGTGGACGACTCCAATGTGGTCAAGGCGGTACTGTCAAAGATCCTCGCAGGGTCCCCGCTCCCCATCGACCAGGTCTACGATGCGGCCAACGGGGTCGAGGCACTGAAGATCCTGAACGCCGATACCATCGACCTGGTCATCACGGATATCAACATGCCGCTCATGGACGGGTTCGAACTCATCGAGCGTATGCGCCTCGACATGATGCTCAAGGACATCCCGGTCATCGTCATCTCCACCGAGGGGAGCCTCACCCGTGTCGCCTACCTCGAGGAGATGGGCATCAAGGGTTACGTGCGCAAGCCTTTTGCCGCTGCAGAGATCAACGCCGCCATCAGCGAGGTTCTGAAGGGATGAGCATGACGGAGAACCCCTCGGAACATCTCACAGAAGCCCTTGCCCATGCCCTGGTCTCCATGGTCGCCATGTCCCCCCGCGTCACGGACGCCGCGGACATGCCGGAGATGAAGGCCGATGCGCTCAACGTGCGCATCGAGTACAGCGGCGAACACAAAGGTGAGCTCGGGCTGATCATGGAGAGGCCGCTGGCGGTGCGATTCGCCGCACGCATACTGGGTCTCGGGCACCCGGGAGACGTCTATGACGATATGGTCGAAGACGCGCTCAAGGAGCTGCTCAACGTCGTGTGCGGGCACTTCCTGACGCTGATGTACGGGTATGCCCCCGTGCTGAAGATATCCCTGCCCAGGGTTTTCACCATCGGGGCCGCCGTCTGCAACGTGCTCAGGACCAACCCGAACGTATGCACCTTCACGGTGGAGGGCGCCCCGCTCTTAGGTCAGATACGTATCCGGTGAGGTACCCACCGCCCCGAATGCCTCAGTGAGGGTTCTCCCTTCCAGGTGGTACCGGCGAGCCGTCCGCCTCTTCCTCCAAGGTGATGACGTTCCCGCACCCGGAACACGTGACACGGGATAGGTGAAACACGGGTGATACCTGAACCCCTCGACCGCAGCCCCTGCATGTCAGCGTCTGCCAGGTCCCCGGCTTCCTTGGTTCCACCTGTGCGTCGCCCGGCACCCGGGCTGCGGCGCGTGCCTCCGCTGAGGGTTGGCCTCCACCGCTCAGCGGGGCCGTGGCTGTGAGAATCGCAGCGAGAACCTCCTGGTCGGGGTCGCCGACCTTGTGCTCCCTGCTGCACCGCGGGCAGCGGACCTTTCCCCGGGCGAATTCCGGAGGCACCTTCATCTTCATGCCGCATGCACAGGTGATGAACAGGTAGTCGTTCATGGCGCGCATGATGTCGCCGGCCTTCCTGGCCGATGACCCCGGTGCGTCGGCGGCGTGGTTCTCATCCGGTCTTGGGCCGCGCTTTTCCACGGTCCGGCCGAGCTGCATGTCCGATGTGGGAATGAGCGGCTTCCGGGTACGGGTGACCTCCCAGAAGGCCTTCATGTAGTCCTTGAAGGCCGCGCCGGTATGCATTGCCCTGAGTATCCCGATTCTCGTTCTCAGGGGAGGGTGCGTGGCGAACATGCCGCCGTGAAGATCCTGTTTGTAAGGATTGGCGATGTAGAAAGGCGCCGCGGCCTTCGGGGCCGTGGTGAGACGTTCCGGGCTGAGCATCATCTTTTCCAGGGCGGATGCCAGACCGTCCGGAAACCTGGTCAGGCGGGCACTCGTGGCGTCAGCGAGGAATTCCCGGCGGCGGGATATGGAAAAGTAGAGGATGCGCGAGAGGACGGGGCTGACGACGACGAAGACGGCCGCGGCAAGCAGAATCCAGAGGTTGACCGTGCCCTTGCCCGCCCTGGGCCCGCTTGAACGGTACCGTGCTGCCGGGGCGTACCTGAGCGAGCGCAGGAGGGTGTCGGCGATGATGGTGACCGCACCCAGCATGGTGGCTGCAACGGTCAAATAGAGCACGTCCCGGTTGGTGATGTGCCCGATCTCGTGAGCGATGACCCCCTGGAGCTCGTCTCGATCACACATGGCAAGCAGCCCTGCAGTGACGCATACGGCGCTGTTCCTCGTGCTCTTGCCCACGGCGAAGGCGTTCGGTGCGGGGTCGTCGACGATGTAGATCCTGGGCATGACGGGCAGCGAAGAGGCGATCTGCATCTCCTCCACCACGTTGTGGAGCTGGGGGTACATGCCGTGGGTCACCTCCCTTGCACCAGCAAGGCTCAGGAAGAGCTGGTCCGATCCCAGGAGGCTCACCAGGAGCAGAACGATCCAGAACACGCCGGCGACACAGAGTCCCGTGAACCCCGCCCGGTGTCCTGCCGCGGCACCATCCCCGCCAGGCATGGCCGACAACGAGGCATACTGGGTCCAGACGCCGACGGCCTCCCCGAGGAGGAAGCCCAGGACGGCCAGGACCATCCCCATGACGAGGACGAGGAGCACGGTCCTGCGCCTGTTCGATGCTATGACCTTCCAGAACATGGGTTCAGCTGAAACTCACCTTCGGCACCGCGCGCTGGGAGACATCCTCCATCTCGAAAAATGCCTCCTTGCGGAAGGTGAACATG
>JAGOOG010000030.1:0-10808 GCA_017992605.1 Deltaproteobacteria bacterium
GCGTCCACATGAACGTCCCGCATCTGACTCAAATCGGGATCGAAGAGGGTCACTACACGGAGATCGTCTCGGGGGCCAAGCGCGCCAGCAGCATGAAGGGCAACCCCATCGTGCTGACGGACGAGGAACTCACCGAGATCCTGCACCGGGCGCAGTGAATCCCATGTGAATTATCCTCTTCACATGACCCGGCATGGCTGGTATCCCGGTGGCGCGATTCCGAAGGCACTGCCCAAAGATTACTTCTCCGCCTCATCGGCAACGGGCTGGTCGGCACCCTGGAGGAGCCGCGCAAGGGCATCGACCTTGTCCTCCAGCTTGTCGATCATGACCTGCTGCTTGTACACCACGTCATTGAGCTTCTGGATCGTGTCTTCATGATAGGCCACCATGGTTTCCAGTGCTGTGAATCTCTTCTCACTCATACGTCCCCCACGAGTGTCCTCTCACTTTCTCGCTCTACCCGTCTGGTACCAATATAGGGATCTGCAGCCCAGAAGCAACCGCCGTCAGGTGAGATCTTCATGGAGGCCCTTGAGGCCTGCATCCGGTGACCGGGCTCGCGAATCCTATTATTATGTTGATAAAGGCGCCTTCCTGTGGTGCTCTACGTGGTGATGCCGTGGCTTTCCCTTTCACTCATGGCCGCGCTCGCCTCGGCGACGGCCGATGCGCTGCTCAAGAGGCACTTCGCGTACCTGAGCCCCTACGGGATGGGTGCACTCAGGCTCGCCTACACCCTGCCCTGGCTGGCAGCGGCCCTGTTCTTCATCCCGTGGCCCGCCGTGGACCGCACGTTCTTCACGGCCATCGCCTGCGGGCTCCCCCTGGAGATCCTGGCCCTGCTCTGCTACATGAAGGCCATCAAGGTCTCGCCGCTTTCCCTGACCCTGCCCTTTCTGGCCTTCACCCCGGCGTTTCTCGTCATATCCGGTTACCTCATCCTCCACGAGACGCTCACCTGGCAGGGCATGCTCGGCATCGCGCTCATCGTCGCGGGGTCCTACTGCCTGAACTTCTCCGAGACGAAAACGGGCCTGCTCGCCCCCTTCGCATCCATACTCAGGGAGCCGGGCTCGCGGCTCATGCTGGTGGTCGCGGCTATCTACTCCGTCACGTCGGCCATCGGCAAGCTCGGGGTGCTCCACTCGAGCCCCGCATTCTTCGGCATCGTCTATTTCTGCTGCCTCGGCACGCTCATGATCATCTTCATGCCCCTGGTCGGCGGGCTTCCGGTGCGCAGCATCGGCACGAAACCCCTGGCAGGGCTTGCAGTGGGAGCCGTCTATGCGGTCATGGTGTTCAGCCACATGGCGGCGATCTCCATGGTGCAGGCCGCCTACATGATCGCGGTGAAGCGGACGAGCCTCCTCATGGGCGTTCTCTACGGTGCGTTTCTGTTCAGGGAGGAGCGTATCGGCGAGCGCTTCTTCGGCGCAGCCGTCATGCTGTGCGGGGTCTTCCTGATCGGTTTGTCGGGGTAGAATGCTCCCTCGTGGCGTGGGGCACGCGGATACCCGTGGCGCTCAGTCCCCCTCGATGACCACGACGGAGTTCTCGCTGTCCCCGTAAGGGTTCCCCACGTACCTGTCCGCGCAGTCGTCGTTCTCCCAGGAGCACCCGTCGATGAGGTAGCGGAACTGGTATTCCCGTCCCTTCTCGAGGTTTATGGTGAGGTTGAAGGATCCGTCCTTGTGGAGCTTCATGGGGTGGGAGCCGGCATCCCAGCCGTTGAAGTCGCCCACGAGATAGACGGAGCCTGCATCGCGAGACATATCCCTGGAGAGCGTGAAGGTGACCTTGCACTCGGGTTTGGTTTTCAGGTACTGCTTCTTAATGCTCATCCTTTCCTCCTTGCGTGAACAAGCCCCTGCGATCAGGGCCTTTCATTCATTAATACCAGCGGACCTGATCGAGTCAATACCTCCAAACCGACCTCGTATCAATGAGAAATGTTCAATGGGTCTCAGATCCTTCCACCGTCGCCGGGGGCCTTTGTCCTGCGGGCCGCCAGTACCGCCACGCAGCGTTCCTTCAGGAGATACCTCCTGCCGCTGACGCGGGGGGCCGTTTCGGGAAGGCGGCAGTCTTCGCCGGCCGGCAGAGAGGTGTCGATGACCCGGTGCCAGGCACACCCCTTCCCGGGTGCGGGCAGCTCGAAGGCCAGGGGCTCCCAGTAGGCGCTGATCATGAAGAAGATGTGTTCCCGCTGGTGGTCCGCCTCGAGCTCGCAGGCGATGCTGTGCGAATCGTCCCCCATGTCCGGCTTTCCGAGGCGCACGCCGTGCCACTGGATGCGCACGTTCGTGTCCGTGTAGGGCTGCCGGGGTATGTGCCTGAGGTTGAAGACCGAGCAGGTACGGGAGAACCTGATGAGACCCTGGACGAACCCCAGGAGGTCCTTGTGCCGGCGGATCGCGTCCCAGTCGAACCAGGCCAGCTCGTTGTCCTGGCAGTAGGCGTTGTTGTTGCCGTGCTGGGTCCTGCGCACCTCGTCGCCCATGGGGATCATGGGGGTCCCCTGGGAGATGAACAGGATGGCGAGGAAGTTCTTGATCTGTCTGATTCTGAGGGTCTCCACGGCCCTCCTGTCCGTCGGGCCTTCCACGCCGCAGTTCCAGCTGAAGTTGTACTCGTTCCCGTCCAGGTTCTCCTCACCGTTGAGCTCGTTGTGCTTGGTGTTGTAGGACACGAGGTCGTTCAGGGTGAACCCGTCGTGGCAGGTGACGAAGTTGATGCTGCGGTTCGTCTCGCGCTCCGGCTGCGGGTAGATGTCCGGGCTCCCGAGGAGACGGTTCGTGAACCGGAAGATCTCCGCGCGGTCACCCTTGACGAAACGGCGGACATCGTCCCGGAACTGCCCGTTCCACTCGGCAAAACGCTCGCCGATGAAGGAGCCCACCTGGTAGAGACCGGCGGCGTCCCACGCCTCGGCGATGATCTTGGTGCCCGCAAGCACGGGGTCGGACTCGATGGACCACAGGATGGGCGGGCGGTCCAGGGGCTCTCCGTGCTCGCCGCGGGCCATGACCGAGGCCAGGTCGAACCGGAAGCCGTCCACGTGCATGTGCTCGACCCAGTAGCGCAGCGCCTCGGAGATCATCCTGCGGACGATGGAGTGGTTGGTGTTCACGGTGTTGCCGCACCCGGTATAGTTCTCGTAGCGCCGGTGCTCGAGGTTGTAGATGTAGTAATCCTGGTTCTCCAGCCCGCGGAACGACTGGGTGGGTCCTTCATGTCCCGCCTCGGCGGTGTGGTTGAACACCACGTCCATGATCACCTCGATGCCCGAGGCGTGCAGGGCCTTGACCATGTCCCTGAACTCGGCCAGCGGGTCCAGGGGGCCCTTTTGTGAGCTGTACCCCGAGTGCGGCGCGAAGAAGGCCATGGGGCTGTAGCCCCAGTAGTTGCTGAGCCCCGGGTGGGCGTCCTGCACGTCGAACTGCTGGACCGGCATGAGCTCGACGGCCGTCACGCCGAGCTCCCTGAGGTAGGGTATCTTCTCCACGAGCCCTGCGTAGGTGCCCCGCCTCTGAGGGCTCACCCCGGAGTTCGGGTGCTTCGTGAACCCCCCCACGTGGAGCTCGTAGATGACGCTGGTGGCAAAGTCCTGCCTGAGCGGTTCGTCCCCCTCCCAGTCGTACCCGCCCGGGTCCGCCACGCAGCACTTGGCCGCATGGGCGCAGTTGTCGCCGGGCCTGCACCCCGCGACGCGGTCATAGTTCCTTCCCAGCACCACGGCCCGTGCGTAGGGGTCGAGGAGCACCTTGTGGCCATCGTAGAAGTGGCCCCGCGTCGGGTCGAAGGGGCCGTGCACCCGGTATCCATAGAGCTGGCCCGGGCCCATGCCGGGCACGAAGCAGTGCCAGTAGTAGAAGGTCCTGTTGAGCCTGGGATCGAGGTTGATGACACGCACGGGCCCGACGTCGTCCGCGTCGTCGAACAGGAGGAGTTCCACCGCATGGCAGCTCCGCGAGAACAGACAGAAGTTCACCCCGTCCGGATACACGGTCGCCCCCAGGGGGTGGGACCTGCCCGGCCTGACCTGACCGGAGGTCACCGGCACGAACCCCTCTCACACAGCATCAAAATGCACGGCATGACGCCATGTTCCATGCTTTTCCCGTGCGAGTCAAGACAGATGCGAGAAAGTACGATCTTGCCCCTTGACAAGGGCGATGCGATTCACTATTTTCTGTTAGCACTCTTTATGAGCGAGTGCCAATAAGATGCCCATGTATCTCTTCAGAAAGGAGGAAGGAGATGAAGATAAAACCATTGCATGACCGTGTCATCGTCAAGAGGATCGAGGAAGACCAGAAGACCAAGGGCGGCATCATCATCCCGGACACGGCCAAGGAGAAGCCCCAGATGGGCGAGGTCATCGCGGCGGGCCCCGGCAGGAAGAACGAGGAGGGAAAGGTGTTCCCCCTGGACGTGAAAAAGGGCGACAGGATCCTGTTCTCCAAGTACGCCGGCAACGAGATCAAGATCGACGGCGAAGAACTGCTCATCATGAAGGAAGACGACATCCTCGGCATCATTTCAAAGTAAACCAAGGGAGGAATGCACATGCCTGCAAAAAAGATCATATACAGTGAGGAAGCCCGGGCCAAGATGCTCGTGGGTGTGAACAAGCTCGCTGACGCCGTGAAGGCGACCCTGGGCCCCAAGGGGCGCAACGCGATCCTCGACAAGATGTTCGGTGCGCCGAACGTCACCAAGGACGGCGTCACGGTGGCCAAGGAGATCGAGCTCAGGGACAAGTTCGAAAACATGGGTGCCCAGATGGTGCGCGAGGTGGCATCCAAGACCTCCGACGTGGCCGGTGACGGCACCACCACGGCCACGGTCCTTGCCCAGGCCATCTACACCGAGGGGCTCAAGTACCTGGCCGCCGGCATGAACGCCATGGACCTCAAGCGCGGCATCGACAAGGCCACCTCCGCCATCGTGGATGACCTCAAGAAGATGAGCAAGAGCGTGGAGGACAAGAAGGAGATCGAGCAGGTCGGCACCATCTCCGCCAACGGCGACACCGAGGTGGGGCAGATCATCGCCGACGCCATGGACAAGGTGGGCAAGGAAGGCGTCATCACCGTGGAGGAGGCCAAGGGCATGGACACCACCCTCGAGCTGGTCGAGGGCATGCAGTTCGACCGCGGCTACCTCTCCCCCTACTTCGTCACCGATGCCGAACGCATGGAGACCGTGCTCGAAGACCCGTACCTGCTCATCTATGACAAGAAGATCAGCAACATGCGGGACCTCATCCCCATTCTCGAGAGCATAGCCAAGGAAGGACGTGCCCTGCTCATCATCGCCGAGGACATCGAGGGCGAGGCCCTGGCCACCCTGGTGGTGAACAAGCTCAGGGGCACGCTCAAGTGCGCCGCGGTCAAGGCCCCGGGCTTCGGCGACCGGCGCAAGGCCATGCTCGAGGACGTCGCCATCCTCACCGGCGGCCAGGTCATCTCCGAGGACCTCGGCCGGAAGCTCGAGAGCGCCACGGTGGCCGACCTCGGCAAGGCCAAGAAGGTGGTCATCGACAAGGACAACACCACCATCGTCGAGGGCTCGGGCAAGAGCAAGGACATCCAGGGCCGCATCAGCCAGATCAAGGCCCAGATCGAGGAGACGACCTCGGACTACGACCGCGAGAAGCTCCAGGAGCGCCTGGCCAAGCTGGCGGGCGGGGTCGCGGTGATCAAGGTCGGGGCCGCCACCGAGCCCGAGATGAAGGAGAAGAAAGCCCGCGTGGAGGACGCACTCCACGCGACCCGCGCCGCGGTGGAGGAAGGCTTCCTGCCGGGTGGCGGCGTGGCGCTGCTGCGCTGCATCGACAAGCTGGACCGCCTCGACCTGCCCGGCGATCAGAGGTTCGGCGTGAAGATCGTCCAGAAGGCCCTCGAGGAGCCGATCCGCCAGATCGCCGAGAACGCCGGCCTGGAGGGCGGCATCGTGGTGGAGAAGGTCAAGGGCCTCAAAGGGAGCCAGGGGTTCAATGCGGCCACCGACGAGTACGAGGACATGCTCAAGGCCGGCATCATCGACCCCACCAAGGTCACCCGTTTCGCGTTGCAGAACGCCGCGTCGGTCTCGGGTCTCCTGCTCACCACCGAGGTCATGGTGGCCGAGATCCCCGAAGAGAAGAAGCCCATGCCCGGCGGCCCCGGCGGCATGCCCCACGGCATGGACGACATGATGTAGATCCCCTCCTTATTCGAGCGGGGCGGCGGCTATGCCGCCCCGCTCACCGTACACCCCTTCAGCGTGGGGCCACGTCCGGCTCTCCGGGTCGATGACGGTCGTCACTCGCCAAAGACCAGGATCTCGTTGAAGGATATCTTCTGGCACCGAGACGCGGCGATCTCTCCCTCGGATCCGAAATTGAGCGTCCCGGCCCGGTTGGTGTGGTCCCACGCCACGTACACGGTGGCCTCCCTGCCCTCGGCGACCTGCCGGACGACCCAGAACCGGTAGTACTGCCTGCCGCACTCCGCAATGGGGTTGCCCGGGTCTTGGTGCCATTCCTCGGCCAGTTCCGGCGCGGCGGCGGCCATCGAGTCCAGGTGCATCATCCACGAGCTCCCCAGGACTGCCGCCCGGGTGTGACACTCGGCATAGGACCGTGCCTTGATGCACACCAGGTGCATCCGGAAAAAGGCAAGGGAACTGATCATGAGGATGCACAGGGCGATCATGACCTCGATGAGACTGAACCCCCTCTTCACCTGAGTACCCTCCACGATGGATTCTTTTCGTACACGAGCACCGTGCCCGAGGCGGGGAGGATCCTCAGCGCCATGTCCCTGTCCTCGGACATCAGGTAGACGGTCCCTGCATTGCAGGTTCCCATGGGAGAATAGCTCACGCGGTTCCCGGTGAGACTGACCCCGTCAGGCGCTATGGTGGACCCGTTCGGGCCGGATGGGGCCCTGGCCCCGAACAGGACCCCCCGGGCGAGGACGTAGGGGCCCAGCCTCTGCTCCCCCGGGTCGTGCTGCATGTTCCTGTTCTGGTCGCCGAAACAGTACCATCGCCCCTGAGCGGGAGCGAAGACCATCCGCCACGGGATGCCCTGCGTGACTGCCAGCTCCCGTGCACGGTACAGCTGTGCGTTGATCTGGTCGGCCTGGTGGGAAATCGACTTTCTGGACGAAAAGACACCCATGCACGGCAGGGCGATGGCCGCCACGACAGCGACTATGGCCATGACGACCATGATCTCCGCCAGGGTGACGCCCGCGCGTGACGGTCCTATCCGGCGGTGATGAGATCCGACCTCCCCAGGTCTCTTAACACTGCATTCGCAATACATATTCCCCAGAAAAAATCCCCGTCGTCCCCGAGACATGCATACTTGTCCCGGTCCAGGGCATACATCCTCTCTAGGGGACTAATATAACGCCTCGCGCCGAAAAGTGAAGGGGGGTGTACATCATCCGAGAAGCGGAACCAGGGCCGGACGGTCCCGCCCTGAAGGGGGTTGACCGCCTCGAAGGTCTGCATGGCTGCGGCAAGAAAGGGCAGGACCCTGGACACCCTCTTGACGACCATGCCCGAGGCCCAGGACACGGCCTCGGTGAATGAGGCGAGTCCTTCCTCCGCGTGCGCCCTGGTGAAGATCGAAATGGACGGGTCAGGGGTGTGTCTGTTCACTTTGAGGACCAGGGGTGAGCGCATCTCCACGGGAGGGGGGATGACCAGCAGGTCTCCCATGCCGGGAGGCAGCATGTCCAGAGGCGCCCGGCACCTGCCGTAGAGGTAGAACCCATGGTGTGGCGTCTCCCCGGGGGGATCCTCGGTGAGATAGGAGTGCCCGACATGGACGACGTCTTCCAGGGGCATTCCCAGCACGGCCCCGTCACGGGTGAGGATAGCCGCGCCCGGTGACCGGACAAGGCCCCCCCGTGCCCGGGCAAGGCACGACTCGAGTGCGGTCTTCACCGCACCGTGGGCCAGCGCGCACATGCCCAGCGCGGACACCTCCCCCCTGTACCGCCCGGCGAGGCCGGTCCCCGGGGGGCTCGACGCGGCGCACGGATCCTGCCCGCGGACGTCTCTCGTCGCATGCCGGCCCCCCAGCCTGCGGAGGTATCGCCCCGGCCTGGTCAGCGACCTCCTGAGCAGCGGGACGTACCCGCTCACCCCGCGTCCGGCAGCCGCGGGCGTCGTGCCGGCCCGGCACGACCGTTCATGCGCAAGATCCTCCGCTTCGACCCAGTCTGCCGATAAGCCGTGCTCGACATCGAGGGTTCCTGCCAGGCGCTTGTCGACCCGGGACAGGACTGGCACGAGGATCTCCTGGTAGAACGCCTCGGTCAGCAGGAGCGGTGTGTCTTCCGGCAGTGTCGTGCCCGGCCTCTGGGGCGATGCGTCGACCCACAGGCAGCTCAGGCCTCTGGCTGCGAGGAGAACGCTCGCAAAGAGCCCTGCTATACCCTCCCCCGCACCGATGACGTCATAAGTGCCCTTCACAGCCTCACTCCGTCCTCGTTCACGATGGAAACGCCCAGCCCGGCAAGCATCGCCGCCGCCACCCCGCGGCCTTCGCACTGGCGGCCTTCGACCCACACCACGTGGGTCCCGCAGGAAGGACTCCTCTCCTTGAGTATGGCGAACCGGGCACGGAGCTTACCCGCGAGCAGACATGCCTGTTCGGCGCCCGCGAGGAATGCGGCGGTGACGTCTCGGCCCCGGGCATCGATGAGCCGGGCCGTCCCCTTCAAAACCGCCTCCCCGTCCCCGCCCGTGAACTGGGCGCTGGGTCGCGGCGTGGGCAGACCGCCGAGCTGCTCGGGGCAGATCGGAACGATGGCGATCCCGGGAATCTCCAGAACGGGTCGTGACACCTTGGATGACCCGTCATACCTGCAGTTCACACCCAGCAGGCACGCGCTGACCAGGACCGTGCCCTCTAGTCTTCCAAAGGGGGATTGGTCAGGCATGCATCGCCACCCTTCATGAGGCCCGTGACAATCACCTTTCTGCCCTCGACGGTGAGCCTGCCCTGGGCGAAGAGCTGGATGGCCCGGGGATAGATCCTGTGCTCGAGCCTGAGTATGCGGTCCTGCAGGACCTCTTCGGTGTCGTCCGGATGCACCGGCACCACGGCCTGGATGATGATGGGCCCGGTGTCGACGCCCTCGTCCACGAAGTGAACCGTACACCCCGAGAACCTCACGCCGTGGTCGATGGCCTTCTGGCGTACGTGCAGCCCGGGAAACGAGGGGAGCAGGGCGGGGTGGATGTTCATGATCCGCCCCGGGAACTGCCTGAGGAACGCGGGCGTGAGTACCCGCATGAACCCTGCCAGCGCCACCAGGTCGACCCGGTATTCGTGAAGGGCCCCTGCGAGCTCCCGGTCAAAGGTTTCCCTGTCCGGATATTCGGCAGGGGAGATCACACGGGTCGGTATGCCCCTGTTTCGGGCGCGCTCCAGGGCGTAGGCACCCTTGGCATTGCTCAGGACGATGGAGACCTCGCCGTCGATTGCGCCGCGCCCGCAGGCGTCGATGATGGACTGGAGGTTGGATCCGCTGCCCGAGACGAGGACGCCGATGCGAATCACGCGCAGGCCCCCTACGAGATGACGACCGATTCGGCGCCCTTGGTCCGCGACTCGATGTGGCCGATGATCTCGGCGGACTCCTTGAGTCCCCTGAGCCGGAGCATCACCTCGTCCGCATCCTTGGGCGAGACGATCAGGATCATGCCGATGCCCATGTTGAAGGTGCGGTACATCTCGGCGTCATCGATCTTGCCGATGTCCCGGATGAAACGGAAGACGGGCGGCACCTCCCAGGCATCCCTGCTGATATGCGCCGATGACCGTGACGGGAGGACCCGGGGAATGTTGTCGATGAACCCGCCACCCGTGATGTGGACGACACCCTTGATCTCGAAGCCCCGCAGCACGTTGAGCGCGCTCTTGACGTAGATCCTGGTGGGGGTCAGGAGCTCCTCGGCCAGGGTCCTGCCGAGGTCTTCCACGTAATCGTCGACGCGCAGCTTGGCCCGCTCGAACAGGACCTTCCTCACCAGGGAGAACCCGTTGCTGTGGAGCCCCGACGAATGGATCCCGATGATGACGTCCTTGGCTGAGACGCGCGACCCGTCGATGATCTTGTCGCTGTCCACCACGCCGACGCCGAAGCCTGCCAGGTCGTACTCGTCCTCGCGGTAGAAGCCCGGCATCTCGGCGGTCTCGCCGCCGATCAGGGCGCAGCCGGCCTCCTTGCAGCCCCTGGTGATCCCCGCGATGACCGTCTTGGCACGCTCCAGGCTCAGCCTGCCGGTGGCGAAGTAATCGAGGAAGAACAGGGGCTGGGCGCCGACGACCACGAGGTCGTTGACCACCATGGCCACCAGGTCGATGCCGATGCCCTCGTGGTTCTCGGCCATGAACGCGATCTTGAGCTTGGTCCCGACGCCGTCCGTCGATGAGACGAGGACAGGTTCGGTGTAGTTGCCGATATCCAGCTTGAACATCCCGGCGAACCCGCCTATGCCCCCGATGACCTCGGGCCCGTGGGTCGATTTCACGCTGGATTTGATGGCCTTGACAAACAGGTTCTGCTTGTCGATATCAACGCCCGCATCTCGATAGGTCAAAGACATGTATACCCCCAAACCCCTCCATTACTATATGAGAATCGTCAGCTCGTCAATGAGCCTTCGGCGCGGACAAAAAAAGAGGATGGCGGTTTGGGCAAAGGATCCGCCATCCAAAGAGGAGGTAGTTAGGACTTGTGTAGCTATGAAGAGGTTTCCGTTCTCACTGTTCCCGTTCGGGGGTCGCTGCC
>JAGOOG010000030.1:10908-18580 GCA_017992605.1 Deltaproteobacteria bacterium
CGGCGCGGACAAAAAAAGAGGATGGCGGTTTGGGCAAAGGATCCGCCATCCAAAGAGGAGGTAGTTAGGACTTGTGTAGCTATGAAGAGGTTTCCGTTCTCACTGTTCCCGTTCGGGGGTCGCTGCCTTCCTTCGATCCCGCATCAGATCCGCGCACACCGACCCTGGCCCCATCCGCGGTGGAGTGCCTTGCCCGAACCGGGTCCGAACCTCGCGTCGGGCACGATCTTCTTGATGCCGAGCTGATGCCTGATCCTTTCCTCATCGAGCTGGTCCCTGATCGCGTTGATCTGCTTCTGGGTGTCCCTGATCTTCTTCTCGTCAGGGTTCTCGCTGTTCATCAGGAGCCTCATCTCGGCCCTCTTCACGCGCATCTGGTCGCGCAGGGATGAGGACTTCTTGGAGAACTCGTCGTGGATCTTCTGCAGCTGTGCCTTCTGTCCATCGGTGAGAGTGCTGTCCTGGTAGTTATAGTACGGGCATCCCTCCCATCCCTGTCCGCGCTCGAACCTGGGGCCGTCGGGACCCTGGCCCTTCCCGGACCACCGGGGACCGTACGCCATGGCGGGCAGCGCGGCCATCATGAGAACCGCCAGCAGCGCGAGCACCATACTGTATCGTTTCATCGTGTGCCTCCTTGCAGGTGTTTGCCCATACAAGAGCAACTGGCGTGCCAAACGTCTGGAACCATGTCCTGACCATTGATATCATTATTCTTTTCTGTGTCATGGCAGCCGCACTATCCACCAGGCAGTGCCCCGGCCAGGGGAGAGTGTATACTATCTATACAGCGACCCTATACAGGTGTATAAAAGATATACACCGTCCCGTGGTACGATTGCCGCCAAAGCAGGGAAGATGCGTGTCTGGAGCCAGTGGCATGAGAGTTGAAAGGCCCAATCCCGGGAATCTTATGGATATCGGTCAGGACAGAACGTCCAGGAAGGCCTGGATACGCATATCACCCTGGGTGATCATGGGTTCCCTCGTCGTCATGGTGCCGATCTTCATCTTCGTCACCATGGAGAGCATACAGACCCAGAGAAGGAACATGGAGCTCATGCTCAGCGAAAAGGGGGGAGCCCTCATCCGCTCCTTCGAGGCAGGCACCAGGACGGGCATGATGGGCAGGGACTGGAGCGGCGCCCGCGTACAGCGGCTCATCATGGAGACCGCAGACCTCCCCGACATCCAGTACATCCTCATCACGGACCGCCAGGGCAGGATCGTCGCCCACAACCAGCCCCTGAACATCGGGAGGATGTACGGCCCCGACCTCCCGGACAGGATCGACAAGACCCTGCGGTGGAGAATCGTCACCACCGTTGACGGGAAAAAGGTCTTCGAGGTGTACCGCCGGTACAGCCCTTCCCGGGGCGGGATGCTGCTCATGCCCCGGGACCTGCATTCCCGCGACTGGTTCTCGCCCCACATGCTGCCCAGGATGGCACCCCCCCCTGCCCAGGTCATCTACATCGGCCTCGACATGGAGCCGGTGGAAAAGATCATCAACGAGAGCATCAAGCAGAAGGTCATCCTCGCCATCATCCTGCTCATGTACGGACTGCTCGGCATCGTGGCCGTGGTGATCGCCCAGAACTACCTCTCCACGAAGGCCTCGCTGTCGAGGATCAAGGCCTTCTCCGACACCCTGGTGGAGAACATGCCCATCGGCCTCGTCGTCATCGGGGAGAACGGCTCGATCGTCACCCTCAACGACGTCTCGGAAAAGCTCCTCAGGATCACTGCATCCCAGGCCGTGGGGAAGGCCTCCCGGGAGGTCCTGCCCGAGCAGATCACCTCGCTGGTCCAGGGGGTCCGCCACCCCCATGACATCGCGGTGCGCGACCTGCGCATACCGATCGACGGGAAGACCATGGCCTTCGATGCCAGCGCCGGCATGCTCAGGGACGACGAGGGCCACATCCTCGGCCACATCGTGCTCCTGCGCGACATCACCGAGATCGAACACCTCAAGCGGGAGATGGAGCGCAAGGAGCGGCTCGCCTCCATCGGCAGCCTGGCAGCGGGCGTGGCCCATGAGATCAGGAACCCGCTGAGCTCGATCAAGGGATTCGCCACCTACTTCAAGGAACGCTACCGCGGCGTCCCCGAAGACCAGCGCATAGCGGACATCATGGTGGGTGAAGTGGAGCGGCTCAACCGCGTCATCGGCCAGCTCCTCGAGTTCGCCCGGCCCTTGGACCTCCGGATACAGGCCTCTTCCCTGCTCGACATCGTGAGCCGCTCGCTCGAGATGATCGAGCAGCAGGCCTCGGAGAAGAACATCCGCATCGACCGGTCCGGGCTCGGGGACGGACCCTGCCCGGTGGATGTCGATCCGGACAAGATCGCCCAGGTGCTGCTGAACCTCTATCTCAATGCCATGGAGGCCATGCAGGAGGGGGGCACTCTGGCCGTGAAGACCAGGTGCGACGAGAAGACCGCCCGGTTCGCCGTCGACGTCGTCGACACGGGACACGGGATCGCGCAGGACGACCTTGCGCATATCTTCGACCCGTACTTCACCACCAAGCAGTCCGGGACGGGCCTGGGCCTGGCCATTGTGCACAAGATCATGGAGGCGCACGGCGGGGAGATCAAGGTCCAGAGCGTGCCGGGAACCGGGACGACCGTGTCCCTGACCATGCCGTCGGGAGGTGCGTGACCATGGAGCGAAGACCGGCGAAGAGCATCCTCGTGGTGGACGACGACCTCGGCCACCGCACCATGCTGAGGACCCTGCTGGGGGGATGGGGCTACGCGGTGAGGGAGGCGGACGACGGCCAGGGCGCCATCGAGGCCGTCCAGGAAGGCCCCTTCGACCTCGTCCTCATGGACATCCGCATGGTCAAGGTCTCGGGTCTGCAGGCCCTGAACGCCATAAAGGAGATCAACCCGGCAATCCCGGTGATCATCATGACCGCCTACTCCTCGGTGGAGACCGCCATCGATGCCATGAAGAAGGGGGCCTACGAGTACCTGACCAAGCCCCTGGACTTCGACGAACTGCGCCTCAAGATGGAGCAGGCCATGGATCACAGCATGCTCCGGGAGGAGAACCGCCGCCTGCGGGAGCTCGTGGGCGACCGCTTCGATTCCGGCAGCATCATCGGCAGGAGCCCCGCCATGGTGAGGCTCCTGGAGACCACGGCCCGGGCGGCGAACTCGGACGCCACCGTGCTCATCACCGGGGAATCGGGCACGGGCAAGGAGATGATCGCCGGCGCCATCCACTTCAACTCGCCCCGCAGGGACAGATCCTTCATCAAGATGAACTGCGCCGCCATATCGGAGGGCCTGCTGGAATCCGAGCTCTTCGGCCACGAGAAGGGATCGTTCACCGGGGCCCTGCGCCGCCGTGAAGGCAGCTTCAAGCAGGCGGACAGCGGCACCCTCTTCCTCGACGAGGTGAGCGAGATGTCGCTGGCCATGCAGGTCAAGCTCCTGCGGGTCCTCCAGGAAAAGGAGTTCACCCGCGTCGGCGGCGAGGAGGTGATCAGGGTCGACGTGCGCATCATCGCGGCCACCAACAAGGACCTCCCCGCCCTGGTCAGGGAGGGCGGGTTCCGGGAGGACCTCTACTACCGCCTCAACGTCATCAACCTCTCCGTCCCCCCCCTGAGGGAGCGCCGGGAGGACATTCCCCTGCTGGCCGGGCATTTCCTGAAGATGTTCTCGGAGAAGAACGGCAAGCCCGTCAAGGGCTACACGCCCCAGGCCATGGACAAGCTCATCAGGCACCCCTGGCCCGGCAACGTGCGCGAGATGATGAACACGATCGAGAGCGCCGTGGTGCTCTCCAGCTCCACCTACCTGCGCGAGGGCGACATACCCGACTTCCGCGAGGAGCTCGCCACCGCGGTTCCCCCCGAGGCACCGGACGACCTCAGCCTGGACGAGATGGAGCGCTCCACCATCCTGAAGACCCTGGAGTCGGTCCGGGGCAACAAGAGCGAGGCGGCCAGGAAGCTGGGCATCACCCGGGCCACGCTCCACAAGAAGCTCAAGAAGTACGGCGTCTCCTAGGGGTCGACGACGAGGCCCGGGAAGAACCCGTTCATCTCGTCGGCGAACTGCACCCTGTTCCGGTAGTGTATGGCGTGCAGCCCCTGAGAACGAGCCCGCAGGACATGTCCCTCCGTGTCGTCGATGAACAGGGCGCGCCGCGGCGCAAGCCCCATGTCGGCAAGGACATCCGTGAACTGGCTCGGGTCGTACTTGGACTTGCCCGTCTCGTAGCTGTTGTAGACCTTCTCGAAGAGCGGCGAGAAGTGCATCCTCCCGTCGAGCTCCGCCAGCCAGTCGGTCTGATCGCTCAGGATGGCGACCCTCACCCCCCGCGAGCGCAGTCCTTCGACGACGGACAGCATCGAGTCCCTCAGCACGAACCCGCCCAGGATGATGCGCCTGAGCTCGGCATCGTCCTGCCTGATGCCGGTCGCGTCACGGAGCCGTGCGAAGTAGAGCGCCTCCGTCGCCCTGCCGGTGAGATACCCGCACGCCGCTATGAGGTCCCGGGCCGTCTCGAAGAATCCCTCCGGGTCCAGCGAGTTGAGCCCTGCGATGCGGTACAGTCCGTGCCTGAACCCCTCCTCGGACAGGACACCGCCGAAATCGAAAAGCACCGCCTCTATGCCTTCGTTCAAGGATCCGGTCCCTCCTCCTACCGTATCAGGCCGCCGAGCACGTCACGGAACACCAGGAGCACGGGCAGCACTCCCGCCAGGAACAGCAGCGTGTTCCACACGAACATGTTGGATGCCAGGGGCCCGTCCAGGTCGAACAGCACGGAGGCCACCACCGAGTAGATGGCCGCGGGCATGAAGGCCTGCAGCAGGATCACCGTCTCGATGGCCGGGTCGAGCCTCACCGCGCTCAGCACGGCCAGGACGACGCCCGGCACCAGCATGAACTTGATGGCGGCCAGGGCAGCGTTCTCCCTGCCCGAGGCGAAGAAGGCCGGCATCTCGAAGTTGAGCCCGAGGGTGAAGTAGTACAGGGCCATGGAGACGACGATGAAGACATCCACCGGGAAGGCCGCCGCCGGCCGCACGATGCCAAGCCACAGGAGCAGCAGGGACACGATGACGGCATAGAAGGGCATGTTCTGGAGGTTCAGGAAGAAGCCGCGTATCGATGCCGTGGTGAACCTCTCGCCGGTCGACTGCATGCGTGCGTAGGGAAAGATCACGAGGAAGATGCAGGGCATGAAATAGGACAGGAAGAGGAATGCGAGGCCGAGGCCCTTCTCTCCGAGGAACAGGTAGCAGAGAAAGGCGCCCATGGTGAACCCGTGGTTGGCCAGCGACGAAGAGATGAGGAAGGTCGCCCCCCTCTTCCCCGACATGCCGAGCACCCTTCTGCCGGCACCCCCGAAGGCCATGCCCAGGGCCACGAGGGAGATTCCCGCGAGCGGCAGGACGGCCATCTCGCCTGTCAGGGCGAGCCCCCAGGTGCTCCACAGCACGATCACGGGTTCGATGAAGACGAGGTTGAGCCTGATGAGGCCCTTGGTGAAGGTCGGCAGACTCCGGAACCTGTAGAGCCTCTTGGCGACCATGCCCGACACGAAGGGGACGATGATCAGCACCTGGAAGAGGATGAACCTGGTCGTGACATCCATGCACAAGGCTCTATATCACAGGATGAACGATCTGACCTCAGCGTTCCTGGCAGGCCGGCCGTGAAGGAGCTGAAGGTCCTTCCCTACCGCCTGTCGAGCTCGGTCCTCACGGCCCGCGCCAGGTCGTTGAGCGTGTAGGGCTTGCGGATATAGCTGCCCACGCCCAGGGCGAGCGCCCTTTTCACGCGGTCCGTCTCGGAGAACCCGCTCACGATGATGGCCTTCTGGCTTCCCTTCATGTCGAGGATCTTCTGGTAGGTCTCGAGCCCGTCGATCCCGGGTTCCATGATCATGTCGAGGATGACGAGATCCACCTCGTTGTCTTTCAGGAATTCCAGGGCATCCTCTCCCGAACTCGTGCTTTCGACGTGGTAGCCGATCTTCCTCAGGACGCTCCGGGTGATCTCGCGCTGGTCCTCGGCGTCGTCCACCACGAGGACCCGTTCGGAGCCGGCGTAATCCCGGATCGACCCCTTCGGGGCCTTGTCCCTGACGAGGAACCTCGTCACCGGGAAGTAGAGGTCGAACCTGGTTCCCCTGCCCTCCTCGCTCTCCACGTTGATATACGCATTGTGGTCCTTGACCGTTGACCACACCACGGTCATGCCGAGCCCCGTCCCGCTCCTGCCCATGACCTTCTTGGAGAAGAACGGCTCGAAGATCATCTTGAGGTCCTCCTCCGAGATGCCGATGCCCGTGTCCGCCACCGACAATACGGCGTATTCCCCCCGGGCGACGTTGTCATAACCCTTCAGGGACTTGTCCAGGTACATGTTCTCGGTGCGGACGATGACGGTGCCGCCTTCGGGCATGGCCTCCGCTGCGTTCGACACGAGGTTCATGACGGTCTTGCCGAGGTGCACCTCGGATCCGAGTATGTATTTCAGATCATCGTCGAGCTGCAGATCGACCTTCATGTTCGGGTGATACTCCCTGAGCCGGTCGAATTCGGGGCTCTCGAAGTAGTCCCGCACGATGGCGTTCAGGTCGACGGCATTCGAGATGCTGACACCCCTGCGGGCGAGGGTGAGCAGGTCCTGTACCATGGCAGCGGCCTTCTCGCCGGTCTTCTTGATGGTGGTAACCGCCTTTCTCATGGGCGAGTCGTCCGGGAGCTCCAGGAGGAGGAGTTCGGGGTAGCTCGTGATGCCGCTGAGGATGTTGTTCAGGTCATGGGCGACGCCGCCTGCCAGGCTCCCGATGGCCTCCATCTTCTGGGCACGGATGAGCTGGGCCTCGAGCTGCCTCTTCTCGTACTCGGCCTGCTTGCGCGCCGTGATGTCGTTGCCGACGCAGAGGATCTCCGTGAGCGCACCGCCCTTTCCGTGAATGGCCTTGTTGCTCCAGCTCACCCAGACCCGCTCGCCGTTCTTGAGAATGTTCTCGTTCTCCACGGTGACATGCTCCTCGGGGCGGGCGAGGAACTCCCTCGTGGCCGGGAACAGCGGTCTGCCCTGCACGTCCCTTTCGGGCACGATGAGGCCCATGATGTTCCGACCGATCATCTCATGATCGAGATAGCCGTAGAACTCCCGGGCGAAGCGGTTGGCAAAGGTGATGACGCCATGGGCGTCGATCCGGATGATGATGCTGTTGGCGCTCTCGACGAGGTCGCGGTACTTCTCCTCGCTGGCCTGCATCTGTTCGAAGGTCCGCGCGTTGTTGATGCTGATGGCGATCTGGGGAGCGATTGCCATGAGGAGATCGAGATCGTTCTGCTTGAGCGAAATGGTCGACTGCACCCTGTCCACGGCAAGGACACCGAGCGGCTCGTCCCTGAACACGATGGGAACGGAGATGAACGAGCTTGAACCGGACAGGTGGAGCAGCTCCTGGCTCCGCCTGGAGAGCTCCTCGGTAATGGTGCTGGCGTTGTCTATGAGGAACGGCTTCTTCTCCTTGAAGGAGACTACCAGGGGACCCCTGGACGCAGGGTTGTCCAGGTGCAGCTCGACGCCTCTCAGGTAGTCTTCCTGGTCCGGGGCAAGGCCGTACCCTGCCTTGAAGATAAGTCTCGTCTTGTCTTCGTTCGCCAGGAAGACGGTG
>JAGOOG010000057.1 GCA_017992605.1 Deltaproteobacteria bacterium
AGCACACCTCCTGTGACCTTGTCAAAGGCCGGGGCATTTGTTAAGACGGGCACAACATCGATCCACGTACGCGAAAGGAGAATCATCGTATGGTCTTGGAATGGGTTTCCGGACTGTTCTCGAACGATCTCGCCATCGATCTGGGCACGGCCAACACCTTGGTCTACGTGAGGGACAAGGGCATCGTGCTCTCAGAACCCTCGGTGGTTGCCGTCAAGCAGGAGCAGGGCGGAGTGAACCGTATCGTCGCAGTGGGTACCGAGGCAAAGAAGATGCTGGGAAGGACCCCGGAGAACATCCAGGCCATCAGGCCCATGAGGGACGGTGTCATTGCCGACTTTGAGGCGACCGAGGCCATGCTCAAGTACTTCATCACCAAGGTCCACCAGAGGAGGCTCTTCGTCAGGCCGCGGGTCATCATCTGCGTTCCGTCCGGCATAACCCAGGTCGAGAAGCGGGCGGTCAAGGAATCTGCCGAGGCGGCAGGGGCCCGTGAAGTCTATATCGTCGCCGAGCCCATGGCGGCAGCCATCGGCGCTGGACTGCCGGTCACCGAGCCAATCAGTTCCATGATCGTGGACATCGGCGGCGGCACCACGGAAGTCGCGGTCATCTCGCTTTCGGGCATCGTGTACACGAACAGCGTGCGGGTGGCGGGCGACAAGATCGACCAGGCCATCATGCAGTACATCAAGCGGGAGTACAATCTGCTGATCGGCGAGAGGACCTCTGAGATCATCAAGATCATGATCGGATCCGCGGCGGCCGACGACGTGGAGAAGACCATAGAGGTCAAAGGCCGGGACCTGGTGGACGGGATACCCAAGATCTTCACCATCAGTTCGGAGGAGATACGCAAGGCGTGCCATGGCCCGGTGCGTACCATCATAGATGCCGTACGCGTCGCCCTGGAGCAGACCCCTCCGGAACTGGCCGCGGACATCGTGGACCGGGGCATCGTGCTCACCGGCGGGGGCGCCCTGTTCAAGAACCTCGACAAGCTCATCCGGGAAGAAACCGGGCTGCCCGTCATCATCGCCGAAGACCCTCTTTCCACGGTGGCGCGCGGGGCCGGAAAGCTGCTGGATGACATCGATCTGCTGAGGGATGTCACCATACCAAGTTGATGGAACACGGCGGCACGAACAAGATTATCCTCGTCGTCATCGCAGCGGCGATCGTCATCGTACTGCTCTCCCTTGGGCAATACCGCTCGCTCTCGAGCGGATTGAACCCCGTCAGGGAAGGTTTCTATATCGCTGAACGGGTCGTCACGGCACCCTACAGGATCGGCGTCACCCTGTGGTCCGATTACCTCGCCCTGGTGAATGTCCGCAGGGAAAACAAGAAACTGAAGAAGGAACTGGAAGAGCTCCAGTTCCGGCACATGGCCATGCAGGGCCTCGCAGGCGAGAACGCCAGGTTGAGGGCAATGCTGGACTTCAGGACCGAGCACGGGGACTATCGGCTCCTGCCGGCATCGCTCCTGGCTCAGGACATCAGCGTGCTCTACAGGACCGTCATCCTCGACCGGGGCAAGAGGAGCGGGTTCACCGTCAACATGCCGGTGGTGAACCCGCTCGGCCTGGTCGGCAGGGTCATCTCCGTCTCTCCCCACACCTCTCAGGTTCTGCTCATCACTGATACCGCGAGCGCAGTGCCTGCCGTCATCGAGGAGACACAGGTCAAGGGCATCGTCAAGGGTACGGGCACGAATGTGCTGAGCCTGGAGTATGTCCGAACTACCGAGATGGTTGAGGTGGGGAACATGGTGGTGACCTCAGGGCTGGAAGGGCATTTCCCCGAGGGGCTCAGGATCGGGCAGATATCCGAGGTCAAGCGGGAACCCCACAAGATCTTCGTCAGGATAACGATCAGTCCCAGTGTGGAGATGTCCAAGATAGAAGGGGTATTCGGGGTGGGATTCAGTGTTGAAGACGCAGACTAGTCTCCTGGGAATTGTCTTCGCTGCAGCATTCATAGGGATCGTGCTCATGCCGGGTCTCTGGTATCCCCTCCGTATCGACCTCCTCCTCGGTATGGTGATAGGCGTCATCATCCACCTCGGGTTTTCCCAGGGGCTCTTTTTCGTTCTCGTGGCATCCCTGTCCCTTCAGGCCTTTTCAGGGGCCCGGCCGGGCCTAATTCCCCTCTTCTACCTCGTTGCCTTCATCATGATCGATGTGCTCAAGGACGTCATCTATCTCGAGAACGTCACCACCCAGATCTTGCTCACAATCATTCTGTCAGCGCTTGCGGCGTGCGGCCTGATCGTGTTCCTTGACATCAGACCGTCGCCTCTCGAGATCATCCCGCTGGCCGTATGCTGCGTGCTCTCGGGGTGCGCGAGCCCCCTCATGGTTGACCTGGTGGGGCGCATCAAGAGGGGCTATGAAACCTAACAACATCACCAACCCGCACCTCGATGAGGACATCAGGAGAAAGTCGCGTTACCTGATCGCCTTTGTCCTCGTGCTGCTCGGGATCCTGATCCTGAGGCTCTTTTTCATGCAGATCATCAACGGATCCTACTACGAGGAGCTTTCCCGGAACAACCGAGTACGCATCATACCGATTCCGGCCCCGCGCGGCAAGATTTTCGACCGGGACGGGGTCGTGCTCGCCGATAACAGACCTGCGTTCAATGTGATGGTGCTTCCAGAGGACATCTCCAAGCCCGAGGACATCTCGAGGCGTCTTGCACCGCTTCTTGACAGGCCGGCTTCGGAGATCATGCAGGCCATCCACAAGGGCAAGAGCAAACCTTATGATCCCCTGGTCGTGGCCCGGGACATACCCTTCAACCAGGTCGCCAAGGTGGAGATGGAAATGTTCAATCTCCCGGGTGTCTCCATCGAGATCATCCCCGAGCGGGAGTATCTTTTCGGAGACCTCGGCAGCCATGTGATGGGATACATCGGTGAGATATCCAAGCGTCAGCTCGAGGAGAAAGAGGGTTTGGGGTATGCGCCCGGAGATCTCATCGGCAAGAGCGGGATCGAGCTGGTGAGTGAGGACAATCTGAGAGGGGTGAAGGGCAAGCGTGTCTTCGAAGTGGATGCGCACGGCCAGCGCGTCAGGGTTCTCGAAGAAAGGGAGCCGGTACCGGGCCGGGACGTCAAGCTCACCATCGATCACGACCTCCAGGTCATAGCGAGGCAGGGCCTTGGTGACAAGGCGGGTGCGGTGGTTGCCATGATACCCGGGACGGGAGAGGTCCTTGTCATGGAGAGTACACCGGGCTTCGATCCAGGCGTCTTTGCGGCGTCACTGACCGTACGGCAGTGGAAGGACATCGTCGAAGACCCGATGCACCCGCTGGAGAACAGAGCCATGCGGGGGGCATACCCCCCCGGGTCGGTCTTCAAGGTCGTTGTCACGCTGGCCGCTTTCCGGAAGGGCATCCTCGACCCGGACGCCACGGTGTTCTGTCCCGGTCACTACAGCCTGGGAAGGGTGATCTTCCGATGCTGGAAACCTGAGGGACACGGAAACGTCGACCTCGTCGAGGCCATAACCAAATCATGCGACGTGTATTTCTATACCCTGGGCAGGGCGCTGGGCATCGACACCATCGCGGAGGTGGGGCTCCAGCTCGGACTCGGAGCGAAGA
>JAGOOG010000031.1 GCA_017992605.1 Deltaproteobacteria bacterium
CGTACTTCACGACGATCCTCCTGCCCCGGAAGTCCCTGATATAGGGAAGCGCTTCCACCAGGACCTTTGCCCTCTGTATGGCCTCTTTCATCAGTGCCTGTCCTTTCACTTGCGCGGAGATATCCGCTGTTGACCGGGAAGGCTGTTTTTTTACCGAAATACTGCGGAAAAGGGAAGGATAAAATATGGCAGCTTAGGCCCTTACAGGGGACGGTAGCGCGTTATGGCCTCGCTCGAGACCCTGGTCGCCTGCTCAATGAGCTCCCGGCATGCGGTCGATGCGCGCATGTGGGCCTGGAAGTCATCCCAGCCGACAAAGGTCTTCCCCGTGATGGAGGCGCAGTCGAGAGAGCCCGCCTTGCCGTCGAGGGAGGCCAGGATCTGCCTGCCGATGGCAAAGGTCTCTCGGCTGGAGGCCTTTTTCTTCCGCAGGAGGTTTAGGTGCCCCACGACGAACTCCTTGATGGTCCTGGGTATGTTCATGGACCGCATGTCCCACCCATAGGCCACGTTCGCCGCCATCACGGCCCCTGCCAGGGCCCCGCAAACCCCGCCAGTGAAGCCCACCCCGCCGTCGAGCACGAACGCGATCTTTTCCAGCACGTCATCGCCGGTGCCGCAGGCCTTGCGTACTCCCCTGAGCACCTCGGCGGCGCAGTGGCGGGCATGGTCCGTGGCGTCCGCCTGCCCGCCGATAGGGGGCCGGGTGCCGGCGATGCGTTGTTTCACATGCGATGCCGTCTTGCCGATGTGCCACATGCACCGGGAGAACCGGTCGCCGGGCAGCAGGTAGCGGAGCTGGCCCGAGAGCGTGTAGAAATCTACGCCGGTGCGCTCGCGGCAGAGCGTGGTGCCGAAGCTGTCCCGGAACCAGTGCACATAGTCCCGGACCTCCTCCATGATCATTCTCTGGGCTGCCTCGCCCCCGGCTTCGATCTCATCGATCCTGGCGAGCGCCATGCCCAGAGAGCCTCCGGTGACCACACCACAGGTGGAGCCACGTGCCACCAGGCCACCCTCCAAGCCGGTGGCTCCCCTCAGGGCCATGTCTTCTTTCCTGCCCGCCATGTCCTGGACGACCTCCAGGGATGCGAGCGATCAGTTCAGGTCCCGCAGAAGATATAGGCTTCCCCGGACGCCCCACAACAGATTTTCTAAGGCCATGAAAGCCTCCTTCATTGCACTGGGTTCATACTACCATAAGCGGGAAGTGATTTCACCTCTTTGAATATTGACACCATATTGGGGTGCGTGCCATAGTGCTCGATCATCGGTCGAGGTTTTCCATCATGGACACGGGCGGGATGAAGAGCAATGCGAAGATCATCGGCATCGCCGTAGGCGCGGTGCTCGGCTTCATCTTCATCCTTCAGAACTTCGAGCAGACCTCCTTCCAGTTCCTCGTCTGGACGCTCTTCTCCGCACCCAAGTGGATCGTGGTGAGCGGCACCTTCGCCATCGGCCTGGCCTTCGGATTCCTGCTGGGAAAGAAGAAGAGCTGAAGCAATTCACATCCAGCCCAGTTGACGCATCACGTCCAGCTGGCCGGTTATGTACAGGCAGATACTTGCCTTGGAAGTGGCCTGGTCTTGGGGGGGAGGAAGTTAATCTACCCCGCCCGTCTATATCAACCCCTACATCCTCTCCACGATCGCCTTCCCGAACTCCGAGCACTTCAGCAGGGTCGCGCCCTCCATCTGCCGCTCCAGGTCATACGTCACCTGCCTGTCCGAGATGGCCTTCTCCAGGCCCTTTCTCGCCAGCACCGCCGCCTCGTCCCATCCCATGTACTCGAACATCATGACACCGGACAGTATCAGCGATCCCGGGTTGATCTTGTCCTGCCCCGCGTACTTCGGCGCAGTCCCGTGCGTGGCCTCGAACACGGCGAACGGTATACCGATGTTCGCCCCGGGAGCCATGCCAAGACCGCCCACCTGCGCAGCCAGCGCATCGGAAATGAAATCTCCGATGAGGTTCGGCACTGCCAGCACATCGTACTCCGCAGGCCTCAGCAGCACCTGCTGAAACATGGAGTCGGCTATCCTGTCGTTGATGAGGATCTTTCCCTCAGGCAGCTTGCCGTTGAATTTCTTGTTCAGGTCCGCCTCAGTCACCGTCATATCCCCGAACTCGTCTCTGGCCAGCTCGTAGCCCCAGTCCCGGAACGCACCCTCGGTGAACTTCATGATGTTGCCCTTGTGCACCAGGGTGACTGTCTTCTTGCCATGCTTGATCGCATACTCGATGGCCATGCGGACAAGCCTCTTCGTTCCCGTCACGGAGATGGGCTTGATGCCTATCCCCGAGTCTTCACGGATATGCGTGCCCATCTGCTCGTTGAGGAAGCGGATGACCTTTGTTCCATCCGGGCTCCCCTTGGACCACTCGATGCCCGCATAGAGGTCCTCGGTGTTCTCCCTGAACACGATTATGTCGACCAGGTCCGGCCGCTTCACCGGGGCGGGCGTGCCCGTGTAGTACTTCACCGGGCGGATGCACGCGAACAGGTCGAGGATCTGCCGAAGCGCCACGTTCAGGCTCCGCATGCCACCACCCACGGGCGTGGTGAGCGGACCCTTGATGCCCACGATGTATTCCTTGAATGCGGCAATGGTCTCGTCCGGCAGGTACGTGCCGAACTTCTCGTTGGCCTTCTCACCCGCGTAGATCTCCTTCCAGACGATTCTCCTCTTCCCGCCGTACGCCTTCTCCACCGCCGCGTCGAAGACCGCCTGCGAGGCCTTCCAGATGTCCGGCCCCACGCCGTCGCCCTCGATGTAGGGGATGATCGGATAATTTGGTACGTTCAACCTGTTGTCGACAAAGGTGATCCTGGCGCCTTCCATTGCAGTCCTTTCTCCGTTCTCTTTCCTCGCGGGCGAATCCCCCGGTGGCTCTCCTCCCGGAGGAGCCGCTGGATGCAGATCCCCTTGGGAGCCCACCTGCCCATGCTACTTTTTCTTACCTCTCGGCAAGAACGCTTCCTTGGGGATCTTCTCGGGTTCTGGGGCGCCCGCCTCGCGACGGGCCTCGACTATCTCGTCGGTGGTGATCTCGCGGGGGACCTTGAGGTCCTGTCCGGTATAGAGCACCTTGGGGTCCTTGATCTGGTCTCGGTTGGCCTTGTAGATGAGCGGCCACATGAAGGAATCGTTGTATATCTCGTGTCGGGCCGCGATGCTCGGCAGGGTATCGCCCCGCTTCACCACGTAGATGGTGGGATAGCCGTCCAGGCCCGAGGACTCCGAGGTCTTGCGGATCTCCTCGCGCTTAAGGGCGATCTCGGTGCCTATCTCCTCGAGCCTCCTCTGCTTTTCCTCGGCAGTCCTCTGGAGCGCCGCCTGGTAGGCCCCGTCGAACTTCACCGCCAGCGACTGCACCTGTGCGTCGTTCCTGTCTGCATAGGCGGTCTGCATGTCAAGATAGACGACCAGCAGCCGGAGGGATTCCTTCTTGGCATAGTCGAAGCCCGATATCTCGACCACTTCGGTGAGCCGCCCCGAGGCGTCCTTCATGATGTCCAGCATCCCTCTGTCATTGCCGTCGAACAGTGCCAGGGCTCGGGCAAAGGCCTGGGCCGCGGCATCGTCGTCCTCGTCATCGAGGGCATCAAGGGCCTGCCTCAGGTTTTCAACGCCCTGCATCATGGCATCTTTCCGGGGGTCTGGGGCATCCGGCACACCCTTGGCCGTTGCGCAGCCCACAAGAAACAGGACCACGATGGCGGCTGTGAGTATCTTCAACATTGTTTGCCCTTTATCATCTTCAGACCGAGATCGGCCAGCTGTCTCGGGTCCACGTCCGAAGGCGCCTCCGTCATGGTGCAGGAGGCCTTCTGGGTCTTGGGGAATGCAATGACGTCACGTATGCTCGTGGTGCCGGCAAGCAGCATGATGAGCCTGTCGAAGCCGAATGCGATGCCGCCGTGGGGAGGTGCCCCGTACTGGAGTGCATCCAGGAGAAATCCGAACTTCGTTTTTGCCTGCTCCTCGGAGAGACCCAGTACCTTGAAGACCTTCTGCTGGACTTCCTTTGCATGGATACGGATGCTGCCGCCGCCGACCTCGTAGCCGTTGATCACCATGTCGTAGGCCAAGGCCTTGACGCGTGCCGGGTCGGTGTCCAGCAAGGGCAGGTCATCGAGGACCGGAGAGGTGAATGGGTGGTGCACCGAGACCAGCCTGCCCTCTTCCTCGCTCCACTCCAGAAGGGGGAAGTCCGTAACCCACAGGGCGGAGAAAGACCCCTCGGGGATCAGCTTCAGCCGCTCCGCCAGGTGCAGCCGCAGGGCCGCCAGGCTCGCGTTCACCACGCTCTTCCTGTCCGCGACGAACAGCGCCACGTCACCTGATTCCATGCCGAGCCGCAGCGCGATGCCGGCCCACTGGCTTTCCTTGAAAAACTTGGTCAGGGTGGACTTCCACCCGTCTCCATCGAGACGGGCCCAGATGACGCCCTTGGCTCCGTGGTCCGCAATGGCCCCCTGCAGCGAGTCCAGGTCCTTTCTGCTGAGACCGTGCGGCGCCTTCACGCAGATCGCCTTCACTGCGCCGCCTTCGGCGACCGTCTGGGTGAACACGCGGAACTCCGAGGTGGAGGCGATGTCCGATATGTCGACGAGCTTCATGCCGAAGCGGGTGTCCGGCCTGTCCGTGCCGTATTCATCCATGGCCGCCGCATAGCTCAGTCTGGGGAACGGGCGCTTCAGGTCGATGCCCTTCGTCTCATGAAACAGGGTGGCGATCATGCCCTCGGTGACGTCGAGCACGTCCTCCATGCCCACGAAGGACATCTCGATGTCGACCTGGGTGAACTCGGGCTGGCGGTCGGCCCTGAGATCCTCGTCACGGAAGCACTTGACGATCTGGTAGTAGCGGTCGAAGCCCGAGACCATGAGGAGCTGCTTGAAGAGCTGCGGTGACTGGGGCAGTGCATACACCTTGCCGGGGAAAACCCTGCTGGGTACGAGGTAGTCCCGTGCCCCCTCGGGTGTGCTCTTGGTGAGCACCGGGGTTTCCACGTCAATGAATCCCTTCGCGTCCATGTACCGACGCACGCTGGACGCAGCCCTGTGCCGCAGGAGGATGTTCTCCTGCAGACCCGGCCTGCGGAGATCGAGGTATCGGTGCTTGAGCCGCAGCGTGTCATTGACCTCGACACCGTCTTCGATAACGAACGGGGGAGTGGCGGCTTCGTTGAAGATCGCCACCTCATGGGCGACAATCTCCACGTCACCGGTGAGCATGCCCGGATTGCGCATCTCTTCGGGGCGCATGGCGAGCAGCCCGGTCACTGCGATGCAGTACTCGGGCCGCAGCGCGTGGGCCACGGCATGTGCCTTCGGCTGGTCTTCCGGGTTGCACACGACCTGGGCGATCCCGGTGCGGTCGCGTATGTCGATGAAAATGAGGCCGCCGAGGTCCCTCCTGCGCTGCACCCAGCCGAACAGGGTCACAGGGGTGTCCTTCGGGACATGGTTGATCTCGCCGCAGTAGTGGGTCCGCTTCAGATTGTTCATGCCGCTCGTCACGCTCGTTCTCCTTTATTGTCTGCAAGGATTGCTGTAATCTCGTCGACGACCGCGGCCCTGCTGACCTTGACCTGGGTGGCCATCTTCATGTCTCGCACGGTCAGGGTGGCGGCCTTCACCTCGTCTTCACCGAGGATGGCGCACAGGGGGTAACCCGCCTTGTCGGCACGGCGCATCTGGGCCTTGAAGCTCCTGCCCAGTGACGCTTCGACCCGGATTCCTGCGGACCGCAGCTGGGCCATGACGGCAAGGGCCTCAAGCTCGATGTGCGGAAGGGGCTGGGCCACCACGAAGCATCCCGCAGGCCTGTCTCTCCTGTCGCCCATGAGCATGATCATGCGCTCCATGCCGAAGGCGAAGCCGATGCCGCCCACCTGGGGCCCCCCCAGGACGTTCAGCAGGTCATCGTACCGGCCGCCGCCGGCCACTGCATTCTGCGAACCGAGGCCGGCGGCCGTTATCTCGAAGGTGGTCCTGGTGTAGTAGTCCAGGCCGCGGACCAGCCTCGGATTTGGCTCATGGCGCACGCCGAGGGCATCGAGGCCGGCCAGGACCATGTCGTGGTAATCCCTGCAGCCTTTGCACAGGAGTACGTCCATGAGCGGGGCATCCTGCATGGCTTCCCTGCATGTCTCTACCTTGCAGTCGAGAACCCGCAGGGGGTTGGTGTGCATCCTGCGCCGGCAGTCTCCGCAGAGCCTGTCCTGCCGGGATTCCAGGAACTGTTCGAGGGCCGACCTGAAGGCTGGCCGGCATTCCTTGCATCCCAGGGAGTTCACTTCCATGAGGAGGGCATCCCTGCCCAGGATGGAACTTGCCAGGTCATAGGCCATGGCCAGGGTCTCGGCATCCGCCAGGGGACCGTCTTCACCGAGTCGCTCTGCGTTGATCTGGTGGAATTGGCGGTATCTGCCCTTCTGCGGCCGCTCGTAGCGGAACATGGGACCGATGCTGTAGAGCTTCTGGATCGGGTCTTTGCCCAGCAGGCCGTGCTCGATGACCGCGCGGAGCACGCAGGCCGTGGCCTCGGGCCTGAGCGTGACCGAGTCGCCGCCCTTGTCCGTGAAGGTGTACATCTGCTTCTCCACCACGTCGGTGTCGTCGCCGATGCCCCTCAGGAAGAGCTCGGTCTTTTCGAGCACCGGCGGCCTCAGCTCGGTGAAGCCGTATCGAGAGAAGATCCTCCGGGTCGTGTCCTCCACAAAGCGCCACTTCGAGGCCTCTTCGGGCAGGATATCGTTCATGCCGCGTATGGCCTTGACCTCCATCAGAGCCCCCGGGCCCAGTCGGGCCTGAGCATCTTGGACGACAGGTCATTCAGGGCCATGTCGATGAGGCGCAGGATCTCCGCCTTGTCCCTGGGCAGCGTCCCGCTGATGGGCAGATAGTTGGAGGCGTGCTCGGAACCGAACTTGCAGTTGGTCAGATCAAGGTCCTCCACGAACCACCGGACCTCCTGCAGAGACTGTCTCTTGTCGATGAGCTTGAACCCGCCGCCCATGATCTCGTCTTGGTAGATCTTCTCGAAGGGACCCAGCATGAGGGTGAGCGTGGCCAGGAAGTGGGGATCGATGGCATTGGCCACCCTCGCCGAGTCCTTGATATGGTCGTAGCTGCCCTCCACGCCTCCCAGGCCCAGAATGATGAAGGTTGACATGCGCAGACCCGCATCGATGGCCTTGCGGCACACTTCGATGATGGTGTCCGCCGTTGCGCCCTTCTTTATCTTCTTCAGCAGCCTGTCGTTGCCCGTTTCGATGCCCAGGTACAGGACATCGAGCTTGCGTGCCTTGAACTCCCTGAGCTCGTCGACGGTCTTGACCTTCAGATTGGTGGGCCCTGCATAGGTGCTGATGCGCTCGAGATTGGGGAACCTCTGGTTCATGAGGTCGAGGACCCGGATGAGGTAGTCCGTGGGCGCCGCCAGCGGGTCACCGTCGGCGAGGAAGATCTTGCGGGTGTCGGGGTAATGCCACGACATCTCGATGACGTCCCGCTCCACCTCTTCGAAGGGACGCACCAGGAATTTCTTGGTCTTGTACATGGCGCAGAACACACACCGGTTCCAGGAACAGCCCAGCGTCACCTGGAAGATGAGCGAGCGCGCCTCGGAAGGGGGTCTGAACAGGGGCATATCGTATTCCATTGGTGTTCTCCTTCAGAATCTTCTCATGGCGTATGTCGTCTTGCCGGAGGATCATCCCGGGCTCTTAGTGGGGTGCGGGGATCGTGATGCCGGGCCGGCATCACGAGGGCGCACCCCTAGAGTGTGGTATCCTCACCAGGTCCCCTAGAAAACCATATCAGGGGAAAAATTTCAATGCATATTCAGGCTAGTCCGGTGCAGGTGCTACTACACCCGGGGATAGTCCTGGGGCTTGTAGGGCTTGATGTCCAGGATGGGCGTGCCGTCGAGCATGTCCACGTTGTCCACGTGGAGGAGGTTCCCCTGGATTCCAAGGAGCCTGAGGATGGATAGCCCGATTCCGTTGGGCCGGTTGGGAGAATTGAGGCTGAACACGCCGCGCAGCTCGCCCACGCCCCGGCGCTTCTGCATGAGGTCGTAGCCTTTTGAGCGGTGGAAATGGAAGAGGACCACGATGTGGGTATATTCCTCGAGGTTGGTGAGCCCTGCTGCGTAAGGCGGATTAATCTCGATGGTCCCCTTGACCTGGGACTCGGTGTAGTACTTGGGCGCAGTCTCCGATTCGGTGAGCCCGCAGTGCATGACCCCGATGGGGGTGAAGGTGATGTCCATGGGGGTGTTGTACCCTATTTTGCCAGGGGAAGGGAAGGCCGTGCCCTTAGAAATTATATCTCCCCGCCACTATTTCCCGATGCAGCGCCTCGTCCACGGGGACATACACGTCGCTGCCGGGAAGGAGCACATAGAGGTTCTCCCTGGCCTGAGCCGGATCATAGCCCTCCTTCCGGAACTGCGTCTTCTTGATCTTGTGGGTCGCCGTCATCTCGAAATCGTCCACGAGGCGGATGAACAGGGGCACCGCGTAGCTAGGCAACGATGCCTTCAGGTGGGCGGTCAATGCCTTCAGGTCTATGGCACGGCCTTCCAGGAGGAGGATGGACGCCATCCCGACCTTGCCGTCACCCGAGGGCATGGTCACCCCGTACACGGCCGATGCCGAGATGTCGGGAAAGGCATTGAGGGCCTTCTCGACCTCCAAGGTCGCCACGTTCTCGCCCTTCCACCGGAACGTGTCGCCCAGGCGGTCCACGAACTGCGCGTGCCTGAAGCCCATGTCCCTGAGCATGTCGCCGGTGTTGAACCAGAGGTCTCCCTTCCTGAACGCGTCACGGATGATCTTCTCCTCGGTCTTCTTCTTGTCCGAGTACCCGGCAAACGGTGTCTTTTCAGAAATCTCCATGATGAGGAGGCCCGCTTCGCCGCGGTTCACGCGCCTCAGGCGCCCCTTCTCATTCCTTTCGGGCACGTCGTTCTCGGTGTCATACCGCACGATTGCATAGGGGGTCAGGCTGGTGCCCACGGTATAATCGAAGTCGAAGAGGTTGGTAAACACCCCCACTCCCTCTGCGGCCCCGTAGAACTCATGGATATGCTCGATGCCGAATCTCTTCTTGAAGGGCTCCCAGATGTCGGGCCTGAGACCGTTTCCCATGATCTCCCGTAAGGGGTTCTGGTGGTCATCGGGTTTCTCGGGCTGGGCCATGATGTACCGGCAGACCTCGCCGACGTAGACGAAATGGGTTACATGGAACTGCCTCACATCGCTGAGGAACTGGCTGGCGCTGAACCTCCTCCTGAGTGCGACGGCGGCGCCGTTATAGAGTGCAGCAGGCCAGCCCACGGTGAGCGCATTGGTGTGGAAGAAAGGCAGGGGCACGTACACCGTGTCGTCCGGACATATCGTGTTCACCACCTTGCCCCACCAAAACAGTGCGCTTATGATCCGCTTGTTGATGATCACCGCCGCCTTGGGGAGTCCTGTCGTGCCCGACGTGTAGACATACGCGGCTGGGGATTTGGTGGGCACCGCTGCGGTTGTGGCGGGGTTATGATCGGGCATGGCCGCGGCAAGGGCCGATATCTCCTCCATCCCGGCCCCCAGTGACGTGCCGGTGTCCTCCATGGCGTAGAGCAGCGATCCGTCGAGGTCTATGTCGGCCTTGGCCTCGTTGAAAAAGTCCAGGCATTCCTCTCCGATGACGATGACCTTGCCCTTGTTGATGTTGAAGCTGTGCACCAGGGATTCGCCCCGCTGGTTCGTGTTGACCATGGCGCAGATCGCCCCGATCTTGGCGCATGCGCAATAGAGCGTCAGAAGCTCGGGTCTGGATTCTATGCATACCGCTACCACGTCGCCCTGGCCTACATGTTTGGACAGCAGGAAATGCGCATACTGGTTTGCCTTGCCGTTCAGCTCCCGATACGTCAGCATGCCGTCTGGAGACTTGACCGCGGGATTGTCCGGGAACCTTCCCGCGATGTCCTCCAGGACCTTTCCCCATGTCACGTTGGTGCCCCCCGACAGCATCCTGAGGCCCTTTATCGCGTTGTACGCAATGCCGGGCAGTCTCCTGAGGATCGATGGCAGCTTCACCATGAATTCCATGGGGCTGATGACAGTTCCGTAGGAAAAAGGCCTTGTTTCACTCATGGTTCCATCCTCCTCGCCATGATGGTGTATCTTCTCGCTGATGCCGGCCTTTGACTACCGCTGTTCCATAAGCCGGGCGGACGAAGCGTACATTACCACAATACCACGCTGGAGATACAATGGTTAACAATACCATAGTCCTACAAGGTCGTCCGCATGGTCCATCAGAAGATGCATGTACACCATTTCCAGTTCAATCATTTCTTCGTCATGATTGCGGAGCCACTCGGAAAGCCATCCGAACCTTATGGCTATGGTCATCTCCACCAGAACCCTCCAGCTCGTCTCGGAGAATACCTGCTCAGCTTTCAATTTTCGGACAAACTCCATAACCCCAGGACCGGTCAGCGCGTCCGGTATTTCCATACCAAGGCATCCGATAAGCGTGGCCGCATCATATATTTCAGGTTTTATACCGGAAAATTCCCAGTCGATTACACCCTGGATTGCGTTTTCAGACCAGATAATGTTCAAGGGATGGTAATCCCCGTGACAAAAAGCTCTCGGCAGATTGTCGTGAACGTGTGCCAGACGTTTTTGTAGAAATGCCGCGACCGGCGCAAGCCTATCAACCAAGCCGGGCACCCGGATTCTTATCTGCCCCATGAGCACATCAATGTGGTTCAGAATGGAGAAAGGCGGGGAAGAGAGAAGCTCATGCAGGCTCCCTGAGGCCCTTCTGAGGTCGATCAAAAAATCCGCCATAGCCGTGCCACGCCACTGATCAAAGGCATATCCTGGACGATCCAGCGGCACTCCCTGGACATAGGGCGACGCTTGCCATAAGAACCCTTCGTCCTGCACTATGTGTCTGCCTTCTGCTGTTCGCATATAGGGGTGAACGAGCGAAAGGCCTTGCCCGCAGAGAAAGTCGATGGTGTCAATAATGGCCTGCTTCTTCCCTCGATCCTGGCCCCTGATGTTCTCAAGTACTACGAGCCCCCGGTCCGGGCACTCCACGACGCATCTGAAATCGCTCCGCTGGGGGCTGCCGCTTATGGCAACATCGTCGCGGATGCGCTTCACATCCAGGCACCACGCTCCAGCCGCCCGGATGGCTGCTTCCTCCATCAGACATCCTCCCTTCCAGACCACGCCTCTCGCCCTCTCTGGCAATACCCGGTTGAAGGGCTCTCGTGCAAGTGTCTCACATGGGCCGGGGAAATCATATACCGCATGCATCGAGAAAAATCCTTGGTCATGTTTGCCATTCTGTCTGGAGTTCACACCTCGACTCTATGCAGGATTGACAAAATGTACCATGCCACCCCATCCTCCTAACTCAAAGTGACATCTTGTCAGAAACAGGGAGTGCCGGTCACATGGCGATCTAATTAAATCAATAGTTTATGAGGTGGTCAACACTGGCACGGCCCTTGCCTTATGTAAGGCAGAAAGAAAAAACAAACCCCAGGAGGGCAAGACAATGATGACATTATGGATCGTTCTCGGCGCACTGTTCATGACCGGCATCGGCATCAGGTTCACCTACCGGGTATTGGGACTCACCCCGGTGGAAGCCACCGCAGTGTTCGTCATGATCGTGACCCTGGTGGGCATCAACACCGCCCCGGCACGCCAGATCCTCATGAACCTCTTCTAGGACAAGGAAGAAACCCCTGAAGGGAGGCAAGGCCATGAAACGCACGAAGGAAGCCATCAACCGCGAAGTCAGGAACCGGCTCTGCAGGATCAGCGGCTACAGCCTGGTGCTCGTGACCATGACCTTCCTCGGCCTGTACGGCGGCATGTATCTCGACAAGGCGTTGAACATGGCCCCCAACTTCACGCTGGTCGGACTCATCGCCGGCATCGCGCTGGGCTTCAAGGGGTTCATCGAAGAGGTAGTGATCGAGAGAAAGGCACGGAGGGCTTAGCCATGACAGTCATCATGATCACTATAGGTGTAGCAGCATTCGCCGCCATCACGCTCAGGTTCCTCGGGCATGCCGCCCGCGTACCAGAGAAGGCGGAGAACTGACAGGACAGCCCCCTCTCATACCGGACGATCCGTACGAGACCACGGCCCCACAAGGGTCGTGGTTCTTTGTATGTAATCCTTGACCTCACTTCCCCCGCTACCTATAACAATCCCATGCACATACCCGAGCACCTTGTCATCAGGCCACCCAGCGAGGCCCGCAGCCTGCTCGTACGCACAGTGCGCGGCTGCAACTGGAACCGCTGCCTGTTCTGCGGCATATACGACTTCTTCGACACCCCGTTCTCGGAACGGCCCCTTCAAGACGTACTCCAGGACATCGACGCCCTGCACGCGATGTATGGGGACATCTTCAGGACCGCCTTTCTCGGCGATGCCAACCCGCTTGGGCTCCCGACGGAGTTTATCGTGAAGGTCCTCACCCATCTCAGAAAGACGTTTCCCGGGCTCGAACGGGTGACATCCTATGGCCGTGCCTCTTCCCTTGCCAAAAAGGACGCAGAAGAACTCAAGGAAATCCACGCTGCAGGGCTCGACAGGGTGCATGTTGGCATGGAGAGCGGATCGGTCGCAGTTCTCAGTCTTCAGAAGAAGGGCACCAGCCAGACCCAGCTCATAGATGCCGGGAAAAAGACCATGGACTCGGGGATGGAGCTGAGCTACTACTTCCTCGTGGGCCTCGGCGGCCGGGAGTTGTGGCAAGAGCACGCGAGGGAGTCAGCCCACGTGCTCAATGCGGTGAAGCCCCACTTCGTCAGGGTGCGCCGCCTGTGGATCCATCCCATGTCGCGCCTCATGGATAAGATCCGCTCAGGAGAGTTCACCGAGCAGACCGCAGAGGGCACGGTCCTCGAACTGCGCAGCCTTGTCGCAGGCCTCGAGCCCTCTCACATGTTCTTCACCTGCGACCACGCCAACAACTACATCCAGGCCCACGGCCACATCGACGAGCGCCGGGACGACATGCTCAGGGTGATCGACACCTTCCTCGCACTCCCCGAAGCCCAGCGCCAGGATCACTACCGGTCCATCCCGTCGGTCATATGACGCGACTTTTCCCTTGACTTCCTGGCCGTATATCTATAAACCTCCTGGGTTATGGCACCAAGACGTCTTACACATTCTTTCGGGTTCTTCTTTTTTGATTAGGTCTGCCTGCGTTTGAGCTTTTAAGACCTAGTCAGAAAAAGCCGCAGGTAGACCGGTTTCGTCTACCTGCGGCTTTTTTTATACGTTCAGGGTAGTGGGTGGGTTAGAAGACAAAAGGCAAGGGAGGATATGCAATGAAGACGACCATGAGACGTGCACTGACCATCGGAGGTTTGCTGCTCGTCGCCGCCATCGTTCTGGCGCCGGCGATCCAGGCAAAGGACATCAAGGTGGGGGCGGCCATCAACCTCACCGGCCCTGCATCAACCTGGGGCCAGTACCACGCCAAGGGCACACAGGACTACTTCCGGTATGTGAACGAGGTCAAGGGCGGCGTCAAGGGGACGAAGGTCACCATGATCACCGTTGACACCGCGTACAAGCCCGCCGAGGCCGTGGCAGCGGTGCGCAAGTTCGCCATGCAGGAGAAAGTGGACATGATCGCCACCTGGGGCGCTGGCGAGGGCATCCAGGCCAAGCCGCTCCTGCAGAAGTTCAAGATCCCGGCGCTCAATTACTCCACCGCCTGGGAACTTCTCCAGCCGCCCGTTGATTACATGTTCCTGCCCTTCGGGTCCTACAAGCTCGACTGCGCCGTGGTCATGGAATATATCGCCGCTGTGCACAAGGGCCCAAGAGCACCCAAGGTGGGCCTCCTGACCTACAACAACGCCTACGGTCGATCCATCCATGAACCGAGCAAGGAATACGTCAAGGGAAAGAACATCGAGATCGTGTCCATCGAGGAATTTCCTCCCCAGACCGTGGACCTCACGACCGAACTCCTGCGCCTCAAGCAGAAGGGGGCCCAGTACGTGTTCATGCAGATGCTGCCCGCTGCCATCATCAGCACGCTCAAGGGGGCGGACCGCATCGGCTACAAACCCATGTTTATCGGCACCTGGACCTCGACCGATCCCGACTTCTTCAAGAACGGCAAGGGCCTCCTGCGCGACCGTGTGAAGATGCAGTTCTGCGGAGCCCTGCCATCGGACAACGTCCCGGGCATGAAGATCATGAAAGAGCTCTGGATGCGCTACAAGACGGTTGACTCATTCGACACCGCCTACTGGGAAGGCGTGGTTGTAGGCATGATCATGGAGCGTGCCTTCCTCAGGGCGAAGGAGAAGTACGGCCAGGTGAACCCCGGGAACATCGCCACGGCCATGGAGACCTTCAGGAACGAGGATTTCGGCGGGCTCGTTCCGAATATCACCTACACGAAGGAAGATCACGGGGCATCTTTCACGGGCAGGATCGTGCAGATCCACGAGGACGGCACCTTCACCCCGCTGACCGGCTTCATCACCCCCGGCAAGGGTACGATCAAGCTCCTCGGCACGAAATAATACTCAAGGGTACGGGCGCGTGAGAGCATACCGCGGGCAACCGCGAATTTTTACCACCGAGAAGATGGCGATCAGACAGGCCGAGCTCGAGGTCAAGGGCCTGTCTCTCGCCTTCGGCGGGATCCAGGCCATCAAGGACGTGAGCCTGTCGGTCCACACCGGCGAACTGGTGGCCGTCATCGGCCCCAACGGCGCCGGCAAGACGAGCCTGCTCAACTGCATCACGGGCTTCTACAAGGCCACCTCGGGGGACATCTTATTCAATGGGCGCAGCATCACAGGCCTCCATACCCACAAGCTCACGTCTCTGGGCATAGGCAGGACCTTCCAGAACATCGAGCTTTTCCCCGGCATGACCGTGCTCCAGAACATGCTGCTGGCCCGACACACCCGCTCGTCCTACAACCTCGCTTTGGCGTGCCTTTACTCGCCATCGGTCAAGAGGGAGGAGGTGAGGCATCACGAGATCCTGGAGGAGATCATCGACTTCCTGGAAATGCAGCCCATCCGCAAGGAGCTCGTGGGGTCTCTCCCGTACGGTATGCGCAAGCGCGTGGAGCTGGGTCGCGCACTGGCATGCGAGCCGAGCCTGCTGGTGCTGGACGAGCCCTTCGCCGGCATGACGCTCGAGGAAAAGGAGGACATGGTGCGGTTCCTCCTGGAACTGCACGACGGGTGGGGTCAGACCATGATCCTGGTGGAACACGACATGTCCATCGTCATGAGCATCTCACAGCGGGTCATCGTGCTCAACTTCGGCGAGAAGTTGGCCGAAGGCCTGCCCGAGGAGATACAGGACCACCCCGAGGTCATCAAGGCCTACCTCGGAGATACCTCCGATCTCGGTCTGGATCGCCCCGAAGAGGGTTAGGAAGGATCCATGGACAGGGAATTCTCCGTGAAGAAGGTCAGCCCCGAACACCTCGACCGGTTCGAGGGGTGGACCCTGCCACAGATCCTGGCGTACCAGGCGGCACACCTCGGAAAAGACTACCCGGCCATCCGCGAGAAGGCCTACGGGGTCTGGAAGGCCTACACCTGGGAAGACTACCTGAGCTTCGCGAAGCACACCGGCCTCGGGCTCAAGGCACTCGGTCTCGAGCGCCACGACCATGTGGGCATGATCGTGAACAACCACCCGGAGTGGCTGTTTACCCAGCTCGGTGCACAGGCGTTCGGTGCCGTGACGCTCAATCTCTTCACATCGGCTATCTCAAGTGAGCTTGCATCGACGATCTCCCGCATCCAGGCGAGTTTCGTCCTTGTCCAGGACCAGGAACAGGTAGACAAGCTCCTGGAGCAGAGCGGCAACCTGCCTCACGTGAAGGCGATCATCTACGTGGATCCCACGGGCATGCGGAGCTATGCCGGGAACAGACTCCTGGTGAGCTTTCGCGACCTGCTGGACCTCGGGATAAAGCACGAATCGAGGCACCCGGGCCTGTTCGCTGAAGAGCTCTCCAAGGGGAAGGTCGCCGAGACTGCCCACATGATCCTCACCTCGGGCACCACGGGGATCTCCAAGCTTGCCATGCTGTCCCACCGGAACTACTCGGCCATGGGCAGGAAATGGATCGATTCGACCCCGGTGGATATAGGAGGCAACTGGCTTTCCATGACGCCTCCTGCCTGGATCGTGGACCAGATGTGGGGCTTCGGCGTGGCTCTCCTGGGCGGCATGACCATGAATTTCCCCGAGACGCCCGAGACCGTTGAAGCGGACTTTCGCGAGATCGGCCCGGACCTTCTCATTTCGTCGTCCCGCTTCTGGGAGGACCTCGCCTCCAGGATCCGTGTCAAGATCGACGATGCAGGATTCATCAACCGGACCGCCTTTACCCTGGCCGAGAGGATCGGCACCGCCTGCGTCGACCTCAAGGCCCGGCAGGGGGTCGTACCCCTGACGCTCAGGGTCCTGCACGCCCTCGCGAAACTCCTGGTGCTTAATCCTCTGCTCGACCGCGTAGGCTGCTCAGGCTTTCTCAGTGCCTATACCGGGGGACACCCCATCAGCCCCGACGTGATCAGGTTCTTCCGGGCCTGCGGCCTGAACCTGAAGCAGTGCTATGGGCTCACCGAGACCTGCGGCATCTTTCAGGTGCAGCCCGACGACGAGGTGAAACCCGAGACCGTTGGCAAGGCCTTGCCCCATACCGAGGTGAAGATCTCTCAGGACCAGGAGGTCATGGTCCT